>JANMUI010000522.1:0-1991 GCA_031391405.1 Betaproteobacteria bacterium
GCTCGATGCGGCCGATTCGAAGTGGGCTGAACAAATGTGTCGTCATGGCGGACAGTTGAATGTAAGAACGCCCACCGTGTCAATGCCAGCTGGGCTGCAGCCATCGCGCACGCTATGATCTGGAAATCCGCCAACCCGTCCGTCAATCATACCGTGTCTACCCTATGCCAAGTCTAGGCCGCCTCGCCCTTATTGCCCTATGCGCGATCGCCACCAGTGCCGCTATTGCGCAGCAGGATTGGCCGAACCGTCCGGTCACCTTGATCAACCCGTTTACCGCGGGCTCCGCGGTGGACGTCGTGGCGCGTCTGGTCAGTCAACAGCTATCGAAGAATCTCAATCATCAATTCGTGATCGAGAATCGCACCGGCGCCTCAGGCAATATCGGCACCGAAGCTGCGGCCCGAGCGCGCCCGGATGGCACAACGTTTCTGGTCGGGTCGCCGGGGACCATGGCGATCAATCCGTGGCTGTTCGCGAAGCTCCCGTATGACGCGGTCAAGGATTTCGTCCCGGTGACCCAGCTCGTTGCGTTCCCGCAGGTGCTGGTCGTCAATTCCGCACTGCCGATCAAGACGTTCGATGACCTCATTGCCTATGTGAAAAGCCGCCCGGGCAAAGTCAATTACGGGTCCTCCGGGCAAGGGTCCACCTCGCATCTCGTGATGGAGCTCATCAAGTCCGACTCGAAGCTCGACATGGTGCATGTGCCCTATCGCGGCGGGACGCCGGCGATGCAGGCGCTCATCGCGGGTGAAGTGCAGGTCGCGGTGGAAGGATTGCCCTCCCTGCCTGGGCACCTCAAGAGCGGCGCGGTGCGCCCGATCGGCGTGACATCAGCGACGCGTGCACCGACGCTTCCCGACGTACCCGCGCTGTCGGAATCGATTCGCGGTTTCGATGCGGCGGCGTGGATCATCCTGTTCGCACCGGCCGGCACCGCCGCCACCATTGTCGAGCGGATGGCCAACGAATCGCGACGCGCGATGGAAGACCCCGCTGTGCGCGCGAGGCTGACCGAGATGGGCGCCACCATCGTTGGATCGAATGCCGCCGACACCGCGGCGCTGCACCAACGCGAACTGGAAAAATTCAAGCGGGCAGTGAGTATTTCCGGGGCACGTGTCGAGCAGTGATTAGCGTGACGCGATCATCGATCGCGCCGCGAGCATCGCGAGGCCGAACGACTGGCCGAGGCCATTGCCCGGCAGATAGCCTTCGCCGCCTTGCCCCGCCAAGCTCGCTGCCGCACCACCGGCAGCGTAGAGATCAGCGATCGGCGTGCCATTGTCGCGACATACCCGCGCCTGGCGATCGACCGCAAGACCACCCTGGGTGTGGGCCAGCGCGCCGGTCACCCAGCCGGCGTAGAACGGTGATTCGAGCTGCGGGCCGAAGCGGATGCGACCCAGCGAATCGGCGGCCTCGCCGCAGCGCGCGCGTTCCACCTGCTCGAAGCTCGCATGCAAGGCATCAACCGGAATCCCGGCCGATTGCGCAAGCGAAGCGAGATCCGGTGCCGTGAACACCGCGCCGGCGCGCCATGCTTCCTGATAGGGTCCTTGACGCATCGCCGCGTCGTGGCAGCGCTGATCGAACACTTCGAGCGCGACCCCGCCTTGCTGCGCCAGGACGTATTGGCCAAGCTCGGAAGGTCCGAAATCTTCTCGCACGAAGCGCTTGCCCTGCCGATTCACCATGAACGCGCCGAGCAGCGGCAAACCCATACCGAGACGGGTGCGTCCGCCGGGATTGACATGGCCCTGGCCCTGATAGCCATGCATGAAGGCGACACCCGCGCCAAGGGCGCGCCCCCACTCTATTGCGCAGCCGTCATTGCGGCCGGCGCCAATGTGCATCGCGTCAGCCATAGCCGGCAGAAACTCCGCGAGCAAGGCGCGATTGGCGGCGAATCCGCCGGTGGCGAGCAGCACCGCGGTGGCGTGCAGCTCACGCAGAACCCCATTCACACGAAGCACCGTGCCATGCAC
>JANMUI010000555.1:0-2563 GCA_031391405.1 Betaproteobacteria bacterium
GCTCGATGCCGGAACCGACCCAAGATACAACTTTGCATTCCTCTGCGTCCCCTGCGTCCTCTGTGGTGAAAGTTCATCTTCTAACAACATTAATGCCCACCCTCGAACCCCGCTACATCGGCACCCGCACGCGCCGCATCGAAGATCCCGCATTGCTGCGTGGCAAGGGTCGTTTTGTTGACGACATCCGATTGCCCGGGATGCTCCACGCGGCGTTCGTGCGCAGTCCGCACGCGCATGCGCGCGTTCGCCGCATCGATACCGCATTGGCCGGAGCGGTGCCCGGCGTGCATGCGGTACTGACTGCGCATGAGCTGTCGGCGGTGCTCGCTTCTCCACGCATGCCGCTTGGCTTTCCGACCAAATCCCTGCCGCCTGATATCACGCCCTTCGTGCTCGCGCCGACCGAAGTGTGCTTCGTCGGCGAGGCGGTCGCGATGGTGCTCGCCGAATCCCGCTATGCCGCCGAAGATGGGGTCGCCGCGGTCGAAATCGACTACGATCCGTTACCCGCGATTGCCGATTGCCGCGATGTGCTGCGACCCGACGCACCGAAAGTGCGAAGCGATGCGATCGACAACATCCTCACGCGATTTTCGATCGCGTACGGTGCGTGTGCATCAGCGTTCGCGAATGCCGCCCATGTGATTCGCGAGTCGTATTGGCAACATCGCGGCGGCGCCCACCCGTTGGAAGGGCGCGGGATCGTGGCGCAGTTCGATCCATCGACGGAATCACTCAATGTGTGGTCCTCGACGCAGATGTCGCACGAGCTGATGTTCACGCTCGCGGAGGCGCTCAATCTGCCTGAGAGTCGCGTGCGCGTGCTCGCGCCTGACGTGGGTGGCGGCTTCGGCGCGAAGTTCCTCATCTATCCCGAAGAGCTGGCGATTCCCGCCGCTGCGCGATTGCTGCGGCGTCCCGTCAAGTGGATTGAAGATCGCGCGGAACATTTCGTCGCGTCCATCCAGGAGCGCGACCAATACTGGGATATGGAGATCGCCCTCGATCGCGACGCACGCATCATCGGCGTGCGCGGGCGGCTCATCCATGATCAGGGTGCCTACACCCCACAGGGCATCAACTGCCCCTACAACGCGGCGACGTCGGTGACCGGCCCATATGCTGTGCCCAATTATGATCTGGATGTGATCGTTGCCCAGACGAACAAGGTCTATACGATTCCGGTGCGCGGCGCGGGCTATCCGGAAGCGGCGTTCGTGATGGAGCGATTGCTCGATCGCGCGGCGGGCGAGCTCGGGATCGATCGAGCCGAGATTCGATTGCGAAATCTCATCCCCACCGAAAAGCTTCCGTATGAGAAGCCGTTGAAGACGCGCGCAGGCATCGCGATCGTCCTCGACAGCGGCGACTACATGGCCTGCCAGCGCGAAGTGCTCGCGGCGATCGATTACGCGGGATTTCGATCGCGGCAGGAGGCGGCGCGGCGCGATGGACGATTCATCGGTCTTGGCTTTGCACACGCGGTCAAGGGCACCGGTCGCGGTCCGTTCGAATCCGCGAACGTGAAAGTCACCCCAACCGGACGAATCTCCATTGCCACCGGTGCGCTCGCCATGGGACAGGGCATCAAGACCGCGCTCGCCCAAGTGTGTGCCGAGCTTCTTGGTGTACGCCCCGATCAGATCGATGTGATAGCAGGCGATACCGCGCACATCTCGCTGGGTGTCGGCGGATTCGCGAGCCGGCAGATGGTGGTGGCGGGCAGCGCGGTGCATCTTGCCTCGCGCGAAGTCCGGCGCCGCGCCGTGAAAGTCGCGGCGCATATGCTGGAAGCGGCCGAAGAGGACCTCATCCTCATCGACGGCAAAGTCCAGGTGAGCGGAGTGCCGGGCATGCATGTTGCACTGGCCGATATCGCACGCGCGCTGCGTGGTGTTCCGGGTTACAACTTGCCTACCAATGTCGAAGCGGGGCTCGAAGCGAGCGTCAACTGGCAGCCTGAAGCAATGGCGTACGCCAACGCCGTGCATGCCTGCGAAGTGGAAGTCGATATCGGCACCGGCGATACGCGCATTCTTCGCTACATCGGTCTGCAAGATAGCGGCCGACTGGTGAATCCCCTCATCGCGGAGGGCCAGATCGCGGGCGGCATCGCGCACGGTATCGGCAATGCGCTCTTCGAATTCATGCGCTATGACGACAACGCGCAGCCGGTCTCGACGACATTCGCCGATTACCTGCTGCCCTCATCCACGGTAGTTCCGCCGCTCGACGTGCGATTCAAGGAGAGTCCATCACCGTTCAATCCGCTCGGCGTCAAAGGCGTGGGTGAGGGTGGCACCATCCCGGTCGCAGCCGCGGTCGCCTCGGCGGTCGAAGACGCGCTCAAGTCATTCGGCGTGCGGATTGTCGATGTGCCGATCAATCCGGCGCGGTTGGTTGCGATGATTCAGTGCAAACGGACACCTCTTAACCGTTAGTCGCGAACAGTGCAGCCCTACGATCTCCTCATCATCGGTGGCGGCATCAATGGCACAGGTATTGCCCGCGATGCCGCCGGCCGCGGCCTGTCCGTCTTGCTTGTCGAGAAAGACGATCT
>JANMUI010000403.1:0-1899 GCA_031391405.1 Betaproteobacteria bacterium
GCGGTAGCAAAAGAACAAGATCCCAATCAAGTCAGCGACGCGGCACGGCTGAAGGCGCAAGCCGAGCGCGCGCAGGGCTTCGTGAGTCTGCAGGAGATCGTGCTGGCCGCGCATCGCGGTCTGTCCGCGCAGCTTTGGGACATGCTGAGCGGCGGCTCGGATGCCGAGGCAACGCTTGCCCGCAACCGCCTGGGGCTCGATAGCCTCGCATTGCGCCAGCGTGTGCTGGTGGACGTGCGCAAGCTCGATACGACGACCTCGCTATTGGGCCGCACCATACCGATTCCGGTGTTCATCGCGCCGATCGGTAATTTTTTGCAGGTAGGCGATCCGCGCGGTGCGGTCGCGGTGGCCCGCGCGGCGGTTGCAAAGAACGTACCGTGCTTCATCAGCATTGCTGCCAAACCGGGCATCGAAGCGATCGCGGCAGCGGTTGATCAGCCGCTTATTTTTCAACTCTATGTGCGCAGCGACCGCAAGTGGGTCGAAGACACGCTTGATCAAGCCAAGGCGCTTGGCTACAACGCGCTTTGTGTCACCGTCGATCGGGCGTATTACAGCCGTCGTGAACGCGACCTGATCAATCGTCACCTCGTGCGCGAAGGCGGCGATCCCACGTTCCAGGCGAGCCTCACCTGGGATGACATGGTGTGGATGAAGGCGCGCATGGGGGTGCCGCTGATCCTGAAGGGCATTGCATCGGGCGACGATGCGCGGCGCGCCGTGCAGATCGGTGCGGAGGTCGTCTATGTGTCGAATCACGGCGGCAGGCAGCTCGATCACGGCGAGGCCAGCATCGACGTGTTGCGGGAAGTCGTGGAGGCGGTCGAGGGCAAGGCGGAAGTCGTCATGGACGGCGGTATCCTGCGCGGTACCGATGTGGTCAAGGCCGTTGCGCTGGGCGCGCGGGCGGTGGGCGTGGGCAAGCTCTATGGTTGGGCATTGGCCGCGGCGGGCGAAGCCGGCGTCATCCGCATGCTCGAGCTGCTTGAAGCCGAGATCCGCACAACCATGGGATTGATGGGCGTGACGTCCCTTGCGGAGCTGAATCCTTCGTGGGTGCGCCCCGGGCTTCCACCTACCGCGATACCCAGTATGACCAGTGCTTACCCGTATTTCGAGGCGATGCGGCGAGGATGATGCGAGGGTGTCCTACAACGGAAAAATTCCCGGCATCGTGATGAATCCGTTGATCCCTTTCACCCGATCGGTCCAACGCCGGATCGAGGGATAGTCTTCGCGTGAGATGCCGCCCTCTTCCGATAACATGACATAGGGGAAGCAGGCGATATCGGCAATCGTCGGGTGATCTTTCGTTGCGATCCACCGCGCATTGGCCGCCTCGGCGAACCAGAGATGCTCATCGAGCACCCGGAATAGCGCATGCGCGTCGGTTCGACATTGCTCGATGTCAAAGTCGTAATGCATCCCGTCGTGCAGTCGCGCCGCCGATGCCGTCGCGGTGATTCGATCGGCAAAGGCGAGCCACATGCTGACCTTGCCCAATGTTTCCGCATCGCGCGGATACCATTGGCCGGTGCCATCGTATTTTGCCGCGAGATAGACCAGAATCGCCTGCGCATCGCGCAGACGCAGGTCGTCATCGTCCAGTACCGGAATCTGGCCAAGGGGATTGATGTGCAGAAAGTCGGGATGTCGATGCGCCCGTCCCGGAAAGAAATCAACCGGAATGCATTCAACGGACACCCCGAGAATGCCAAGCAGCAGCCGTACCTTGTAGCAGTTGCCCGAAAGCGGATAGTCGTACAAGTGAATCACTGGGCGCGCTCCAACCCGTCCCGGAATGCCTGGAGTGACGCGTTGAGTCGCCGTGCTGCCGCGAGCCCGGTCGCGCTCTGCGCGTCCGCCGTACCCAGTGCGCCATGGACGATCGACTTT
>JANMUI010000599.1:0-4009 GCA_031391405.1 Betaproteobacteria bacterium
TACAATAACACTTCAAAAAATACTTTAGACGTAGAAGCCAATATCAAAATGGCAATTGAATCTGAATTCTTCGGCTCTGCACTGAAGGCAGCCCGGGAAAGCAAGGGCCTAAGCCAGCGGGCGCTGAGCGCGAAGTCGGGGGTTCCTCAGGCCCATATCTCGAAGATCGAGAAGGGAGCGGTTGACCTCCGGGTTTCGAGCCTCGTTGTGCTCGCTCGTATCCTCGATCTGGAGCTGATGCTGGTGCCGCGCAAGGCTGTTTCTGCGGTGCGGTCGATCGTTCGGGGCAGCGAACCAGCCGCTGCGCAGGCATCAGGCGTTGCCGCCAAGGCGCTGCAACGCCTTCAAAAGACGGTCGCCGACCTCCCGGCGGCTGCACGAGTGCTCCCGGAGGCTGCGGAGCTCGCGCGGTCGCTGCGCGACCTTCAGCATTTCTCGCTCACGCCTCCACAGCTTGAAGCCCTGGGCGACGCCGGCGCGTCCTTCAAGGCTTATCAGGACCTCGCAAGCGGTGCGAAAACAAAATTAGCCAGAAGCAGGGCGGGGCTGGGCGAGCTTCGTCAGGCCTTGTCGGGCATCCGAGCACTGCGCACTGAGGCCATGCAAGCGCGCAATTCGGCGCGGGTCGAACCGATCCGGCCCGCCTACACACTCGATGACGTGGAAGACAGCGATGCGTGATGTCTCCGTGCTCAACGTCTTGCTGTACGGCGAACCCATCGGCACACTCACGCGTGTTGCAGGCGATCGGACGCTCTTCGCCTTCAACGAGGTGTACATCGCAGATGTCAATCGGCCCGTGCTGGGACTTGGCTTCAAGGATCAGTTCGGCGGACTCATCACGGATTTTCAGCCGACCCAGACCAAGGTCATCCCGTTCTTCTCGAATCTGCTGCCCGAAGGGCATTTGCGCACCTATCTAGCAGAGCGTGCCGGGGTCAACCCCGTACGCGAATTCTTTCTGCTTTGGGTGCTGGGCAGGGACCTCCCGGGTGCGATCACCATCATGCCCGCCGATGGGTATGCGTGGCCTGATGATGATCATGACGACGCTGCCGATCGTGATCATCGCCGCGATAACGCACTGCGCTTCTCATTGGCGGGCGTACAGCTCAAATTCTCCGTGATCAATGAAGCATGCGGAGGCCTCACGATCCGTGCAAAAGGTGTCGGCGGTTCATGGATCGTCAAGCTGCCATCGAGCAAGTACGCTGGTGTTCCCGAGAATGAATTCTCGATGATGACGCTCGCGCGTCTCATCGGCATGGATGTCCCGGCGATTTCCCTGGTTGCGGTTCCGAAGATCAGGAATCTGCCGGGAGGCCTTGGTGATCTCAAAGGGCAAGCCCTCGCAATTGAGCGATTCGATCGCCTGCCGGACGGTAGCGCCGTTCATATTGAGGACTTCGCTCAGATCTTCGGTGTCTATCCCGGCGACAAGTACAGGAAGGCGAGCATGCGCAGCCTCGCGAGGGTGATCGCAACCGAAGGGAGCGAGGCGGACATTGCTGAGTTTGTGCGACGCCTGACATTCAATACGCTGATCGGCAACGCCGACATGCATCTCAAGAACTGGTCGATGATCTATCCCGACCGGCGCCGAGCCGCCCTCGCACCCGCGTACGATTTCGTTTCCACGGTCGCGTATCTGCGTGACGTAAATGCGGCACTGATCGTCAGCCGCACCAAGCGCTTTGACGAGCTCACCGAAGATGAGCTCTCACATATGGCCGCCAAGGCCATGCTGCCCGGGAAGCTTGTCCTCGATACGGCGCGTGAGACCGTAGCGTTGTTCCATCAGCACTGGAATAAAGAGAAAGGGAATCTGCCTCTAACGCGTGCGATCATCGCGGCAATCGAAGCGCATCTGAAAACAGTGCCTATCGCCGGAAGCGGGCGCGTCTAGGGCCAGGTCTTGTCTTTTGCCTAGTCAATAGCCAGTCCCACCCGCCGACGTGTCGCGCGAAAAGCGGTCGACTTCCCAATACCCTCGTGGGCATGCCATGATTGAACTGCGCAAGGTGTGCGCCAACCCCGCATTTTCACCCAAGGCCTTCATGACCCGCGAGACCCGCATCGAAACGCGCAAGCTGCGTAGCAACTTTCCCCGCGGTTCCTACCTCTGGGCAGTGCGTAACGCGCAGTGGCAGGGCATGGGATTGTCCGAAGACGATTGCGAGAAGCCGAAGATCGCGATCGTCAACAGCTCATCAGGCCTGGCCGCGTGCTTTGCGCATCTCGATGGCATCGTCCCGGTGCTGAAAGATGCAATTCGAGCGGCAGGCGCGGTACCGTTCGAGATCCGCACCGCGGCGCCGAGCGACTTCATCTTCGCCGCGGGTGGCCGCGGCGGCTACATCCTGTCGTCGCGCGACCTCGTCACGAACGACATCGAAGTTGCGGTCGAAGGTGCACAGCTCGATGGCATGGTCTGCCTTGCCTCGTGCGACAAGACCGTTCCCGGCCAGATGATGGCCGCCGGCCGCCTGAACATCCCGACGTTGATGGTCGCATGCGGCTACCAGCCAAGCGGCGAGTACCGCGGCAAACATGTCGACATCGAAGACGTTTTCGTCGGCGCGATGCATGCGCAGATGGGCCACTTGCCGATGGACGACCTCGTGGGCATGAGCCGGCAGGCGATTCGCGGGCCCGGTGTGTGTTCGGGCATGGGTACGGCGAATTCGATGCATGTCGCGACCGAAGCGCTCGGCATGGCATTGCCCGGCAGCACGCCGGTGGCGGCGAACAGCGAAGCGATGTGGGCCACCGTGCGCGCCGCCGGTGCGCGCATCGTGCAGATGGTGTGGGAAGACTTGAAGCCGCGTCAGATCCTCACGCCGGGCGCGTTTGCCAATGCAGTGCGCGCGGTACTCGCGGTGGGCGGCTCGGTGAATTGCATCAAGCATCTGCAGGCCGTGGCCACCGAGGCCGGTTGCGGCGCCGATGTCTACGGCCTGTTCGAACGCCTCGCCGACGAAGTGCCGGTGGTCGCTGCGGTGCGGCCGATCGGCGATCGATCCATCGAAGAGTTTGAAGCTGCGGGTGGCTGCCGCGCGCTGATGAAACAGTTGGAGCCGATGCTCGACCACGACGCGCTCACCGTGACCGGCCGCAGCGTCAGTGAAAACTTGGCAGGCGTGTCCGTGGCAAACGCCGATGTGATCCGGTCGATCGCCAACCCCATCGCGCGCTTGCCCGCCATCACAATGCTGCGCGGCAGCCTCGCGCCCGAGTTCGGCATCGTCAAGACGGGCATCGCGCCGCGCAAGTCGCGCCGCTTCAGCGGCCCGGCGGTCTGCTTCTCCGCCGCTGACGACGCGATCGGCGCACTCTTGCGCGGCGACATCAAGCCCGGCCACGTCGTCGTGATGCGCGGCGCGGGCTTGTGCGGCGGCCCCGGCATGGGTGGCAGCTCGTCGAAGGTGGTGTTCGCGATCGATGGTGCCGGCCTCGGCGAACAGGTTGCGATGCTGACAGACGGTCACCTCTCCGGTTTGGTGTGCAAGGGCCTGGTCGTCGCCGAGGTCTCGCCTGAAGGCTCGGTGTGTGGCCCGCTCGCGCTGGTGCGCGACGGCGACACGATCACGATCGATCTGGATGCACGGCGCTGCGATCTGGAAGTGAGTGAAGCGGAAATGCAGCAGAGGCGCGATGCATGGCAACCGGGCGCGAAGCAATTCGATCGCGGCTGGCTGCAGCTCTATCGGCGCAACGTTGGGCCGCTTGGCCAAGGCGCCGTACTCGTCGAACCGAAGTAACGCCGTAGGAAGAAGCGATGAATACAACCCCACGCGAAGTACGATGTCCTTCACGATGCAAATGGTTCATCGCGGTCGCAGCCTTGGCATCAATGAATGCCATGCCGATTTCGGTGCTGGCGCAAGCAACCTCGCCCGCGCAAGGCTGGCCCGCGAAGCCGGTGCGCATCATCGTGCCCAATGTGCCGGGCGGCGCGCTCGACATCCTGGCTCGCATACTGGAGGGCGAGCTCACCAAAACGTGGAAG
>JANMUI010000608.1:0-6996 GCA_031391405.1 Betaproteobacteria bacterium
CCCAGCTCTGGCGATAAATCAGGAAAAGCCCGAAATGGCTTTACCTTGGGCAGCTTAAGGCGCGAAACTAATGACTAGGAGGTAGAATGCAACTCTGCACACTGAGTATAATCGTATCGGCACTGACTTTTTCCGCATGTACGTTCAATCATGCCAAGTATGTCAAGCAGATGACAAAGCTGGACGCGGCTGAGTACTCCAAGATCAAGGTCGGGGAGGTGCAGAACTTTACGGTTGTCAAGCAGCATGTCTTCGACAGGCAAAGTCAGGTCGAGCTGTCCCAAGCCGACGACCCCAAGATCCAAGCTCAAGTCTCGAATCAAGGAGACGTGATCTACTATAGCGACAACATTTCGGGGCAAGTGCTCAGACTCGTGGCAAGGCCAATCCCGTCAGACAGGCACGGCGATTGGGACAGGTTTGCCGTGCTCGACGGATCGTCTCACGCAAACGCGGCAAATTACGTAAGCATGGTTGGACTGAAGGATTTTTTTGCGAACATTGTCGATAACGATCCGACTCTGCACTATAAGGATGCTGCGATAGACATCGTTCTTCGACGACGATCGTTGCCGACCGGCACACATGCAGACTTTGATGCATTCTTTCTCACGGACGACGATCGATACAGAATCTTTAGATCATTTTCGCGTGGGATATACCGCTTCATTTGGATCAATGCCAATACGCGAGAACCACACATTTTCGATTTCAAGCCTGTCACCTGGGGGCTTCAGTCAACCAAGTACGGATCTTACCGGGGGGTAGTATATGTCCCGAAGCTTCAGGAGTGGTTTGTTTACGACTTCATTCCGACGCAGAAGTTAATCTGCTTTGATCTTGCAAGGGCATACGAAGCCACCGCGAAAGCAGCAGACCGTGCAGTGAGCCAAGCAGCACTACGGGGCATCGTGATGGCACTTGCTGGCTACAGCACCGCTACGTTTTCCGGGGTGGGGCAATCAACGTATGCCGGTTACTATACGGGCCTCAGTACGACCAATTACACGGGGTACGCGCAAGTGTACGACTATCGATACCTGGCGGCAGGAGCCGTCAGTTTACTTGATACAGTATTTGCAGGTAGTGCTGCCCGGGACGACATCGAGAATGCGATGCGGCAGCAGAATTGCGGGTTTGAGTTTTAGCCTTTCGGTGCATCCCGTAAGAGTTACGGACGGCTAATATGTGGAACTCACAGGACGAGGCTTGTGGAAGGAACGGACAACTGGTCGAAGAACAACCAGACGAAATAAGCAAAGTAGCTCAGTGAGAATCAAAACTTTTTAACCTTAAAGAGTACTCCGTCTCGATCTGGGAAGAGTAGAGAGAAAGAGGCTTCATGAACACCATCTACCACCGCTTCATCGACACCAACGGCATTCGCATGCACATCGCTGAACAGGGACGAGGGCCGCTTGTCGTGCTGTGTCACGGCTGGCCGGAGTCGTGGTATTCGTGGCGACATCAGTTGAGTGCGCTTGCCGAAGCTGGCTATCATGTCGTCGCTCCAGACCAACGCGGCTATGGCCAAACCGATCAGCCTGAAGCCATTGAGGCGTATCACATTCTCAACTTAACCGCGGATATTGTTGGCCTTGTGCATGCCCTCGGTGAAGAACGTGCGACGATTGTCGGCCATGATTGGCGATTATGTTGTTGTTGACACCCACGGGACAATTTGTTATATTGAGTCCATGCAAACCATTGATGCTTTTGACCAGCAATTCTCCACTTTTGACCAGCAATTCTCCACTGATGAAGTCTGCAAACAGTTCCTTACCAACTTGCGATGGCCGGATGGAATAAAATGTCCCCGCTGCGAACAAAGCGAAAAAATCTACATCCTGAAGACACGCCCGTTTCACTGGGTGTGCAAGAACGAGAACTGCGGCGGCAAGAACGGGTATCGCTTCAGCGTCATCTCGCATACTATTTTTCAGGACACCAAAATTCCTCTGAAGCTGTGGTTCAAGGTTGCGTACCTGATGTTGGTGGCGAAGAAGGGCATTAGTGCACTGCAAGTCCATCGCGTTATCTTTGGGGAAGAATCCGGCTCTGATTACCGTACCAGTTGGTATATGTGCCATCGCTGGCGAGCCGCGATGAAAGAGCACGGCCTTGACCAACTCTTTGGGGAAGTCGAAGTCGATGAAACCTATGTCGGCGGGAAGAACAAGAACCGCCACAAAAGCAAACGGATTAATGGGCGTGGTACCGCTGGCAAGATTCCTGTCCTTGGAGCCATTCAGCGCGGCGGAGATGTGGTCACCAAGGTTGTAAGGTACACTGACACAGAAACTTTGTCTGGGTTTGTGACTAAAGTAGTCTCCAAACAAGCGAGCCTTGTCGCGACCGATGAACACTCCGGCTATGATCCGCTGAAATCTCACGGCTACCCGCATGAAAGCGTCACTCACAGCAAAGGTGAATATGTCCGGGGCAACGTTCATACTGCGCATATTGATAGCTTTTGGAGTCTATTTAAGCGGGGAATTGTGGGCTCGTTCCATCATGTCTCGGAAGATTATCTTCAGTTATATCTCAATGAGTTTGCCTTTCGGCAAAATAACCGCAAGAATCCTAACGCCTTCGCAACTCTCATAGAAACGTGCAGCAAGTAGCCACACTGCCTTCTCTGCGCTAAAGTCCAAGGGTGAACATCACCCCAAAGACGCGCCAAGAAGACGAGCGGCTCAGAAAAGAACTGGAACACGCCGACCTTGAGAAGTTTAAGAAGGTGTTCAAGACGGCGGTATTTCCAAAGAAAACCAAACAAGGAAGCGATAAGAACACAAAGCATAGTTGACTAAAAACAAGACAAATACTCAGGTTAGTATGGGTCCTTGTTTATATTATGCCTTAAAAATGATTCTTATAAACGCTTCCACGTGGTGCTCAATATCATTTTGATTATACGCACTGAGTGGCCGTGCTTCTCGACCGAGAGGGAACGCACCGTTTCCGTAACACTCGCTGATCCGCAGTGTGACTCCGTCACTCTCCCCTTCATACCGTAACCACGCAGGTTCACTCATATCATCGTGCGCTGTAGTCATCTTCAGACATAAAGCAAAGGTTTGTTCATCATCCGATATGTGCGGATCGCGTTTTGAGATAATTTCCACATCAGACGCATACCCGTATTCACGAATCTCTTTGCTGCTGAACTCCAGTACTGGCTGTACAATTTCACGAAGATGATTCTCGACCTTTCCGGCATTCAATCGCCGTCGCGTCCGTTCCTCTTCAATCTTTTGAGATTCTTTCCGTTTTTCGTCTTCCTCTTTTTTCTGTTTGGCAACTTTGTACTCGGCAAGGATATGTTTCACTGCCATAAACACGTTTCCTTTCTTTTCCTTCGCAACCAATAATATTGTTACGAAGACGGCATTTCCGCTGCTAGTCTTCGCATGAAAGACCGCGAGGTCACGAGTATTTCTTCCGCAACTTCCGCACTAAAGTCGCTGGATAAAAGAAACAGTCTTCCTTGGGCGTGGCTTATTTTGTTTCGCCACGCATTTTTTAGCGCCTCCGCTGTTCCCTGAACCTGCTCCAAAAAAGCAGAATGCTGTTTCTCAAAATCGGTGCGCTGAGGATATGGCTTTTCAACTATCTTCTTGAGTGCACTAGTGACAGCGGCCCAGCCTGACTTTGGATCAGATACCCCAATAAGTCCCCCTAACGCAACAAGTCCGATCTCAACTATCTGTAGACTGTGGTAGATTGTGGCGGCATATCGTCCTAAAGCTAAACATTTGCTCGCCTCTTCAATATCGCTTGTTGTCTCTCCCCATTTTTCAATAATCTTTTCCCACCCTTTCATTGGCTCAGCATAATATTTTACCCGTTCTTGAGGTACATAAAAAAATTGTATTCTCTTAAGCTGGTCTCGTATTCGATTTCTTAATTCAGACAAACTTTCGGATAGCTGCCGAAAAGTGATGTTCTCCTGTTGGAGAAAAGAAAGCACGCGATCAATTTGGTCAACTGCTCCATCAAGGTCAACCTCCTCACATTTCGGACGGACAAAAAGGAGATTATTAACCCACAGCTTTTTATCTTCGTCGCAAAAAAAATGCTTGTCCTGATATGGGTGATCACGTATCCAATCGAGAAATTCTTGAATGTTGCGTGCAATATCCAAGAAATCATGGGCAAGAAAAATTCGCATATCCCACACACTCAAGAGCAAATATGGAAAAGCTCGCCAAGGGAGAATATCCCCTGCTTCCTCTTCAAGCCACGATAGCCTTTTTTCTATATAGGTGTCAACAACAACATAATCGCCCCATGATTGGGGTGCGCCTGTTGCCTGGCACTGCGCACTGCTACGCCCTGACATCTTTCCTTCGCTTGGGTTGTTGAGTGTTCCTTATCGACAGCGCATCTGGAATGACATTCGCCCTACTGAAGCGATGAAATTGCTGGAAGGGGACCAGTACCATTTTTATCAACGATACTTTCAGGAACCGGGCAAAGCCGAAAAGGAACTCGAAGCCGACATCCGAAAGTCAGTTTTGGGATTTCTCTACTCCGCCTCGGGAGATCCTCCACCAGTAGAGCGCTGGCGATTTTTGTTTAACAAAGAGGAAACTCTCCTCGATACGCTAACCGTGCCGTCAACTTTACCACTCTGGTTGACTGAAGAAGACGTAAACTTTTTTGTCCAAGAGTTTACCCGAACTGGGTTCCGTGGGGGATTGAACTGGTACCGAAATATCGACCGCTTGTGGGAACTGACACGCTTTCTTATTGGGGCAAAGATTCAGCAGCCATCACTCTTTGTCGCTGGTGAGGTCGATGTTGTCATCACTATGGCGCATCAAGCGTTTGATTCCCTAGAAGAGACAATGCCGAACCTCAAAAAGAAAATTCTGCTCCCTGGCGCTGGTCATTGGATTCAGCAGGAGCGTCCGCGAGAAGTCAACCAACTTCTCGTGGAGTTCTTAAAAGCCCTATAGATTTTACGACTGCGGCTTGGCAATTCTCACCGTCTGACAATGCGCTTCCACGATCTGGGTGATGTCCCGCGCATACCCGCCACCGAGTGTCACGACGAGTGGGATTCCCGCCCGCCGAGCAAAGGCACACACGGCTCGGTCTCGTTCCGCCACACCAGACATGGTCAGAGCCAGTTTGCCAAACCGGTCGCCCGCTAACACATCGACGCCGGCTTGGTACACAATCATCTCAGGATTGCACTGCGTGAGGAGTTGCGACAGTGCGCTTGCAACCACCTCAAGATACTGGCCGTCCGTGGTTCCATCAGGGAGCCCAATGTCCCAGGAACTGCGTTCTTTACGGGCGGGATAGTTACTCTCGCTATGCACGGAGAAGGTAAAGGTCTCTTCATCATCGCGGCAGAGAACGGCTGTGCCATTGCCTTGGTGCACGTCGAGATCAACAATGAGAAACCGTCTGGCATAACCTTCGGCCCGCAAGCGTCGCAACGTGATGACGTGGTCATTGAAAATGCAGTACCCCTCGCCGTGGTCGGCAAATGCGTGATGAGTGCCACCGGCAAGATTCGCGGCGACTCCATCCACCAGCGCGGCGCGCGCGGCTTCATACGTGCCGCCAAGCACGGCAAACGCGCGCCGTACCAAGTCCTCAGACCACGGCAGACCAAGCCGCAGGAGTGCCTTGCGTTCCAGCGTCCCGTTCATCAATGCGTCAACGTACTTTGGCGTATGCACGCGCAACACATCAGCAACCGAGGCCGCTTCCGGTTCGAGTAGATCGTCATCACGCAGCACGCCTTCGGCCAGGAGTCGCTCCGGCACAAGCCGATATTTCTCCATTGGGTACGAGTGATGCCCTAGTGCGACAGTGTAACGAGCGGACGTGAAAGCGCGCATTCTGTTTTTGCTCCAAGAAGTTGTCAGTTATCAGTTGTTACTTGTTCGTCCAATTCCCCGTTTCCCTATTCCCCGCTTTCCCGCTTCCAGTCCCCATGCTAGGTCTCGGTACCAATGCCCAGGCAAAGGGGAAATGCGCTATGACGAAGAACATCTCAGTCTGTCTGTCATTCGACTTTGATGCCATGTCCGTCTGGCTGACGACGATGCGATCACGCTCCCTGAGTACGCTTTCACGGGGAGAATTCGGGAAGGTCGGGACCGAACGACTGTTGGAGGTCTTGCGCAATCGGCAGGTGCCCTCCTCCTGGTTTATTCCAGGGCATACGATTGAGACGTTTCCTGATCTCGTGCAGCGCATCGCCGACGCGGGCCATGAAATTGGCCATCACGGCTATTGTCACGAGAATCCCGCGTCTGTGAAACCCGATGAAGAGCGCGCCATCCTAGAACGGGGCATTGCCTGCATTCGCCGCGTGACGGGAAAGGCTCCGGTGGGCTATCGGTCTCCCGCGTCGGACCTGAGTCCCGCGTCGGTGGGATTACTGGCGGAGTTTGATTTTCTCTATGACTCCAGCATGATGGCCAACGATTTCACGCCGTATTATTGCCGTGTCGGTGATGACCCGCGCACGGATGGCCCTTATGTTTTTGGCAAGGAAGTCGATCTGGTCGAACTGCCGATGGACTGGAGTTTGGATGATTGGCCCTATTTTGGGCTGCATTGGCCGGCGCATCATGTGGGGCTGCGAACCCCGGACGAGGTCGCGAAAATATGGTCGGCGGATTTCGATTTTCTCTATCAGCGCATGGGCGAGGGCGTGTTCATTCTGACGATGCACCCGCAAATCATCGGGCGCGGCCATCGCATTCTGATGCTTGAACAACTCATCGACTACATGAAAGGACATGCGGGGGTTTCCTTTCGGACCATGCACGAGGTGGCGGCGGAGTGGCGAGCCGCGCATCCGCTTCCTTCAGGACTGAGGACTGAGTAGGAAAAGTCAAAAGTCAAAAGTCAAAAATAAAACCCCTGGGAGCGCAGGCGTCTCGCCTGCTTCAGAACCCGAAACTCGAAACCCGAAACCCGAAACCCGAAACTTTTCCCATGTCAGAACACACACCGTCCGCTCTT
>JANMUI010000618.1:0-7497 GCA_031391405.1 Betaproteobacteria bacterium
GCACATCCACCAGCAGGATGGCGGTGTACTCAGGGCGCACTTTTTTCGGCGAGGGTAGTGAGCATGGGAAAAATCTCCTAGGGCTTCCAGATCATCGTTTCGACATCGAAGTGTTTGACCGCGCCGCGGCGCGCCGCAAGCTCCATATTCGCCTTCAGGCTCGGTACGTTGAACTCGTTGGTAAATTGCGGCAGATTCATCGCTGCGACCAAGTCCGGCTTTACACCGGTCCACTTGGACACCCAGTCGTCGCGTTCCGCCTTCGGCGCATCGATCAGCAATTTCGTTGCACGGTCCATCGCGCGCCTGAAACGCCGGGCCGTATCAGTGTTCGCTTTGAGCCAGCTTTCCTTCGCGATGAGGAGTGCAATATCCATGTTCGGAATGTTCTCCTGATAGGGGTAGGCGATCGTTCGCGCATTCCCGCTGCGCATCATGATGGTCAGAAAAGGCTCAACCGCCCACACCGCATCGACGCGGCTCTGAAATAAAGCGTCCGGCATCTGTGGGAATGGGATCTCCATGAATTGCGCGCTCTTCGGATCCGCGCCGTTCTTCTGCATCCACTCGTGCAGATGAAGGTAGTTGACGCTGTTGATCAGGCCGGCGGCGATTTTCTTGCCGGCGAGGTCTTTCGCGCTGCGGATGGCATCTTTGTCGCGGACGACGAGTCCGGAGTTGTCCGGTTGTGTCGCCAGGATGCGCGTGTTGGGGACGGCCAGCATCACGTCGAGGCGATTACCGCGAGCGACCATCGGTTCGAGGATCGCACTGCAGCCAAACTCCGCGCTACCGCCGTAGACCGCTTCAACGGCGAGTGCGCCTTGTGCGACCATGGTCCACGTGACGCTCAGCCCTTCCTCGGCAAACCAGCCTTTATCGCGGGCAACGATAAGCGGTGTGTAGTTGGTAATCGGGGTCGCCGCAACACGTACCGCGATGGGCTTGGGTTGAGCAACGGCGGGTGGCGCGATCCCGGGAATCACCAACGAAACGACGGCCGTACAAAGCGCGCTACGAAAATTGAACATGAATGCTCCCTTCACTCTTCAACGATTGAACCGCATTGGACACAGAAAAGCGGGGAAAAGAGAAACGGGAAAAGATAAACGCCAATCGTCTCCCCCTTCACACCTCAACCGCGTCCGCTCGTCTCCCGGTGCCACCGGATCAGCTTTGCCTCGGCGAACAGAAACACGCGATTGAGCAGGTAGCCGAATAGCGCAAGCGTGAAGATTCCTGCGTACATCTCCGGAATCTTGAATGTGCGCTGGCCAAGCAGGACGAAGTAGCCAAGCCCGTCGTTGGAGACGATCATCTCGCCAAGGATCGCTAAGATGAGCGAGATAGCGAGGCTGATGCGCATGCCCGTAAGGATGTGCGGGCTCGCCGCCGGCAGGACGAGCTCGCGAATGGTCTGCAGCGTCGATAGGCCAAGCGTTCGCGCGGTATCGAACTGCACGACATCGATCGAGCGCACGCCGCTGTAGGTATTGAGCAGGATCGGGAAGAACGACGCCACCATGATCAGCACGACCTTCATCTCGTGACCGATGCCGACGAATAGCACGAGCACCGGCAGGTACGCGGGACCCGGAATCGGCCGCAATACTTCGACGAGCGGTTCGAACAGATTGTAGAGCACGCGAAAATAACCCATTGCCAATCCGAACGCCACGCCGAGCACAACCGCAAGCCCATAGCCCAGCATCTGTCGCCAGAACGTTGCGAGTAGATGACCCGGCAATGTCCCGTCGACGATGTTCTCAATCCAGGCGTGAGCGATATTGGTGATCGTTGGCCAGGTGGGTTTGTCGACGAGGTACATCGCGGAAACCTGCCAGAGGATCAGCAACAACGCGATGAGCAAGAGCCCCGAGAGTCGCGATCCAAGGAGCCAGCGCTCGATCCTGGTTTCACGTGCTTCACCGCTCATGCCGCCGCTCGCCCCGCCATCACCTGGGCGACCATGGTTCCGTACAAACGCTCGCGAAGAGCAAGGTAATCAGGATCGCTCCGCGTTTCGAGTTGGTTGCGCGGATAGGGCATCGGCACATCGACCGTATCAGCAATCCTGCCGGGCGAGGCGGTGAGTACGATGACGCGCTCGGCGAGATAAAGCGCCTCGTCCAGATCGTGTGTCACGAACAGGATCGTGAGGCCAAGCTCCTTCCACAACGCGAGGAGCAGGTCCTGGAGCTCGACGCGCATCATCGCATCGAGCGCGCTGAACGGCTCGTCCATCAGAAGCAGGTCCGGCCGGCGCGCGAGCGCACGCGCGATGGCAACCCGCTGCTGCATACCCCCGGAAAGCTGATACGGATAGTAATCTGCGTAGCGACCGAGGCCCACATGCTCGATCTGCCGCCGGCATTCCTCTACCAGCGCGCCTCGGGAAGTATTCGAACGGTATTGGATGCCGAGCATGACGTTCTCGAGCACGGTCTTCCATGGAAAAATGGACTTCGTGTACTGCTGGAAGACCACCATCATGTCGGCACGCGGGGCCGTCACTGCTTCACCCTTCATCCGGATGGTGCCCTTGGTCGGTGCCGACAGGCCCGCCATCATGTGGAGCAAGGTCGATTTGCCGCAACCGGATGGTCCGATCAAGGCCACGAAACTGCCCTTCGCAACCTGGAACGACACATCCTCCACCGCTCTTCGCCCGTGCGCGGAGAATCGTCTTTCTACGTGATCGACCACGACGTATTCGTTCATCGCTACTGATTGTCCTGATGATTGTCGGGGCAACTTGACGCGAGGAGGCGTTGAGCTTCGAGCAACATACGTGCCATCGAAACGCCTCGATCTCCAAGCGAGGTTACCCTAATCCAGTTCGACCGAACACGCGGGCAGCACGGGAACGGGTTATCGTATGGCGTGATCGTTCCCCCTGTGCCCTATGAGTGACGCGACCTACGCGATCGAAATCCATGTCAACGGCGCCCTCAGAAGCGGGCGTGTCGAGGCGCGCCTGACTTTGGCGGATTTTCTGCGTGAAGACCTCGGACTAACTGGAACGCACCTCGGCTGCGAGCACGGCGTATGCGGCGCGTGCACGGTGCACCTTAATGGCGCACCGGTCCGCTCTTGCCTCCTCTTTGCGGTGCAGGCCGCCGGTGCGAACGTGACAACCGTGGAAGGGCTTGCACCGACCGGCGAGCTCACGACCTTGCAAAAGGCGTTTCGTGAGCACCACGCTTTGCAATGCGGGTTCTGTACGCCGGGCATGCTGATGACCGCGGAGGCTTTTCTGCGCGACAACGCGCAGCCCACGGCCGACGAAGTGCGCGCGGCCATCTCGGGCAATCTGTGTCGCTGCACCGGCTATATTCCGATCGTGGAAGCGATCCTCGACGCTGCAAGCAACGCAATGCCATGAACGCGCCCGCCCACCCACCGATTCGCGAAGGCGCGCCCTATATCGGGCAATCGATCCGCCGTACCGAGGACGAACGCTTCCTCACCGGTCGCGCACGCTACGTCGGTGATTTCAAACTAGACGGTCTCCTGCATGCAGTCATCGCGCGAAGCCCCCACGCGCATGCTCGACTGCTCCATATCGACCGTGCCAAGGTCCTCGCATGTCCAGGCGTAAGAGCATTCTTCACCTACGAAGATATTGCGGCTTACGGCGCACTCATCCCGGTCCGTCTCGCACCACTTGCCGGCGTTGAACGTTTCTTGCAGGAGCCGCTCGCGCGGGATCGCGTCCGCTACTGCGGCGAGCCGATCGGCGTGATCGTGGCGACCAATCGTTATGTGGCCGAAGACGCGCTGGATGCAGTCGAAGCGGAATACGAAATGCTCGACCCGGTCGTCAATGTCGAGCAGGCGCTCGCCGACGCAAGCGTGCTGCATCCGATTCCCGGCACGAACACCGCCAATCGGTATGTCGTCACGAAGGGCGATGTCAATGGCGCATTCGCACGCGCCGATTACACCCGCCGCGAATCATTGCGCTCGCACCGCCACTCGGCGGTGATGCTCGAGACGCGCGGGCTCGTGGCCCAATTCGACACGACTGCCGGGAAACTCACCGTATGGGGCGCGACGAAGGTGCCGTTCTTCAATCGGCGCACGCTCGCGAAGATGCTGAAGTTGCATGAACACGCGATCGAGATGATCGAGCTCGACGTGGGCGGCGCGTTTGGGGTTCGTGGGGAATTTTATCCGGAGGATTTCCTGATCCCGTTCGCTTCGATGAAACTCGGTGCGCCGGTCAAGTGGATCGAGGATCGGCGCGAACATTTCCTGTCGTCGAACCATTCGCGCGAGATGGAGTGCGAATTGGAAGTGGCCTTCGCAAAGGACGGAGAGTTGCTCGCCATGCGTGCGCGCATTTGCGGCGACCTGGGTGCCTACGTTCGCACCGCCGGCGGGGTTGGCAACGCCAAAGCCGCGCAATTCTTGCCCGGGCCCTATCGGCTGGAGAATTTCTCATGCGAAGTCGTGAGCCTGCTCACCAACAAGACGCCCGTGGGTACCTATCGCGCCCCTGGCCGCTATGAAGCGAACTTCTTTCGGGAGCGCATGTTCGATTTGGCCGCCGCCGATCTTGGCCTGAGTCCGGTCGATATCCGGCTGAAGAATCTTATCGCCGCAAGCGAAATGCCGTACAGCATCGGCCGCATCTGTCCGTATGAAGGCGACAACGAATACGACACCGGTGACTACGCCTCGGCATTCCGGCGTGCGCTGGACGCGATCGACTACGACAGGATCGCGCGTCAATCGGGCAAATTGATCGAAGGGAAATATCACGGCATCGGTCTTTGCGCATTCGTGGAATCGAGCGGCGCTGGCCCCTCCGAGAGTGCCCGCATCCTGATTCGCGGCGCCAACCATGTAGACGTCTTCACCGGTTGCACCAGCATGGGCCAGGGCCACGAGACCGTGTTTGCGCAGATCGCAGCCGACGAATTGGCGATGCCGTTCGAAGCGATCAAGATTTTCCACGGTTCGACTACTTACGTTGAGAATGGCTTCGGTACCTATCACAGCCGCGCCATCGTGATGGGCGGGAGCGCCATCAAGATCGCCGCCGAGAAACTCATCGGGCAGCTCGTTGCATTGGCTGCCGAACGTGCTTGTGTGGCAGCATCCACGCTGCACTGTCGCGCCGGTCAGGTGCGCCACCGCCAGAGCGGCGAATTAGTCGTTTCCGTCGACGAGTTGGTGGCGCTTTCGAATGGCGGCGATGCGAGCGCCGCCGCCGCGCTCACGGTGAGCGCGACATTCGAGGTCACCAAGCGTACCTACACATATGGCACGCATGTCGCGCACGTCGCAGTCGATCCGGAGACCGGCGGCATCGACGTGCTGCGTTATGTGGGCGTCGAAGACGTGGGTCGCGCGATCAATCCACTGCTGGTGGACGCGCAGGCGATCGGGGGCACGGTGCAGGGGCTCGGCGGTACGGTGCTGGAAGAGCTCATCTACGATCAACATGGGCAGCTTGTCACCGGCACGCTCGCCGACTACTTGCTGCCGACGAGCTGCGATTTTCCGAATGTCGAGTCGATCACCTTGGAGGAAGCGCCCTCCAAACTCAATCCGCTTGGTGTGAAGGGTGCCGGTGAAGGCGCGATCGGATGCGTGGGCGCCGCAATCGGCAACGCGGTGTCGGCCGCACTCGCCACGCTTGGGGTCAATGTCACCCGGTTGCCGCTTAGTCCGAACAATCTGACGCAACTGATCAGAGAGGCGCGATCATGAAGTGGAGTGAATGCGTGATCGCAGTTGTCGCCGGGGATCGTCGCGAGCAGGAAATCGCGCGTCAAGCCGCGCTGACTGGTGCGACGGTGCGCGGCTATGGTTTTCCGTGGCCAGAAGCGGGCATCGACGGCGTGCATCGGTGTACAAGCGCGGCGGAGGCGCTGCGTGATGCGCATGTCGCACTGTTTCCGATTCCGGGCATTGCCCCCGATGGGGCATTGTTCGCGCCGGCGTCGGCCGAGCGAATCATCCTTACACGAGAGATGCTCGCCGGCCTGCGCACGCCGCGCCATATCATCCTCGGATGGGCGGATCAGCATCTCAAGGCGCATGGCGAAGCGCTCGGCATCACCTTTCATGAGTACGAGTGGGATAAGGACCTGATGCTGCTCCGCGGCCCCGCGATCGTCGAGGGCATGCTCCGGGTGATCATCGAGAACACCGACATCACCATCCACAAGTCGACCGCGTGCGTTGTTGGGCAAGGGACGATCGGCTTGTTGGTCACGCGAACCTTGCTTGCGCTGGGAGCGACCGTACATGTCGCCGCGCGCAACAAGGTGCAGCGGGCGGAAGCGCACGCTGCGGGCGCTGTCGCACATGGGCTTGACGACTTGGTCGTACTCGCTCCTCTGCTCGACATGCTCATTTCGTCGGTGCCGGCACAGATCGTTGGTCGCGATGTCCAAGCGCGCCTACCCAAGCATGCGCTGCTCGTGGATCTGGCCGCTCCGCCCGGCGGGATCGATCGCGATGCGGCGCGAGAATTGGGCTTGAAGTTCGTCTGGGCACGAGGCATGGGCTCGCGTGCGCCGGTCACCGTCGGCCGCAGTCAATGGAGCGGTATCCGGCCGCGCATCGAAACCATCTTCGACATTCAATGAAAGGGGAATCGCCATGCCCGTTGTCACCGTTCAGCTCTGGTCTGGCCGCACCGTGGCACAGAAGAGAAAGCTGGTGGAAGCAATTACCGACGCGATGATCGAGCACGCCGACTGCAAACCCGATCACCTGCATGTGATCATCCAGGACGTGCCGAAGAATTCATGGGGGCGCGCGGGCAAGCTCGGTATCGACAACGAGAAAAGCGAGAAGAGCGCGAAGCGAAAGCGCCGGCGGGGATGACCATGACTACAGCATCCACGGTGGATCGAGGGCCTCGCCCGCTCGCCTATGCCCACATGCTGATGCAGGTGCGCGACATTGAAGCGTCACGACGGTTCTATGTCGACGTGCTGGGGTTCACCGTCCGTGAAGCGAAGCCGCTCGCGGATGGGCGCCCATTCGTGCCATTCAACGAAGGCATCGCGCTCACGACCGGGGGCCCGGGTGCCTCACCGCAGATCGATCACATCGCGTTTCGGGTGTTTGATGTGCGCGGGCTCGGCGGCCGCTGTCACGCAGCGGGCGTCTCGTTCCGACAGGATATTCACGACGGCATCTATGGGCTCACGGTCTATG
Organism: Betaproteobacteria bacterium; assembly: GCA_031391405.1. Classification (GTDB taxonomy): domain Bacteria; phylum Pseudomonadota; class Gammaproteobacteria; order Burkholderiales; family SG8-39; genus SHXR01. The sequence goes on from JANMUI010000618.1 coordinate 7,183, forward strand.
TCACGGATCCGGACGGCACGACGATCGAGCTGTTCGAGGAGGGGGTCAAGTTGACCGGCGTGGGCTAGCGATCAATGCAGAAACGCGTCGCGGTGTTCTGCTACGCAGTCTCGCGTAGCGGGTAGTGGCGGATCAATACCTCGGCGGGCAGACCGAGCCCTGCGGATAGTCGGCGAATCATGTCCAAGGTGAGCGGCCGCACGCGATTGAGAACCTCGGCCACGCGCGCTCGCGAGCCGATGTAGGGCTCAAGGTCCTTGCGCGTAAGACCACGTGATTCCATCACATGGTCAAGAAACTCAATTGGGTCCGGGT
>JANMUI010000417.1:0-5026 GCA_031391405.1 Betaproteobacteria bacterium
CCCGTTGAACAGATCCGCACCTCAAAGCGGGTGCGCGAAGTCTATCTCGGAACCGGTTGAACCATGGCCATTCTCGAAGTCGAGAACATCCACACCTACTACGGCGAGGCCTACGTGCTGCAGGGCCTCTCGCTCAAGCTCGAACAGGGCGAGATCGTGGGCGTGCTTGGCCGCTACGGCGTGGGCAAGTCCACGCTCGTCAACTCGATTGTCGGTTTCAATCCGCCGCGTCAGGGTCGCATCCTGTTCAAGGGCGAGGACATCACGCGTATCTCCTCCTTCGAGACGATACGCCGGGGCATGGGGCTCGTGCCGCCAGGCCGCCGTGTGTTTCCGACGCTCAGCGTGGAGGAAAATCTGCTCGTTGCGGCGCGCAGTCCCGAACGGCACCACTGGACGCTCGATCGCGTCTACAAGCTGTTTCCGCGCCTGGAGGAGCGGCGCGACCAACGCTCGAAAACGCTCTCCGGCGGTGAGCAGCAGATGCTCGCCATTGCCCGTGGCCTGATGACCAACCCCGATTGCGTAATCATGGATGAGCCCTCGGAAGGCCTCGCGCCGATCATCATTCAGGGGCTGTGGGAAGCGATCGGCGAGCTGAAGAAGCAGGGCCTATCCATCCTGCTGGTCGAGCAGAATGCGGCGCTGGCCATCAAGCTTGTGGATAACGTGCACATCATGAGCAAGGGTCAGGTCGTCTACTCCGGTCGCCCGCAAGACCTCGATGCCGACGAGAAGGCGAAAGCGACGTATTTGGGGATTTGAGGCGTGGTGAAGCTTGCTTAAGACAAGGCGATTGACCGTTCGCCCTGAGCCTGTCGAAGGGTGAATGCCGGAGAATTCTTGGGCGGACCACCGCGCGCCGTGGACGCGCCTGCGTCACCCTTCGACAGGCTCAGGGCGAACGGCGGCTTGAGCACAGACGGGTTAATTAAGTGCCATTCGAAAGCGTCCCCGCTTTATTGACCTGCCCGCTCAGGTGATCCGCCCCGTCGACCGCGAAGATTGTTATTCCCCGCCGTACGTGGAACACTCGCTGTTATTCCAACCTCGGGAGAAGCCATGGACGTCGGAATGATGATGTTGTTCTCCAGCTACGGCTGGGAGAACATCGGCGACGATCAGGTTTGGGACGAAGAGGTTCAGCTCGCGCGTCTGGCGGCTGATTCGGGCTTCGATGTGTTGTGGTCGGCTGAGCACCATTTCTTCGACTATTCGTTCTGCCCCGACAATCTGCAGTTGATGACCTATCTCGCGGCGCTGTGTCCGAACGTGGGTCTTGGCACCGCAGCGGTCATCGTGCCGTGGCACGACCCGGTCCGGGTGGCGGAGCAGGCTGCCGTGCTGGACATGTTGTGCAAAGGCCAGCTGCGACTCGGATTGGGACGCGGCCTGGCTCGGCGCGAGTTTGCGGCGTTTCGCGGAACGATGGACGAATCTCGCGCACGCTTCGACGAGGCCGCGCCGATGATCGTCGAGGCCCTGCGCACCGGATTCATGGAAGGCAACGGCAAGCACTATCCCCAGCCGCGGATCGAATTGCGGCCGCGGCCGAAGTACGATTTCGACGGCCGCATCTATGCCGTCGCTTCGAGCGACGATTCGGTCGAGGCGGCCGCTCGCCTCGGGGCGCACATGGTGATGTTTTCCGACCGGCCTTGGCCGATGCGGCTACCCGCAATCCAGCTCAATCGCGATCTGTTCCTGAAATTCCACGGGCGCGCGGCGCCCGCGATGATGATCACGGATTTCTGCATTTGCGGCCCTGATCTGGCGGAAGCCGAAAATCACGCGCGGCAATACATGGGTAAGTTCGTCGAGAGCAACTTTCATCACTACGAATTTCTCGGCGAGCATTTCACCACCGTGAAAGGCTACGACGCCTATGCGCAAAAAGCCGCGATCGCCCGCAAGGGTGGCCTGGAAGGTGCAACCGCGGGATTCATGCAGGCGGCGGTATGGGGCACGCCCGACCGGATCCTGCGCGAGCTGGAAGCGCGGCGCGGAGCGATCGGCGATTTCGAGCTCAACGTGGCGTTCCGCTTCGGCGGCGTACCGTTCGAGATCGCTGACCGCGGGCTTAAATTGTTCGCGAAAGAGGTTCTCCCGGTATTGAAAACATGGCGCGTGTCGGACAGCGCCCGCGCGCCGCAGTCGGAGAGCGCACAACAGGTTGCGTCCGGCCGGGTGTAATGGCGTAAGGGACAGCAGTAATTGGACGGTGCCGAATGGCATTTCCTTAGGCGAGTGCGAGGCAGTTCGCTTGTCAAAGGGGGGCCGTGAGCGAACCCGAGGTGATTGAGATATTCAGTCCAATTCACCGGCGGGGCGAACGCAAGCCGAGCGCGATCCCCGGTAAGCGAATTAGCCGGATGCCGACGCCATCGGGCATTGGGGTTGGAATCAGGCCGGCTGGAATAGAGGCAATGGCCCTGCCGGGGGATCGCGGCGTGGCGCGGCTTCCTCGTCGCGGCAGCTCGGGTTGTGAGAGGGGTCTGGCCGAAAAGCCGACTCGCTGGTTACACCCGAAATCGGATACTTTGAAAAACTCATAATCCAAGCGCGAGAGTTTTCGCGGCACCGCGTTATCGTTGTTCGATGCTGGAGAGAACAGAACGATGCAATGAAGATTGTGGACGATCGAGAAACTGAGTTGCTGAAGACGATTCAGCTGGAGAAGGTCAAGTAATGGCTACAATCTGTGTGGTCACAGAGGTGGACGAGAAGCAGGGCGCCAATCTTGGTGAAGTGGCGGTGCAGTCGAAAAGCGAAATGCATGAACGACAGAAACCCGGAGACTGAATTGTGCTGGTCACCAGACTGATACTGAAAAACTGGCGGAATTTTCGCGAGGCAAATGTGCCTATGCGGGAACGGACCTACCTGGTTGGAGCAAACGCCTCGGGAAAATCGAATTTTCTCGACGTTTTCCGCTTTCTTCGAGATATCAGTAAGCCGGCCGGCGGCGGGCTACAAAAGGCTGTTGATGATCGCGGCGGAATTACAAAGCTGCGCTGCCTACACGCGCGCAGGGACCCTGAAGTTCGCATTGAGGTACATCTTTCCGACAGCGCTGATGACCCGACACCGGATTGGCGATATGTCCTTGCGTTCAAGGCGGAAGGCAAGGGGGCGCAACGTCTTTTGGTATCCGAAGAGAAGGTGTGGCAAGCGAGCGAGAGAGTTCTCAATCGACCCCAACGCGAGGATGAGGGCGACCTCCGTCGACTCACTCAGACGCACCTTGAACAGATACAAACAAATGGCGCATTTCGCGACGTCTCGGATTTTTTGGGAGATGTCACCTACCTGCATCTGGTTCCGCAATTGCTCAAGTTTGGCGATCGAATCGGGGGCAATCGGTTGGAAAACGATCCGTTCGGGCAAGGTTTTCTCGAACGAATTGCGAGGTGCACCGACAAGACGCGCGAAGCCCGCTTGAAGAAGATCGAAAGAGCGTTGTCGTTGGCAGTGCCAAAATTTAAGAACTTAAGATTTACGCAGGACGAAAGCACGGGCCGCCCGCATCTCGAAGCCCTATATGAGCACCACCGCCCCAACGCGGGCTGGCAGCGGGAGGATCAGTTTTCCGACGGAACGCTTCGATTGATCGGCCTGCTTTGGACGCTGCTGGACGGCGACTCTTTGCTGTTGCTAGAGGAGCCGGAACTGTCTTTGAACAACGCCATCGTTGAGCAAATCCCGCAAATGATCCACCACGTGCAACGTAGCGCAAAGCGGCGGCGTCAGGTCGTCATATCCAGCCATAGTGAAGCCATGCTGAGAAATCCGGGCATCGACGGTAGAGGCGTGCTGATACTGGAACCGGGAACGGAAGGCACGAACATCCGCACGCTGGACAAGCTTGAGAGTTCTAGTCTGAAGGCCGGCTTGTCGGTCGCAGAGGTGGTTTTGCCCAAGACGAGACCGCAAACAGCGGAACAATTGGGGCTCTGGTAAATGCGCGCGGTAGTGCTCGCGACGGAGGACGCGCTTAGCGAGACAGTAGGCCGGCGGATCGTCGATGACACGGGTTCCGGTCTGGCTGTCAGCCAATTGTTGCGGCGTGACGGCTTCGGCTACTTGCGGAAAAGGTTGCGAAATTTTTGCGAGATAGCTAGCCACACGCCGGTGCTGTTGCTCACCGATCTTGACACCAAGGAATGTCCGCCGACGCTCATTGAGGATTGGTCACGCGGGGATGCCATCCCGAAACAACTTCTGATTCGTGTCGCAGTACGTCAGGTGGAATCGTGGCTGCTCGCTGATCGGGATGGAATGGCGCGCTTGCTCAAGATCAGTGTTCGGAAACTTCCTCGCGATCCTGACGCTCTCCCCGATGCCAAGCGATCTCTATTGCAACTGGCTCAACGGGCGCCGCGTGCAATCCGGGAAGATCTAGTGGCGGAAAGTGGTGCTACAGCAGCACAAGGCCTTGGTTACAACGCTGTGCTGTCCACCTTCGTTCGAACCAGCTGGGATCCATCCCAGGCGGAACTTTTCTCTAATAGCCTGGCGCGCGCGCGTATGCGGGTGAACGAACTGGCGGCAATCGGCTGAATGAAGCGGGGCATTGTGACTTCACCAAAGTCCTTAAGCGACTTCCATAAGGGCGCTGCCTCATCCGCCGAGGATGAGGATAGATTCTTTCTCCATGACTTCTTTGCATCCTACAAAGCAGATCATGCTGCGATTCTGGAATAGACGTTCGGGAAGTGGTGCTCGCGTAGGTAAAGCGGGGTACTCATGACCTGGCGCCCATAGCAAGTGACGCGCCAGCGGCGGGTGCGTGGAATCTTGGCGATGAGGCCGTGAGCGTGGAAGCGTCGAAAGGTGCGGCTGACTTTGGTGCTTTGCTTTCTGGTATCGTGCCCGCAAGAGTTCAAGTGAGAGGTCGATTCAAGTTGTGCCTGGATCACCTTCGTGGCAATCCCTCATCCATGCGCTTGCGCCTGCGCCGTCCAAACAAGGTCGTGTCAGCTTGAGGTTTCAAAAGCATCACGCAGCGCTTTGATTTCGCTTTTCC
>JANMUI010000801.1:0-23799 GCA_031391405.1 Betaproteobacteria bacterium
GCTGGGGCTCGGCTACGCCCCCGGCGCGCACCGTAAAGGAAGCGCGTGCCCGCATGCGCGCGTTGAGCTGCACATCGACCCTCACACTCGCAACGCCGGGTACTTCCGTAACGCCGGGCAGATCCAAGCCTCCGTTGCGGCATGCACGCCGAACGGCGCCAACGACCCTGTGCCGCTATTCGCCATGCGGCTTAACTAGTATTACGGCAACCGCCCCGCGGCCACCATCCGCGATACCAGCCGCGCCGCATCCACTCCCACTACCAGGTCGTCGAACTCGCACATTTGGCCACCAGCGGCCGCGTCATTGCATGATGCATCGCTGCGGATAGATTCTCTCGTCATGAACGACGCGGACGCGTTTATCTGGAGCGGGACTGCGCTGGTGATCGCAAGGGCGTTCCGGCCTTCATCGGCGCCGACGCTTGCCGCCATCTGCGTACCAGTGGGCAGAAACGCGCTGCTGCCGTTACGCCCGTGCGAGACGACAATTGCCGCCAACCCGTTGGCAATCGGTGGGGTCGGGCCACCGGCGCTCGTACGCGTGTTGAGGGTAAGTTGGCCGGGCGCCGAGGTGCAAAAGCTCGCGACATTTGGATTCGTCGACGCGCATCCGCCTTCGTCCGCGAATATCGAGGTGACGACATAGGTGAACCTGCGGCCCCACGCGTCGGTTTCGGGTACGCCTAACGTGACCCAGGGAAGGACACCGGCGCTCAACGCGGTATCGGCTTCCGTTCCATCGTCCATTTGGCACCAATGGCCCGATGTGCCGGGCGGCTGGGCCGGCGGCGCTACGTTGGTCAGCGCTTCGGTGCCCGCCGCCGCTCCACTACCGGTTGCCAGTGTGGGATACGCCGGGCAGGGTAGTCGACCATTTGCGATCGCAAAGCCTAGCAACGATTCGCGAATCGATTCAATGGTGCGCTGGGTTTCGCGCACGCGCGACATCTCGTATTGCGTTGCCAGCGGCATCAACATTCCGCCAATGGCCAATGCCATGACGGCCATCACGATGACAATTTCCGCTAGGGTAAAGCCCTTGGATTGATACATGTCTCTCTGCATGGCGATGTCCGTGAAAGCATCGACTGCCGGTGCTCGACCCGGACAGACTGTTTCACAATGCAGGGAGAGGAAATCTGCGCAGCGCGCCGCGCAGATTTTTGAATCGTGATCACTTGCGATCCCACGTGGTCTTGCCGCTGGGATCAAACCAATTGTTTCGTAGCCTTTGAATTTCTATAACAACCCCGCACTCTCGGCGCGAAGTTGTTGGTTATCGATTGACTTGAATTTTTCCGCCAAGAAGCGGATCGCGCGTACCCGCGTCTTCACCGAACGATTGTCCGACTTTAAGCTCAACGCGCCTACCGGTATCTCCAAACGGAACCGGCATTGGTGCCGATGTGGCCGGTGCCTGGCCGGCGTTGGTTGGCTGATCGTTGATCCAAACCGTCGAGCGCCCACCGGACCGGGTGACATAGCCGTTCAAGGTCACGTCCTTCGGTGGCTGCGGTGCAACGATAGGTGCCTCCACGATCTGGCGTGGCCGCGGAGGCGCCTTGGGCGGTTGCAGACGCAAGCGTTCGAGCTCGGCGCGCTGCTGCGGATCGAAGAACAACCTGCCGAGATCGGCAGCGCGCAAATCCTGAGGCATTCCGGAACCGGCGCTCCATACGATCGCGAGCGCCGCAACCCGTACCGCAGCACGAAGATTCCAATGAATCGTTCGAGTCGAGCGCCGAATGTTCATCATATCGCTCATGCCGGTCCGGTCCCTCGATCGCGAATGGTGATGAGATCGATATTGCATTCCGCGCGAAGTTGTGGCCCCACCGCAGCGTTGGTACCAAGGCCACCGCGCCCTGTGACCCGGTCCAACTTGCAAGACCGAACCACCACATGCGGTGCGAGGCGGCGCTTGATGTCTGCAAGCGTGTCGATGAGATCGCCTTCGTGGAGCACCATGACGTCAAGACGCAGGCGACTCACCCCAAACTCGACTTCGCCCGTATTGCGGAAACCGGGGTAGTCGACCGGGCGGCGGGGATCGATGGTGTACTTGAGATCGAAGAGCTTGCGGTCGTCCCGGATCCGCTTGATCTCGTCCACCCAGTCCAACCGCCGCTCGTCACCGATTACGCCACGCTTGAGCAGCTCTTGGTAGCCGACCATCCGCTTGCGGATGAGCTGCTCTTCGTCGGTTGCCTGCATGAGTTTCGTCTGCATGGACATCCGCTCGCTTCGTACCCGTTCAAGCTCGCCGATGGTCTCTTTGCGAATGCCGTCAATCAGCGTCAACAGCGCGATGCCTGCGCCAACGAGGATAAGCGCCGTCAGGGCCGGAAACGCCAACGCGCGCAGGGTTTCGCGATTCATGAAGTCCCCGAGCGTTTGCCGAAGGTGACCTGGAACGAGGGGACTTCCCGCTCCTGCTTTTCCGAAATATCGCCCGACAAGGTTGTCTCGGAGCCGAGATCGAACGGCAACTTGACTGCGAGCACGACAACCCCGGGCCGACGTTTGATTTTTTCGACCAGCTCATCGACGGCTCTGGTGAGCGCACGGTAATCCGATGAAGCAATATTGCGGATCTTGCCGGTCACATCGACGACGTCGTATCGTGCTTCTCCGCCGGCCTGCTTCGCGTCGGCCTTGGCCGCCGATTTCTTCGCGTCCAACCGGGGATTGCGAACGGCGACACCCAGCTCCCATCGCAGGCTCTCCAGCTCCAACTGCGGTGACGTATTGAGCGCGGTTGCCAAATCGACGAGCATCGCCTCGGGGGGGCGGACCTGTTTCTCCAGCGTCTCGAACTGCTCGACGGTGAGCTTCAGATTGTCGCGCGTCGTTGGAATGTTCGGAAAGCTTCGCGTCACACGCGAATAGTCTTCGGATACCGCCCGCGCGCGCTGCAACTCTTCGGCAATCCTCGAGCGGCCTTCGAGGACGTTGAACCACTGCACGGCCGAGAAAAGGGCACAGAACGCGCATAGCGCACCGGCCCCTGCAAGGAGCGCCACTTTGCCCTGCCAGGTCCGGTATTGATGCCTGAGACGCTCCCCGGCGTATTGGTGTGTGGGCGTTTGCGTTGCAAGCAAATACAGGTAAAGCGCCTCGGCGCCCGCATCGGAAGGGTAGTCTTTGAGCCCGATGCGTTGCGCGGCGTCGCTAACGTCGATCACCTGATACTGCAATTGTGGTGAATCCGATGCTGCAGCCTCGAGGAGCTGCCGCCTGCCGGACGGCGCGATCAGCAGCACATCCAACGGTGGACCTTCGCGCGCGACGGTTCGTACCGCCATCAGGTATTGATGAATGCGAAGCGTCTCTCCCGCGAATGCAGCGGCAACCCGGGTCGGCTGCTCGGCATCCGCCGGTTCAAGTGGCCCCAACCGGCTGAAGCGCACCTTGCCGCCATCGATCAGTGACTGCCTGAGTCCGGCGGGCTGCAAGCTGACGGTGAGACACGGCGCCTTGACGCCGTATCCAAGTCGCTTGGCCAGAACCGCAGCAAGAAGCGCAACGGAGTAGATGCCGACGATCGGCAGATCGCTGTTACGCAGCACATTCAGCCAAGGTTGGAACAATTGCGTATTGGTGAACGAGCTCAAGAGAATGCGCTCGTCGCGCCGTTGCGTTTTCTCGGTTCCGAGCGAGATCGACAGCGAAAGACTGGTGTCCCGATAACGTTGAGCCAACCGCCGGTCGATGAGCTGTTTGCGGTCTCCGCCCCTTACCGATGGAATGAGATCGATGTGGAAGTCTTCTTCGACAACGTCCGCCAGGACGTACAGCAAGGTACTCGCGGGCAGGTCGTTGAGGAAGACGGTGAACTGCTGGTAGCCCTCTTCGTCGTTCGTGAAGGACGGCCCGACCGACAACCCGCCACGCCGCGCGGCGTACATCGTGGCTCGCCACGATGTGAGATAAATTAGCCGGCGCTCCGCCATGGTGACCTCGTCAGATCTTCAGCTTGGAAATCGTGTCGTAGATCGGGCCGAGTACGGAAAGCATTACCCAACCAAGCATCACACCGAGCACCAAGGTCATGGCCGGCTCGATCAACACCTGGAGCCGGGCAATGCCCTCCTTTACCTCCCGATTGTAGAAGTAGCTCACATTCATGAGCGCGGTATCGAGATTGCCGGTGTTCTCCCCAACGCGGAGCATGCGAATCACGAGCGCGGGAAACATGTCGACTTCCTGGAAGGCCGCCGTCACCGTCTTGCCTTCGGCGATGAGCTGACCGGCCTGGCGAAGTCCTTCCTCGATGACGCGATTCCCGGCGGTTTCCTCGGATGAGCGAATCGCGTCGAGGATGGTAATGCCGGACGAGTAGAGCAACCCGAACACGCTTGCGAATCGCGAGAGGATGATCTTGCGAAGCACGTTGCCGATGTAGGGCATGCGCAAAATGAACGCATCCCAGCGGTATCGCATGGCGGGATTCGTTCTGACCAGGTAGCTGATCGTTGTCGCGGCGCCAACCGGCACGAGGACAATCAGATACCAGAAATTTAGGAAAAAATCCGAAACCGCAATGAGCAGCTTCGTATGGAACGGGATCGTCTGGCCCATGCTTTTGATGAAGCTCATCATTTGCGGCACGAGATAGATCATCAGGAAGAAAATCACCAGCACGACGAGAACGCCGACGATGGTGGGATACATGAGCGCCCGCTTTGTCTGCGCGGCGAGCTCGTCTTCCCAGCGCAGCTTATCGCCGATGTTCTTGAATATTTCAGGCAAACGTCCGGTGTCTTCACCCGCCTTGATCAGCGCGCGAAAGACCGAATCGAACACCGTTGGATACTGCGACAGCGATTGCGAAAGGCTTTGACCGCCCTGGATGCCTTCGAGAACGCTCGATATCACCTCTTTGAAGCGCTGATTCTCAAGACTGTCGCGAAGATCGGACAACCCATCGGTAAGCAGCACCCCCGACCGGGTCATTTGTTCGAGATGGAAACAGAAATTGATCAGGTCGTGGCGCTTGATCTTCGCGCCGGAGAGCGCCATTGCGCGTCTTGCGTGGCCGCCGACGATGAGATCGAGCCCCATTCTCTTCAGGCGAAGCTCGAGATCGACGATGTTAATGGCCTCCATCTGCCCCACCAGCGACTTGCCGATGGTGTCGACCGCCTTGTATGAAAAGAGTGCCATCGTGCGCTAACGCTTCGGTTCGGGGAGATTGCAGGACATGGCCGGTGCTCCTCGCTACGAAATCCGGTCGGTCATATCGATCACCCGGAACAGCTCATCGAGCGACGATGAGCCGTCGATAATGCGCCGTACACCGTCATCGGCGAGTGTGCGAAATCCGCGCGCGACCGCAGCTTTGAGAATCTCGCGCGTGGTCGCGGTACCAGCGATCATTTCGTCGAGATCGCCATCGATTTTCAGGATCTCCATGATTGCAAACCGTCCGCGGTAGCCCTGATACTCGCAGTGGTCACATCCCATTGACCGGTAGATGACGGGCGGCTTATCCGGCGAGACGCCTAGCACTGCGCAGTCTTGAGCGGTCGCCTGGTATGGAACGCGGCAGTGGCGGCACAGCTTGCGAATCAACCGCTGGGCAACGATGCCGATGATGTTGCCGGCCATCAATTCCCGTTTGATCCCGTTGTCCCAAAGGCGGGGAACGGCGCCGATTGCACTGTTCGAGTGGAGCGTCGAATAGACCTGATGGCCCGTCATTGCGGCACGCAAGGCCATTTGCGCGGTATCTTCGTCGCGGATCTCGCCGACCAGAATGACATCGGGATCTTGTCGCATCAACGAGCGAATACCGTTCGCGAAATCCAGCTTGGCGGCCTCGTTGATCGACGTTTGCCTGATCAACGCCATCGGATACTCGACCGGGTCTTCCAGGGTCATGATATTGACCCCGTCGTGGTTGATGTGATTGAGCACCGAGTAAAGCGTCGTCGTCTTGCCGCTGCCGGTTGGGCCGGTGACGAGGATCATGCCTTCCGGGCGCGCGATCATTTTCTTCAGCAAACCGAGTTGTTCGGCCTGCAAACCCAGCCCATCGAGGGGGACGATGCCCTTTTGCCGATCGAGAATCCTGAGGACGATGTTCTCGCCGTGCGTGGTCACCTGCGAGGCAACCCGGAAATCCACTTGCCTGCCGGTCAGCGATAGCGAGATCCGGCCGTCTTGCGGAGCGCGCGTTTCCGCGATATTCATCTTCGACATGACCTTGATGCGAACGGCCATCGCCGGCCAGTAGGTCTTGTGAAGAGAGCGAATCTGTCTCAACACGCCATCGATCCGATATCGGATTCTCAGAAAGTTCTGCTCAGGTTCGAAGTGGATATCGGAGGCGGAACGCTCGACGGCATCGGCAAGCAGCGCGGAGATGAGCCGGACCACCGGCTGGCTGTATTCGTCGCCCGAGGACTGCAGGCTTTGATAGTCGATCTCCCCGGTCTCAATCTCATGGAGGATGCCGTCAATAGACAGCTCGTGCCCATAAAAATGCTCGATCGCCCGGGCGATTTCCGATTCGCCGGAAAGCCTCACTTCGAGGTCAAACTCACCGCGCAATTGCGCTCGGACCTGGTCGATCGCAACGATGTTGTTGGTATCGGATACCGCGATGATCAATCGGCGCCGATCACGATCCAGCGCGACCGGAAAGATGTTGTGGCGCCTGGCGAAATCGCGTGGAACAAGCCTGAGCGCGCCTGAATCAACGATGATCTGCGTCAGGTCGACGGAAACGAGTCCGAGTTTTTCGGACAGCGCATCCCGGAGCGTCGCCTCGGATACGAATCCCAACTGTACGAGCAGTTTTCCGAGCGGCTGCCGCGACTTCAACTGCTCGAGCAAGGCGATACGCAGTTGATCCTCGCTCAGGATCCCCTGAGAAATCAGGATCTGGCCAAGGTGGCGCTTTGCCTGCTGGGCAACTGGGGAATTCATCGTTTGCTGGGCGGCGACTGTTATCGCTGCAATTCCTTGACGCGGGTCGCCGTTCGCGTGCGATCGAACGCAACCTGCCGCCCATTCGACAGCCGCAGAGCGCGTTCGTAGTACTCGAGCGCAAACCGTTCTTGGCGAATCTGATCGAGACTCACCGCCAGATTGAACGCGAAATCGGCGTTTTCAGGGTCGCCGGAGAAGGCTCGAAAATAGGCCTGCTGGGCTTCGTTCCAGCGCGCCTGCGAGGCGTATTGATTGCCCAGAACGAAGTGCAGCATGGCAGAGTCGGGCTGCTGGGTGAGCAGCGTCTTGATTCGACTTTCGGCCTGAACCGGGTCTCCGGCGCCGCGGATTGCGGAAAGGCCGGCCAAAGCATGGGAATCGCGTGGATCGATTTCGAGGAGTCTTATGTATCGTGACTCGGCACTACTCAGGCTCTGAGTGCGCAAATCGACCGCCGCCAAGCCCAACTGAGCGTCGCGGTTAGTCGGATCGGACTGGGCGACACGCATGTACAACTGCTGCGCCGCTTCAATATCGCCGCGCTGAAAGGCCGTATAGGCTTCATCCACGGTTGGATCCAGTCTTGGCGCAACCCGGGTGATCGCAATTGGGGGGGCCACTTCCTGGGTAAGCGTTCTGTTGGATAGCGTGGCGCTCGTTCGCGGTACCGGATCGCGCTGCGGCGCCTGGGCACGAATCGGGTCGCCCGCGCCGGCGCTACGAACCGGTCGCTCCGTCGCGCCAGACCGTGCCGCCTGAGGGATGCCGCTTGGCGGCGTCGGCACTCTTGCGCTATCGGCCGTTCGCGGGGTGGAAATTGGGGCTGATGCGGCTGCAGTACCCGAATCCGCACGCCGATCGAGGCTGGTGGGCGCCGACGGGGGTGAATCGAGCCGTGCCACCGGAGCTTCGACGGCAGGAACTGGCGTCGCCTGGGTGGTGGGCGCGGCCGTGCCACTCGTTATCGGTGTTATCGGTGCCGCGCCCGCAGCGGGCGCTTGACCGACGGCAGGCGATGAAGGCGCGGACGTTGGTGGGCGTGCTTGCTGCGGCGTTTGCGGTCTAGGTGAACCGGAAGAAAGTGAAGCGAAATTGCTTCTTGGCTGGAGCTCCCACCAGAAGTACGTCACTGCGCCCACCGCAACGCCAACGAGAATCCCGAGTGCAACGTAAAAGGGCCGCCGGGGGCTAAAGTCACCACCCTTAGAGGACAGCAGGCGACGTGCGGAATCCCGATCCTCGGATACCTCCGCCGACCACGGACGGGTGATTGAGGCCGGGCCTTGGGCACCGGCCGCGTCGGCACGACTCGCGGTGCTCGTCCCGGAAGCCTGGGAAGGCGGCGCTGGACGCCCGCGCGCAGGCGTTCCAGTTCGGCTCGGCATTGTCGAGTCCGTCAGTGCAAAGTCGAGCGTGCTGCTTCGAGTCGGGTCGCCAGAAGGTAATTGGTCGGCGATCATCTCCAGCGGCGCGTCGATATCGGGCAAACGATCGCGCGTCATCAACGGCTCGAGTGACGGAGCGTCCTGGAGATTGTCGGTCGTGCGAGTGCCGCTCGAGCCGATCGGCAGCGTGGTGTCTTCGCCACGACCGCCTTGCTGAGCCGCTTGCTGCTGTTTGGCTAACTCCGCCTTCTTCAGTGCATCAAGAAGCAGGCTCACGAAGACCTCCGATTCTCTTCAGTTGGTCCCTTTGCCGGGATTGGGCTGCGACAGGAAATTATCGCCCGGTAGCAAGACCCGATATCCGCGGTAGTCCGCTTCAAGGCTCGGGTCCTTGACAACCAACGGCCGCAGGAAGACCACGAGCTCGGTCTTCGAATTCTGCTTCGTGTGGTTGCCGAAAATGTTGCCGAAAAACGGAATCCGATTGGCGACCGGGATACTGTCTTCGTTGTTGACGACCTGATCCTGGATGAGGCCACCCATGACGGCGATCTGCCCGTTTGTGACGCGGATCAGCGACTCCATCTCTCGTGTTTGGACCTGCGGAATGCGACTGATGATCGCCGGAATATTGCAATTCCCGGCGCCGAGTCCGACTCCGCCTGCCGCAAGGCATGGATTCCGCAGGACTGGATTCGGATCTTCGATAAACGCCGCGATCCGCGAGATTGTCGGCTTCAAATTGAGCGTTATATTTTCCGATTCGCTGATCTGCGGCGTAATGTTCATGACAAACCCGACCGGCACCACATGCGGTGTCGACGTGAATGTTGTCGATGAGGTGTTGGCGGTCTGATTCGTATTCGATGTGATCGTGAAATAGACAAGGTTCTCGACCACCTTGAGGATGGCCGTCTGATTGTTGAGCACGCTCAGCCGAGGGCTCGATAGAACGCGCGTCGTGCCAAACGACTCGAGCAGCTTGATGGTTGCGTTGATTGTGTTGGTGTTGTAATTCGCCGTCAGGATCGATGCGTTCGGTGTAGCCGTTGCCTGGCCCGATGCACCCTGAAAGAAGCGGAATCCGGACGGTGCGCCGCGCCCCAAAAATGCCCAGTCGATGCCTTGCTGATACTGGTTGTTGAGTTGAACCTCGACGATCGTGGCTTCGATCAGAACCTGGCGTCGCGCGGAAACCAATACCTGATCCAGAAATTCCTGAATCTTTTCGTGCTGTCTCGAGGTGGCGCGAATGGAGAGGATTCCGGCCTCCGCATTGGCGATAACGGACGCGGCTTCACGGAATTGCACATTGGGGACCGATGGAACATTCGGTGCGGCCGGCAGAGCGCCCGGCAACGGCGGAGGCGTCCCGGCCGCGGTCGGACCTGGGACGGCGCCGCCCGGTTGGGCAGCTGTGCTACCCGGCATGAGTTTGTCGGTTTCCCGCAAGAGCTCTTCGACATTCTTGATCAGCGTTTCCCAGAACTTGTTGTTGGACGTATTTCTGATGGTTACCGTTGATGTATTGGCTCCCGCGCCGCCGCCTGCTCCGCCACCGCCTCCAGCACCACCCGCTCCGCCGCCCCCTTGCGCGCCCGCGATTTGCGCCGAGACGCTGACCGTCCCGGTGGTCTGGCGCTCCATATTTACATAGTCGACCTTGTAGATACGAAGGAACGGCGAGTCCGGCATGACGATTAGATTCGGACCGTCAAGCTCCCAGCGCATGTCGACCTGCTTGCCGATACGATTGAGCAACTGCGGCAGCGTCTGGTCGATGGCATTCAGCGTGACAGCCCCGACGATGCCGGGATGGACGTCCACATTGATCCGTGCGTCCCGCGCCAGGGCGAACAACAACTCATGAACGCGTACGCTATTGACGACGACGCTGTACGTTTCGGGCCGGCTCGATGCCCGCGGCCTGGGGAGCACCGTTGTCATCTGCACCGGTGCGGGGATATTCGAGGCGGGCGCCGATGCTGCCGATTCCGGCCCAGGTGTGTTGGGCAGATGCACCGCCGACGGCCGCATGGGCTGGAAGCATCCGGACATCACCGATGCCGCGAGTGAGCACGCAATAATTCGGTTTGCCATAGCAGCTCGCGATGAGATTGGAGTCAAAGAACGGCCTTGACCAATGAACGAACAGTCGGGCCAGTATAACAAGACTTGCGGGGGCTAAATCCGCCGGGACCGCATTTAACGACTGCCGGAAATCTACTGCTGGGCTGTCAGTTGGCGCATCACGGCCACGGTCTCGGGATAGGGTTTGAAGGTCCTGAGCGGCGCGGGCAGAAGCGCGATCGCCGATAGGGACTGCTGCACCGAATCGTAGGTGCCGTAGGTAACCCGGTAATTCATCCGCCCGCTGACTTTCCAACTGTACAGGTAAAGGTCATCGGGATTGACCAGCTCGGTCGCCTTGCGGAGGAAATTTTCCATCCAGACGACGTCACCCTCGGTCGCGGTCAAGAGCTGGATCGAATACCGTTCGGCCGGTGTTGTCTGCAGCCAATCGTGCGTCGCTTTCACCCTCGCTATCGCCAGCTCGCTTTGTCCTTCCCATCGCGGTGGCATGCCCGCTGAGGGCAACGCGTTAGCGTCTTTGGATTCAATGGAATCGGCACCCTTCGTCGCATTCGATGCGTCCGTCCGTCCAGCCTGCGAATTGAACGCGCTTGGACCCGGGATTCCAGCGACGCCGCTTTCACTCGCGACATGTGCAAGTGCGGGCTGGGCTGCGAGAGACTCAATCGGCCGATCGCGACCGGTGCTCGACTCTGCGCGAGGAAGATCGGCGAGTTTCCCGATATTCATTTGATCGGCGGATTCGCGAGAGGCGGTGCCGCGTGTTTCGGAACCAAGGGGATCAGCCCTACCTAGAATGGAGGGGGCGAACTGGGACGCTATTCCCAGCAGGAGCCCGGCCGCCATGCCTGCTCCGGCGAGCCACCACGCATTGCGGGACCTGGAGGAACGACGAAAATCTGAATCCTTGGCTGCCGCGCGCGCGTGCCTGAGGGATACATGGTGCTCGTTGTCGGCAAACGCGGCCAGCAGCGATTTGTCGCACAGGATGTTTATGCGGCGTGTCAGTCCTTGCGAGACAATCGCGATGAGCTTCAGCGCGGGCTTCGAGAAGGCGTTTGGCCCTCTGTAGCCGGCCGCGCGCATGCGGAATTCGACATAGTTTTCGATGTCGGCGCGTACCAGCGGCTCCAGTTTGAAGGAGTGCGTAATTCGTTCCTTCAATTGACGCATATGCGGATTGTCGAGATGTTCATCGAGCTCCGGCTGGCCAAAGAGGACGATCTGAAGCAGCTTGTGTCGATTCGTTTCCAGATTCGACAACAGGCGAATTTCTTCCAGGCTCTCGCTTGGCATCGCATGCGCTTCGTCGATCAGGACGACGACCCGTCCGCCCTCCGCATATCGCTGGATAAGATGTTCCTGCAACGCTCGAAGGAGCAGGGTCGTCCGCTTCGATTTGATTTCGATGCGCAAATCCTCGGCGATCGCCCGCAGGATTTCTTCCCGCGAAAGCGACGGATTTGCGAGAAAGATTGTTTCAACATTCTTGGGCAGCCGATTGATCAGGACGCGGCAAAGCATGGTCTTGCCGCTGCCCACTTCCCCGGAGACCTTTACGATTCCCTCGTCATTGGTAATCGCATAGAGCAACCCTTCCAAGGTCGCGCCTCGATTCGCACCCTCGAAAAAGAACTCCGTATTCGATGTAATCCGAAACGGTGGCTCGTCCAATCCGAAATGGCTAAGGTACATTTTGAAGGTTCGGTCAGGCGCGCGACACAATCTGCGACGCGGAGAGTACGTACACGAAAAGAGCCATGGGGTGGCCGATTATCCCACTAGTGGTCGCGGGCGCGAATATGCGCGCGATGCAACCGAAACGCAGGGCTTGAGCAACGACAACTCAACGGGCCCGACCATCACAACCAACGACGCGCCGGGGCGATGAATCAAGCGGCGAGCCGTCGTGTCCGATTGAAGATCAAATAGCAGGCCGGGCTATTGCTTCTGCAGCGATTCCATCCGGCTGTATAGCGTGGTGCGATTGATGCCGAGCAGCTTGGCTGCCTGGCTCACATTGCCGCGCGTCAGCTTCATCGCCGCCTCAATGTAGCCTTGTTCCCAGGTCTTGAGAAGGCTGTCCAGGCTAAAGCTTCGCTCTCGCTGCAGGTGCTTTTGAGCTTGCTCGATGAGGTCTTCTGGATCGGTTGGTATCGAGAACGCGGTTTCCACCGCGGCGGGCTGCGGCGTCGATTCGGAATCGAGCTCTGGGTCGAGATCCAGGGCCGAGAGCCGCTGACCGGCATATTTCGTCGTGAGACGAATCACGATGTTGCGCAACTCGCGCACGTTGCCGGGAAATCTGTACTCGCGCCACAAGCGGCTGGCGCTCTCGTCGAACGTGAATGGCGTGACTTTGGCCTGGTCTGCATAGAACTTGCCGAAGTGCTCCAACAGCACCATCTTGTCGTCGTCCAGCTCACGCAACGACGGGACGGTGATCGTGAACACCGAAAGACGGTGATACAGATCAGCGCGGAAATTGCCTTTTTTGATTTCCTGTCGCAGGTCGCGATTGGTGGCCGCGATAACGCGTGCACGGCTCAGTCGCTGATTGGTCTCGCCGACCCGTTGATATTCGCCGTTTTCCAGGACGCGCAGGAGCTTTGCCTGCAGATCGAGCGGGAGCTCGCCGATTTCATCCAGGAACAGCGTTCCGTCGGCGGCGTCCTCGAAGTATCCCGCCTTGTTGGCGACCGCGCCGGTGAAGGCGCCCTTGACGTACCCAAAGAGGGTCGGTTCCACCAGAGTTGGAGAAATCGCCGCGCAGTTGAGGGCGAGAAACGGCTTGGCGTTACACGAAGAAAGCCGATGAAGCGCCTTTGCGACGATTTCCTTGCCGCTACCGGATTCCCCCTCGATCAAGGCTGGGAAGGGTGAATCCGCATACTGCGAGATCTGGCTTCGCAGCTTCTGCATGGCCATGCTCTTGCCCATCATCGCGCTGTTGTCGACGCCGAGGCTCGTTGAAATCTCGGCCGCGCGGAATTGCAGTGCGTGATTGAGGATCTGCTTCAGTTTTGCGGGCTCGCAGGGCTTCGCGATAAATTCGGCCGCCCCGAGCGTTCGCGCATGGCGGGCATTCGCCGCATCGTTTTGGCCCGACAGAACCAGAATTTTCATCGCCGGCGAGTGCGCCAGCAGGTCCCCGATCAGGGCGAACCCCTCGTCGGGTCGATGAGGGACGGGCGGCAAGCCAAGATCGACCAGAGCCAAGTGTGGGGCGGTATCCAGTTGCCTGAGTAGGCTGATTGCATGCTGGCGCGAATCGCTAAGGAGCACGTCGAACTCGCCACTGAGCGCAAACGACAACGAGTCCGTAATTAGCGGGTCGTCATCGACGATCAGGAGTGACGGCTTGCTGCTTGGCTCGGCCATGGCGGGGTGTCTCGATACAGCGCAAAAATGCTTCTTCTATAGGTATTTGGCCGTAATCTTGGCACAGCTGGCTAGGTGAACCCGCGAAATAAGGCACACCCCGGTGCAGAACTATGACCCGGTCGCAGATCTCTTCAATGTCAGGGAGCGCGTGGGAAGTTAGAAAGATCGCGCGTCCTGCCGCGCGTGTTTCCGCCATCAGCCGCTTCACGCCGGCGCGCGCCTGGGGGTCCAATCCGCTCATCGGTTCGTCGAGAATGCAGAGGCGGCGATCCGCGAGAAACGTGGTGATGAGGCCGAGCTTTTGCGTCATTCCTTTCGAGTACGAGCGAACCGATCGGGTCAGCGCCTGGGGATCGAAACTCAACGTCTCCATCACATGGGTGACTCGTGCGGACTCGAATGGGTGCCGATAGAGTCGCGCCGCATGACGAAGAAAGTCGGCGCCGTTTAAATAGTAAGGTGGCAGAAAGCGCTCAGGCAGAAACGCAATGCCTGCTCTCGATTCGGGTTCCGTGTTCAAACGCCCCAACAACTTGATCTCGCCACTATCGATCCCGCAGAAATCGAGCAAACACTTGATAAGCGTGGTCTTTCCAGCGCCGTTTACGCCGGCGAGCCCGACAAACTCCCCGGGAGCGACGTGAAGATCGACCCCGCTCAACACGTGGGTCGTCCCAAAGCGCTTGAAAACGCCCTTGAATTCGATTTCTGCTTGGTTCATGCGCTTGTCCATGCCACTTTGAGATACCGGCTGCAAGAGTCTGCGCGAAAAACCGCGCCCGTTTCAAGTTGAAGGGGATGCGATCAGCCCATCGATTTGCGCGCGCGCCGGGTTGGTGAATGCCGCAGGGCTCACGTAGAATCAATGCGTTGCTTTGAACTCTTCCAAGTATCCTCAGCATTTTGGCGCCAATTGTGGCTGATGAACCAGTCGTAAGCATGCGGAACGTATCGTTTGGATATGACCGCACGCGACTTATCTTGTCGGACATCTCGCTCGCGGTTCCTCCCGGAAAAGTCGTCGCATTGATGGGCGGCAGCGGCTGCGGCAAAACGACGCTCTTGAGACTGATTGGTGGTGTGGTCCGACCAACCAGTGGGTCCGCACGCGTATTCGGCGCCGAGATGGCGAGCCTTAAGGTCGACGAGCTCTACGCCTTGCGGCGAAAGCTGGGGATGCTCTTTCAGTTCGGCGCGCTGTTTACGGATTTGTCCGTATTCGACAATGTCGCGTTTCCGCTCCGTGAACGCACCGATTTGCCGGAATCGATCATCCGCGATCTGGTGTTGATGAAACTGCACGCGGTTGGATTGCGGGGCGCTCACCAGCTCATGGCTCATCAGTTGTCCGGCGGTATGGCGCGTCGCGTCGCCTTGGCGCGTGGAATCGCGCTGGACCCTCGCCTCATGATGTACGACGAGCCGTTTACCGGGCTTGATCCGATCTCGCTCGCGATCGTCGGACAATTGATTCGTCGCCTGAACGACGCGCTCGGGGCGAGCTCGATCATCGTTACCCACGATGTTCAGGCGTCATTGCGAATCGTCGACTACGTCTATTTCATTGCTGAGGGTCGCATCGTCGCCGAGGGGACGCCCGCCGCGGTCCGCGAATCCACGCTGCCCTTCGTGCGCCAGTTCGTCCATGGCGAGGCCGATGGCCCGGTCCCGTTTCACTATCCGGCGCCGGCTTATCGCGATGACGTGCTGACCACCTGATGCGATCCATTCTTGCTGTTATCGAAGCGCTGGGCGCACGGATCAACGGTGCCGTCGAACGTCTGGGATTCGCCTGCCGCTTCATGCTCGCAGTGCTGCGCCATTCCGGGCCGAGCTTGGTTCGATTCACGCTCACCATTCGCGAAATCTATTTCGCTGGCGTCATGTCGCTCATCATCATCAGTGTGTCCGGGCTATTCGTCGGCATGGTCCTCGGACTGCAGGGCTACGATATTCTGGTCAGGTACGCATCGGCTGATGCGGTCGGCGCGATGGTCGCGCTTTCATTGCTGCGAGAGTTGGGGCCGGTGGTCGCCGCCCTCCTGTTTGCAAGTCGCGCCGGATCCGCGATTACCGCCGAGATCGGGCTCATGAAGGCGACAGAACAGCTCGCCGCCATGGAGATGATGGCCGTCGAGCCGATTGCCCGTGTGGTCGCGCCACGCTTTTGGGGTGGCGTACTATCCATGCCACTGCTCGCCGCCATCTTCTCGACAGTCGGGATTTTTGGTGGCTACCTCATCAATGTGGTATTGATCGGCGTCGATGACGGCGCGTTCTGGTCCCAGATGCAAGCGGCGGTCGACCTGCGGAGTGATGTCGGAAACGGCATCATCAAGAGTTTCGTCTTCGGCGTCGCGGTTACATGGATCGCCGTATTCGAGGGCTATGATGCCCCCCCGACGGCCGAAGGCGTATCGGGTGCAACCACGCGCACGGTGGTGATTTCGGCGCTGGCGATTCTCGCACTCGATTTTGTTCTCACGGCCTTCATGTTTCGAGGTGCGTGAGCTCACCTGCACCGGTCAGCGGCCACGATGCACTTGCCCTGATCGACCGTCCAGTCCGGCACCCACTCCCGCATTTACGCCAATGGAGTCCGCATGAATCGCAATCGTCTTCTCGATCTTTGGGTTGGCCTGTTCGCCATTATTGGATTGGCGGCGCTCCTGGTGCTCGCATTGAAGGTCGCCAACGCGTCCAGCTTCAGCGCCGATGCGTCCTATCGCGTGAAAGGCAAGTTCGACAACATCGGCGGACTAAAAGTGCGTGCGCCGGTCAAGAGCGCCGGCGTGGTCGTTGGGCGGGTGGCCGACATCGGCTTCGACAACGAAAGCTTCGAAGCGGTCGTCACTTTTTCAATCGCCGAACAATTCAAATTTCCAAAGGATACTTCCGCGAAAATCCTGACCTCCGGGCTCCTCGGCGAGCAGTACATAGGACTCGGGGCGGGCGGTGACACCGTCAACCTCAAGGATGGCGACACGTTGAAGATCACGCAATCGGCAGTCGTTCTCGAAAACCTGATCGGGCAGTTCCTCTATAACAAGGCAGCGGAAGGCGGCGCCGGCGACAAGAAGTAGGGCAGTTGCCATTCGCCACTGCGTGCGACGCGCCCAACTATCTTCCCGCATACGCCGACTTGCATCGAGCCAAGGAAGCATGAAAAAAACCAATAAGATCGCCGACGACGCGTCGATTGCCACGGGCAGTTGTGCGCGATTCCGTTCAACCGCGGTTCGGGCCAGTTTTGTCCTCATGCTGGCGGTATCCGCCGGTTGCGCGAACGTGAATCCGCGCGATCCCATCGAGCCGTACAACCGCGTCATGTACAGCGTCAACGATGCGATCGACCGCAATGTCCTCAAGCCGGTTTCCGAAGGCTACAAGTTCGTCGTGCCGCGGACCGTTCGCATCGGTGTCCGCAATTTCTTCTCCAATCTGGAAGACGTCTGGATCGGGACGAACAATTTGTTTCAACTCAAGGTCGGCGACGCGCTTTCCGATTGGATGCGCGTTGTGCTCAACAGTACGTTCGGTATTGCCGGGCTCTACGATATGGCAAGCGATGCGGGGCTCGAAAAACACAACGAGGATTTCGGGCAGACCCTCGGGTGGTGGGGCGTGCCGAGCGGCCCGTATCTCGTTCTTCCGCTGTTTGGACCCAGTACCTTTCGCGATGCACCCGCGCTCTTCGTGGATTCGAGCGCGGGCGCGTACGGCGCTGCGGCCAATGCGATCAGCAAACACCACGCCTATCTGGTGCGTTTCGGGTTGATCTCTCTCAACACCATCAACCGGCGTGCGGATGCACTGGAAGCCACGACATTGATCGATCAGGCGGCATTGGATCGCTACACTTTTACACGGGACGCGTTCTTGCAGCGCCGGCAAAACCTCGTCTATGACGGGGATCCGCCGCGCGAAATTGGGTCCAATGGCGACGCCGAATCCGAAAACGATGCTCCAAAGTGAATCTTCAAGCAGTGAATCCGAAAGGTAGGACGACGATGCAGACCACTTGTCTTGCTCAACTTGTTCGAATAGTCGGCGCGGCCGCGTTGGCCCTGCAAGCCGGCGCAACGCTGTATGCGCAGGATCTCGCCCCCGATGCGCTGGTGAAGTCGGTAGCGGCCGAGGTGTTGGATGTCATCAAATCCGACAAGGAGATCCAGGCCGGCAACCAGAAGCGTATGACGCAGCTCGCTGAAGAAAAAGTCCTCCCGCACTTCAATTTTGCCCGCATGAGCGCGCTTGCAATGGGGCCCAGTTGGCGAAAGGCGAGCCCCGAGCAGCAAAAGCTCGTGGTCGATCAATTTCGTACCTTGCTTGTCCATACCTATTCGTCCGGGCTGGCCGCGTATCGAAACCAGACCATCGACTACAAACCCATGCGTAGCAAACCTGCGGATACCGAGGTGATCGTACGCTCGGAGATCAAGCAATCCGGAGCGCAATCGATCCCGATCGACTACAACATGGAGAAGACCGAGAAGGGCTGGAAGGTGTTCGATGTCTCGATCGGCGGGGTCAGTCTGGTGACCACCTATCGCGACACGTTTGCCCAGGAGGTGCGGGCAAACGGGATCGATGGACTGATCAAAACCCTGGTCGAGAAGAACAAGCAGAATTCGGACACACGCCAGTGATCCGCGTAGAAGGACACCGACTGGTGCTGAGCGGACCGCTCAACATGTCGAGCGTGGCCGGCCAAGTCGAGGCGGGGCGGCGGGCGGTTGCCGAGGGCGCAGCCGAGATCGATCTCTCCGCGGCGACCGAAATCGACTCGGCTGCGGTGGCATTGCTGCTGGATTGGATTCGTACAGCGAAGAAGCCCCTCAAGATCACCGGCATGCCTAAAGCCATGGCAAGCATTGCATCGCTTTATGGCGTCGACGGGTTGCTACCCCGGTCAACTTGATCGGGCACCTGCGGCCGTCACATCATTCCGATTGGGGCCGTCACCTCGATTCGATCGATCCATCCCGGCGCTCGCACCCGCTTCCTCTGCATTCCGTACAATGCGGCGCCCTTCCTGCCCAAGCGCGGGCCGCGTCGCCGATCCCTTGGCAACGCCTGTTGGCCCGTGCCCAACCATTCTGACCAGCCGATTTGACCCAACACGGCGCCATCGACGTTCGTGGCCTTGCCAAGCGTTATGGCAAGTTGCAGGCGCTCGACCATATCGATCTTCGCATCGAGCAAGGCGAGTTCTTCGGCCTGCTTGGTCCGAATGGTGCGGGCAAGACCACGCTGATCAGCATCATCGCCGGACTCACACGAGCAGATGCGGGCGAGGCGCGCGTCATGGGGCACGACGTCGTGCGCGACTACCGTGCGGCGCGCCGGGCCCTCGGTGTGGTGCCGCAGGAGCTCGTCTTCGATCCGTTTCTGACCGTTCGCGAAACGCTCGAGTTTCAGGCCGGCTACTACGGGGCGCGAAACAGTCGGGCGTGGATCGACGAAGTCATCGAATGCCTCGATCTTGGCGACAAGACGCACATCAATATGCGGGCGTTGTCAGGCGGGATGAAGCGTCGTGTGCTGGTCGGGCAAGCGCTCGTCCACAAGCCGCCGGTGATCATCCTCGATGAGCCTACCGCGGGCGTGGACGTTGAATTACGAATGACCCTGTGGAAATTCATTCGGCGGCTCAACGCCGAAGGGCACACGATCGTGCTGACGACGCACTACCTTGAAGAGGCCGAGTCGTTATGCGGCCGGATTGCGATGCTGAACCGCGGTCGGATCGTCGCGCTCGATCGGACCGATGCATTGATGAAGATGCACCACAGCCTGAATTTGCGCGTTCGCCTCGCTGACGCGCCGCCGCCCGCCGCGCTGCTGTCCCGCCGCGTCGCAAACGTGGATGATTTCCATACCTTCGCGCTCGACCGGTTCGACGATGTTGAAAGTACGCTTGCCGGTCTTCGGATCGCGCATTGTCGCGTGCTCGAAATGGAGCTCCTCCAGCCCGATCTCGAAGAGATTTTCGTGGAGATCATGCGTACCGACACGATCCGTCACGACAAGGAGCAAAGTTGAGCGGGTTCAGAGCGCTTACGCGAAAGGAGCTGCTGCGATTCTCCAAGGTGAGCTTCCAGACGGTGTTCGCCCCGATCGTCACGACATTTCTCTACCTGCTCGTCTTCGCGCACGTCCTCGAGGACCGGGTGCAGGTCTACGAAGGCGTGTCCTACCGTGAGTTCCTGATTCCCGGGCTGGTAATGATGGCAACCCTGCAGAATGCCTTCGCTAACAGCGCATCGAGCCTGGTGCAATCGAAGATGACCGGAAACATCGTCTTCGTACTGCTACCGCCCTTCTCGCATGTCGAATTTTTCTGCGCCTACGTGTTCGCTGCGATGGTCCGCGGATTGACGGTTGGCATCGGCGTGCTGATTGCGACGTCGCTACTCGTACCGATCAAGGTGATGTTTCCGGTCTGGGCGCTCGCCTTTGCGATCCTGGGTAGCGCGGTGCTTGGAGCGCTCGGCGTGCTGGCAGGCATCTGGTCCGAGAAGATCGACCAGCTTTCCGCATTCCAGAACTTCCTGGTGGTACCCGCAACATTCCTGTCTGGCGTCTTCTATTCGATCGATTCGCTGTCGCCGCTCTGGCGTGAAGTGTCGCTCGCCAACCCGTTTTTTTTCATGATCGATGGCTTTCGGTATGGATTCTTCGGACAATCTGATGTTGCGCCGCTGGCAAGCCTTGCCGCAGTATTGGCGGCATTGGTGGTGCTCTCGGCGATCGCGCTCGCGCTCCTGCGTAGCGGGTACCGGATGCGGGCATAAGTGGTGAATGGTGAAGCGTGAATAGCAACGAGCGAACCAGGAGCAGCAGTCATGGTCAGACCTGAGGATGTCAAAACCTACATCGAGCAAGGCCTCGCTTGCGAACATGTGTCGGTATCCGGTGATGGGCAGCATTTCGAGGCCATCATCGTAAGCGCCGCGTTTGCCGGCAAGAATCGCGTGCAACAACATCAGCTCGTCTACAAGGCGCTGGGCGATCGGATGCGCGCCGAGATCCACGCGCTCAGCATGCAGACGCTCACACCAGAGCAGTGGCAGAGCAAGGCGTGATTCGCATCACCTACTAGAGCGGCGCCAGTTTTTTGCCACTATTGCGGGCGAAGCTCACCCGGATGCCGCGCACCCTGCAACACAGTGGCGCAACGCAATCCTTTAGCAATGCTTCGGAGCTCCAAGGATGGACAAGCTGCTGATTCACGGGGGTGTGCCGCTATCTGGAGACGTACGGATCTCGGGTGCGAAGAACGCCGCGTTACCCCTGATGTGCGCGGCATTGCTGACCCGCGAGCCACTCACGCTTTCGAACGCGCCCGACCTGCGAGACATCTCGACGATGCTTGCCCTGCTGGGGAAGATGGGCGTCAATATTGCGCGGGACGAGAAGAGCGTTATCCGGCTGGACGCCGGCCGGCTCGACAAACCGGAGGCATCCTATGAGATGGTGCGTACCATGCGCGCCTCGATCCTTGTGCTGGGCCCCCTCGTCGCGCGGCTCGGGCACGCGCGGGTATCGCTGCCGGGCGGATGCGCAATCGGGCAGCGACCCGTCGACCTTCACCTGATGGGCCTGAAAGCGATGGGAGCGACGATTTCCGTCGAACATGGCTACATCTCCGCGCGCGCCGATCGACTACGCGGCGCGAGGCTCGTTCCTGAGCTGGTGACGGTTACCGGAACCGAAAACCTGATGATGGCGGCGTGCCTGGCCGATGGCGTCACGACGATCGAAAATGCGGCGCGTGAACCTGAAGTGATCGATCTGGCAAATTGTCTCATTGCCATGGGCGCGCGCATCCAGGGTGCCGGGACGAGCGTGATCACGATCGAAGGGGTGAGCGCACTCCATGGAGCGACCCATCAAATCATGCCCGATCGGATCGAGACCGGGACGTTTCTCGCCGCCGCGGCGGCCACCGGTGGTGAGATCCGCCTATTGAATACTGACGGCTCATTGCTCGATAGCGTGATCGGCAAATTGCGGGAAGCCGGTGCGCGGATTTCGTGCGAGGCCAACACCATCAAGCTGTCGATGAGCGGCCGGCCAAAAGCGGTGAGTATCGAGACGGCGCCGTATCCGGACTTCCCAACCGATATGCAGGCGCAGATGATGGCACTCGATTGCATCGCGCAAGGCACCAGCGTCATCACCGAAACGATCTTCGAGAATCGATTCATGCATGCGCTCGAGCTGCAGCGACTCGGCGCCGACATCGCCACTTCGGGCAATGCCGTCACTGTTCGCGGGGTGGAAAAGCTGGGGGGCGCAACCGTCATGGCAACCGATTTGCGGGCCTCGGCGAGCTTGGTGATTGCGGGCCTGGTTGCAGAGGGCGAGACCTTGATCGATCGCATCTACCATCTCGATCGAGGATACGAGTCGCTCGAATCGAAGCTTGGACATCTGGGCGGGCGCGTACGCCGCGTTCATTGAATTGCCTGCGGCTGCAAAGGGGCCTACGGGCCTACAGCCCTATTGGCCGCGTCTCTTCCGGGATGGGTGAGGCGATGAATTCCCGCTACTCCCGCTACAATGTGCCTTGAGTTCATTATGGAGCCGCAAGGCCCTTGCCGATCGCGCAGCGCTTCGCTGCAATCCCGAACTCCCGCGCCTTCGCCTCGCTCCAGCACCGCCTGACCGTGCCTACTGTAACGATCGCCCTTTCCAAGGGAAGAATATTCGATGAAACGCTCCCGCTTCTCGCGGGAGCGGGCATCGAGCCGTCCGAGAATCCGGAAACGTCGCGCAAGCTCATTATCGGGACGAGTCGGCCGGACGTGCGCTTGGTCATCGTGCGCCCGACCGATGCACCGACCTATGTGCAATACGGCGCCGCGGATCTTGGTGTTGCAGGTCGCGACGTGCTCCATGAACATGGCGGGGAGGGCCTCTACCAGCCGATCGATCTTGGCATCGCGCGGTGCAGGCTGATGGTCGCGGTTCCGGAAGGCTTCGATTACGAACGCGCGGTACAACAAGGCAATCGGCTGCGCGTCGCCACGAAGTACATGCGCGCGGCACGTGAGCATTTCGCGGCGAAGGGTGTGCACGTCGATCTCATCAAGCTGTACGGATCGATGGAGCTTGCGCCGTTGTCGGGTCTTGCCGATGTGATCGTCGATCTGGTGAGCACCGGCAATACGCTCGCCGCCAACAAGCTGACCGCGGTCGAGCACATCATGTCGATCAGCGCGCGGCTCATCGTCAACCAGGCGGCCTTGAAGTTGAAGCGGCCCCTGGTGCAACCGATCATCGATGCTATTGCCCGAACCGTGAGCGCGAATGCCTAGGATGAGGAGGCTTTCCACCGCGGCGCCGGATTTCATGACGCGGCTGGACGCGCTGATCGGCTTCGACGTGGCACAGGATTCCCATGTCGATAATGTCGCGGCCGGAATCCTGGCTGACGTGCGCGCGCGAGGCGATGCGGCCGTGCTCGAGCACACCGCGCGGCTCGATCGGATGGTCGTCCGGGAGATGTCCGCGCTGACCTTGACACCCGACGATCTTGCCGGCGCTCTCGATCGCATCGGGCGCGCGGAACGGGAGGCATTGGAAGCCGCAGCCGGCAGGATTCGAAGCTATCACGATCATCAGCGGCTCCAATCGTGGCAATACACCGAGGCCGACGGTACCGTGCTCGGTCAGCGCATCACAGCCCTCGATCGCGTGGGGCTGTATGTTCCCGGCGGCAAGGCTGCTTATCCGTCCTCGCTCCTCATGAACGCGATTCCTGCAAAGGTGGCCGGCGTCGCGAGCATCGTGATGGTGGTGCCGACGCCCGATGGTGTGCGGAGCGATCTGGTTCTTGCCGCGGCCGCGATTGCCGGGGTCGATCAGGCTTTCACGATCGGGGGCGCCCAGGCAATCGGCGCGCTAGCCTATGGCACGGCCTCGATTCCACGGGTCGACAAGATCGTCGGCCCCGGTAACGCTTATGTTGCCGCCGCCAAACGACGGG
>JANMUI010000826.1:0-15026 GCA_031391405.1 Betaproteobacteria bacterium
CGGCGGCACGCCGTTGTTGATCGATGCGTCATACATGAGGCCGACCGGAAAACCCGCCACCAGTCGCCCGCCGCAGAAATTGTCGATCATCGCGTACTCTTCGGCGACGCGGAGCGGCTCACGCGACTTGCCCAACGAGCGGCCGGCAGGATAGATCGCAACGTCGAGCCCTTCCGATTCGGTGGCATAGGCAAGCGCCGAGGCGACGAGGCTGGGATTGGCCATCATGTCGTAGCTCGCCTGGCCGTGCTCGGTGAATACCAGGCCATCGAATCCGGATCGGGCAGCGAGCATCAGTCCATCGAGGTAATCACGATAGGCAGCACGCACTTCGACTGGATCGACCAGCGACCAAGGCGTCGTGACAGACGAGTCGTGTTTCTTCTCGAAGCCGTCGGAAAACTTGCGATACGCGACCTGGGCGAACGCCGAAATCTTCATGTCTCTCTCCTTGTTCAGACAACGCTCGCCAACGTTATCAGCATTCGCGGAGCGCAGCAAATCGGAGAACGCAGGGGAACACCTGCCGAGGCTTGTAGGCGTTCATCGAACGCGACCCATGCAAAGCGCCGCGCACACCGGCTAGTCCGATGCAGGCCACGCAGAAGTCCCCAGCCGCAACATGTCAGGCCGGCGCGATCTCGCATCGTGCAATCTGGT
Source organism: Betaproteobacteria bacterium (assembly GCA_031391405.1). Lineage (GTDB taxonomy): Bacteria > Pseudomonadota > Gammaproteobacteria > Burkholderiales > SG8-39 > SHXR01. The sequence continues at coordinate 661 of JANMUI010000826.1, forward strand.
ACGCTGCACATCAAGCCAAGGCATTAAACACCCGGTTCGCACACACGAGACCACGCGCCATGCCCATGTTCGATTTCCACTGCGACAAGTGCGATCACGACTTCGAAGCGTTTGTGCGCGCCGCCGTCACGCCAAGCTGCCCCAAATGCACCGCAGAGTCCGTCACGCGTCGCCTGTCGTCATTCGGCGTCGGGTCATCGGGATCCGGTGCGGGAGCGTACCTCGGTCGCTCCAAGACGATGGGCGGATTCGGCTGCAGAACGGGCTGCGCGTGCCACTAGGGGTGTGCGCCGCCGGCTTGAGACCACAAGATCATCGTCGCCGGCCATCGTCGGCCATCATTGGAAATTGGCCGCAGCAACTTGCGAAAGAGATTGCTGCGTGCGCATCGAAGGATGCGACGCCGACTATGTAATCGTGTGAGTGCGCGACATGACGGAGATGGTCATGCGGCAAAGACAGGTGACCCGCGCATTCGGATCGCGGATCTCGCACTGCCAGACCTGCGTCGAGCGCCCTCGATGAATCGGCCGCGCCACGCCCTCGACCCAGCCATCGCGCACCGACCGGATATGGTTTGCGTTGATCTCGAGGCCGACGCATGAATACAGCACACGATCCACAGTGAGGGACGCGGCATGACTCATCAACGTTTCCGCCAGTGAAACAGATGCTCCGCCATGCAATATCCCGTAATTCTGTCGCGTACGGCCATCAACCGGCATTCTGCCGCGCAGGAAATCCGGACCAAGCTCGGTGAATTCGATTCCAAGATGATGCGCGAGCGTGCCCGGCGGCGGATGCGCCGCGAACTGCTTCGGATCGACGTCATGCCAGATGGTCATTATTTTCGCCGATCTCCGCTTGCACCCAATTCGCGCATCAGTATGCGCATCAATAGGTAATGCTGCCGATGCTGGTCCCGCCACAGACATATAGCACCTGTCCGGTCACGAATCCGCTCTCGGGTGCGGCCAGGAACATGACGGCCCGCGCAACATCGTCCGGAACACCAATGCGCTTGACCGGAATGTTCGCCGCGATCTCTTTTATTTTCGGACTGCCCGCGGGAATGAGCTCGTAGAACATGTCGGTGAGGATCGGTCCCGGCGCGACGAGATTGACGGTAATACCGAATGGACCAAGCTCGAGCGCCCAGGTCCGTGCCATGCCGATCATGCCCGCCTTCGAGGCCGAATAGGCGGTGCGCGTTGCAAGACCAAGCGCCGCGCGCGACGAGACCATCACCACACGCCCGAATCCTGCCCCTTTCATCGCCGGCAATGCCGCCTGTACGAGCGTAATGGCGGTCGAAACGTGGAGATTCATCAAGGCGTTCACGTCATCCAGCTTGACGTCGGAAAGCAGCGCGGCCCGTATGACACCGGCGTTGTGAACGATCGTGGTTATCGCGTGTTTGGTGCACACTTCCCCGACCAACGCGGCAGTCGCTTTGGTATCGAAGAGATCGATTGCGATCGAGGAGAATTTCGTGTGATTGATCTGAGCCGGCTGCCGATCGAGTGAGATGACTGTGTAGTCCCGAAGCAGCAGATGCTCGCAGATGGCCTTGCCGATACCGGCACTTCCACCGGTGACCAGCGCGACGGACGTTGTGGTCATAGGCTTCCTCAGAGAAACATCTGGATCGATGGCAGCGGCGCATCGCAGTTGATGAGATTGACGCGCTTCAACAGGATGCGGAGCGCACCCTCTCTCCAGACGAAGGTGTGGACGACATGGCCGCCATAGGTCTGCTGATCATCCCCGCGGCTCTCGAGATACATGAATTGCGTGCGCGTGACCCAACGGCCGGTCGCCGCATCCGCCACTTCGATATCCGGCTGTTGCAGCACATGTATGCAACGACTGACGGGGTGCTGAGAGTACGAGCGCGGGTTCTTCAGCCGTTCGATCCGCAACTTGAGAAGCAGCTTGTCTTCCCACGCAAGCGATGTATGGTTGAGTCCATCCGGCTGATCGGGCGTGAGCGGTACCCAATAGTACGCGTCGTCGGAAAAGAGCTCATACCATTCGTCGAACCGCTTTTCATCGATGAGACGCGCTTCGCGGTACACCAGACGCGCGAGATCCTGCTCGGTTGGCGCGGCGACCACCAAGGTCAGACCCCTTCCGCCATGTTCAGGGTCATGTACTTCGACCAGGCGCGAAACTGATTGCGCATCGAGATTTCGGACAGCCCACTGACCGAAAGATCCATTGCGCCGATCTCGCTCGGGTCGAAGTCACGATGCAAGCTGACCCATTCGTTGTCGTTCGCAACGAGGCCCTCCTGGATTGAACGATACGCATGCAGATCATCATGACCGACGACGGACATTGGGGAATTGATCAAGCGCGTGTACATCACAGTCCGCTGCAGCAGCGCATCAGGCGCCCCCTTGAGTCGAAAGGTCCACGACTCGATCAGCGTCTTGTCGGCGGCCATCGGGCGTGCGACGCGGATCGATTGAATCGCGCCCTTGACTGTGAGGCTCGGGTAATAGACCGTGTTGTGCCGGGAAGTCGAAAGGATATCGCGTGCCTTCGTTTCACCGTAGCGTTCGACCATCGACCGCTCGTAGTCAGGCATCGCGGCATACGCCGAATGAATCGAGAAATTGACGCCGGTGTAGCTATGACCGTTGTCAAATACCCGCACGCCCATCTTGTCGAAGAAATCGTAGCCCGATACGAACGGCACGAACTGTTCGATTGCCATCGGCTTCGGCATGTCGGCGGGCTTGCCTTCCCACAGCTTTCTGGCCGTCCCGGCCGACGACTCATGCACGACCATCGGGTGCATGGCATCGTTCAGGTTCTCGACATACATCTTCCAGTTGCAATTGTGCAGATAGCGCAGGCACCCGCCGGCAATCTCGAGCTCCCCTTCGGGGGACCGATCAGCCATGTAGTCGATCGAGGATAGCGATTCGCCAAAGTATTCGAGAAACCCCGGGCCCGCCGCCGCAAGCCGCGCGAACACGAATCCGCGATAGATCTCGACATTCTTCACCGCCCCCATCCCCAAGCCGGCGGGGCATTCAGCCATGCGGGTACCGTCGTACCCGGCCTTGCGTGGGATCGCGAGCAAACTCCCGTCGGTTTTGTACGACCAAGCGTGATATGGGCAACGGAAAAACGCGCCGACATTGCCAGCCGTATCGGTCACGATCTTCGTGCCTTTGTGGGCACAGCGATTGAAAAGCACCCGTATCGATGCGTCCTCATGCCGGACCATCACCACCGGTTGTGAGGCGATATTCGTGGTGTAGAAATCACCGGCGTTGGGCACCTGGCTCGTATGGCCAACATAGCTCCACGTGTTGGCCCAAAGCTCGCTCATTTCGAGCGTAAAGAGCTCGGGATCGATGTACACGTCGCGATGAACCTGGTCATCCTGAACGAGTGCACGGATCGCAGCCGGGTTACCGCGGTATCGGCCAATCGTCATTGTCTTTCCAGCCGTTTCGTTTTCTCGATATTCGATTCAAGAGCTGCACGATAGCATCGAGCACCCCGCGCGCTCGCGCGCCCAGTCCGGCCGGCGCTCAGAAAATTTCTCGCAGCCCGGCTGGTCGTCATACGGCCGGCGCAACACTTCCAGCAATTCATGCACACCCGAATTATCGCCTTGCTCGGCGCGGTCGATGGCAAGCTGTGCGAGATAATTGCGAAGCACGTAACGGGGATTTGCGCCGTTCATTCGCGCTGCGCGTTCGGCGGACGGCAAAGCATCTGCGCGGGCCCTGGCAGCGTACCGCTCGAGCCAAGTGTTGAACGACGATTCACCAGCGCGCAATTTTTTTTCGTCGTAGAAAGCATGGGTGAACAGCGCGAGGCTGGGTGCGTCAGGATTCAACCCGGACAGAGCGCGAAAAAAGAGGGTCATGTCCACTTCAGCGGACTGAAGCAACCCATGGAGCGTACCCATGAGATCGAGATCGTCTTCGGTACATTGCGCTAGCCCGAACTTGCGCGATGTATTCTCACGGTTAGCAGCATCGAAGACCGACACATAGCGATCGAGCGCCGCCTGAAGCGGCTCTTCCGACGAAAACACCGGCATCAGCGCGCCCGCGAGACGCGTCAAATTCCAGTAAGCGATCTGCGGCTGTTGTCCGAATCGATATCGCCGATGCTGGGCATCGGTGGTGTTGGGCGTCCAATCGAGATCGAAGTTGTCGACCCAACCATAGGGTCCGTAGTCGATCGTGAGGCCGAGGATCGACATGTTGTCGGTATTCATCACGCCGTGCACGAAGCCCACCCGCATCCAGTGGGCGACCATCCGAGCGGTGCGTTCGCAGACTTGTGTAAACCAGTTGGTGCGCTGCGTTTCCTTTTCAGTTTCGCCAAGCTCGACACCATGCGGAACGACAAGCTCCGGAAAATCGCGCGCGATCGTAAAGTCCACGAGTTGGGTGAGAAGTGCCACGTCACCACGCGATGCGGGCAGCTCGAAATTTCCGAATCGGATGAATGAAGGTGCGACGCGGCAAACAATCGCGCCTGGTTCGGGCTTTGGACGCCCGTCGTAGAACATATCGCGCACAACCTGCTCACCGGTTGCCACAAGGCTCAACGCACGTGTCGTGGGCACCCCGAGATGATGCATCGCCTCGCTGCAGAGAAATTCCCGGACGGACGAACGTAGGACTGCTCGCCCGTCGGCTGTACGCGAATAAGGCGTGGGGCCCGCCCCTTTAAGCTGAAGCTCCCAACGCTCGCCGCGCGCGTTGATCGTTTCACCGAGCGTGATCGCGCGCCCGTCGCCAAGCTGTCCGGCCCAATGCCCAAATTGGTGACCACCATAATTGGCTGCATAGGGCTGCATTCCGTCCGCAATCGTGTTGCCACCAAACACGTATGCAAATGATGGCGATGTAACGTCCGCCTCGGGAATGCCAACCAACGCGGCGACTTCACGGGAATATGCGATCAGGCGAGGGGCCGCGACTCGCGTCGGGTCCACCCGAGAAAAGAGTGCACCCTGTACTTGCCGGCGCCGCGCACCAACTTCCGGATCAGCGGGAAGCCTTCGAATAAAGGAGTTATCGAATCGAAGCATGTGCATCAACAGGCGCTTTCTTGTGACGAAAATGGCTCACGGCTCAGACCACAACACGGTTGGGTCGTGGAAAGCCACTAGCGAAATGTCTTGCGATCTTGAACAGGGCTGATACGCATCCCCATCTCCACGAGCTGTCCCCCCCATCAATCGGGTGGGTCGTCGAAGGATCTTACAAGAACCCTCGACCGAAGGTTGCCGCGGGAGAATTCCCAATAGCGGTCTGTCATTCCCATAACTATTGGCCGCACCGATTCGGTCACTGGGGGCAACACGTGTGGCTTCGTTCACGCATGTGGGTCGGCTGACTCGCGACGCGCTAGGAATTGATTGGTCCAGACTTCCGAAGATGTCGAACGCCTTTACGCCCGCGAGAAAATGCCCGATGAATTTCTCCTGCGCGCTCGACCAGTCGTTGAATGCATTGGCGTTTCCATACGTGGCACGGCGTCTGCTTTAGGGAGTCCCGTACAGAATAACGGCGCCCCGCTCGAATTCATCGAGCACAACCGCCACCTAACGCGGAGAGTCAGAGATGAGTCAGCTAAGAACAATGCGGCAAATCGTTTGCGCCACGATGTTGGCTTGCGCCGCATCCGGTGCGAATGCGGCAGCGATTATTCAGATCGATGATCTGAGCGATGGGGAGGGCACAAATGTATTAACCATCACCGACAACGTCTTCGGTATGGCAGGAGACTTATCCGAGGAACTCGGCAAGGTTGTGTGGTTCGGATCTGTGGGCAGCTGGGTGGGGTCACTTGCGTTTGCCACTTCAAATCGCCTTGACGGAACCGGCCAAGCCCCTCAACTCCATCTGTCCGTAATGGGCTCTAGCAAGGGGGCCGGTTCCATCGTCGTTTCGTTCTCCGACAACGATTTCGTCGGGACCGGAGCGGTGATGAACTTCTTAAGTGTCGTCGGCGGGTCGTCGACCACTTCGGGCGGTACGGTCTCCTTCAGCACGTATTTGGATGCCGCCAATAATTTATCTGGGACCAGTACACCTCTCAACAGCTTCTCGGCTCTCCCAGCCACTGTCTTTTCCGCGGGCGACAATACCAATGCCGTCATCCCCCTCGGCTCGCCTTATGCGATAACGCTCGTGACCAGAATTAACCATTTGCAAGCAGGTAACACGAGTGTTGATGGAACGCTTAAAGTCCCTGAACCCGGAACTCTAAGTCTGCTCGGCGCGATACTGGTTGGAGCCGGATTCGTCGGCAGCCGCCGTAAAGGAACGGCTGACGGACAAGCCGCATAGCCAACCGCTCCGAAATACCAAGAACGGCTCCTATTGGAGCCGTTTTCTTTTGTGCGCACAATCTATCTACGCTCTACGGAATCATGAACTTGGTCGGTCGCGCAGATTCGCCCTGGTCGAATTCTGAGCAGCGGTAAGACCACTTGCGGTCAAGATCAAACGTGCCGCAAGCCTGCGCCCCACGATGCGCGTGCGCATCACTCGCGTTTCCTATTCGCGACCTGCGACCTGGACGCCGATCAGCCGTTGAAGCTTATCGAGGTCGCCTAGCAGCTCGGCCGATGAACCCCGGTGTATGATTTTTCCCCGCTCAACCACGACCGCGTTTTGCGTGAGCGACAGCGCGACATTTGCATGTTGCTCCACCAGGATCATCGCTACGCCCTGCTCGGAAACCATGCGCTTGATCGCCCGTGCCAGCTCTTCTACGATAATTGGCGCTAGTCCCTCGAGCGGCTCGTCCAACAGCAAGAGAGATGGATTCGTCATCAGTGCCCGGGCGATGGCCAACATCTGCTGCTCACCGCCTGAGAGCTGATTCCCCATATTCATCCGCCGCTCCGCCAGACGCGGAAACAGCTCGTACGCAAGACCCAGATTCCAGCGACCGGGCCGCGCCGCAACCGTCAGGTTCTCTTCGACAGTCAGCGACGGAAAAATTTCTCGCTCCTGCGCCACCCAACCGAGCCCAAGTCGGGCGCGCCGATGCGACGACATGCCGGTGATGTCCTGGCCGCGCCAGAAGATCGCGCCTCGCATGATCCGCGTGTAGCCCATGATCGTGAGAAGTACCGTGGACTTGCCGACGCCGTTGCGGCCAAGCACACCAAGGCTTCCCTGCTCCATGATGTCCATGGAGAAATCATCGAGCACGACCGCGTCACCGTAGCCTGCGCGCACGCCGCGCAGTGATAGCAATGCGTCAGCCAAGATGCGTTCCGCCCAGGTAGACTTCGCGAACGCGCGGATTCTCTGCAATTTCGGCAGGACTTCCTTCGACCAGGATGCGACCGCTCACCATCACGATGATCCGGCTCGCGAATCGAAAGACGACGTCCATATCATGCTCGATAAAGAGGACGGTCAAGGTGTCCGAGAGGCCAGCGATCGCCGCAAACAGCCCTGCGCTTTCCTCTTTTGGAACGCCGGCGGCCGGTTCGTCAAGCAGCAGCACCCGCGGCTTCGTCGCGAGCGCGAGGGCGATCTCAATGAGGCGTTGCTGTCCGTACGGCAACTCGCGCGTCGGACGATGACATTGATGCGCTAATCCCAGTGAGTCGAGAATTCCATACGCTTCATCAATCGCATCGCGATAGGTCGGAAGCCGCCGCCACCAAATGCCGCTTGTGCCCTGCCGCTCGAGCACCGCGAGCGCCACGCATTCCAGCGCACTCAATTGCGGGAAGAGCGTGTTGATCTGAAACGTGCGGACCAGGCCGCGTTTCACGCGGGTCTCTGGAGGCAGCGCAGTGATGTCAGCGGATTCAAGCATGATGCGGCCCGCATCCGGTCGCAGCATGCCCGTCAGGAGATTGATCAAGGTTGTCTTCCCCGCGCCGTTTGGCCCGATCAATGCATAGCGGACACCCGGTGGAACCTTGAGCCCGATATCCTGCGCGACGACGAGCGACCCGAAGCTCTTTTGCAACCCTTCGGTAGATAGCGCAAGCGACGTGCTCACCACCATTTCCCCTGCCAGCGCGCAGCGATTCGCGATAACCCGCCAAGAATGCCGTTGGGAAGAAACATCACCACGGCGATTAGAAGCAAGCCGATCCAGAAGTACCAATACTGTGGATTGACGCCGGAAAACTGATCACGTGCCACCATGTAGATGATCGCGCCGACGATCCCTCCATAGAGCCGACCCGCTCCACCGAGAATGAGGATAACCAGCACGTCCGCGGATCGCTGGAACGCCAAGACCTCAAGCGATACCGTTTCCGTCGTCTGCGCGAGGAGTGCACCGGCCACACCGGCAATGGCCGCGGCGATGGTGTAGATCTTGCGGATATGCGCCTGTCTATCGGCACCGATGGCCGGCATGCGCGTCCAATTCTCGCGAATCCCCCGCAGGGCCAAGCCGAATGGCGAATGAATCAGTCGACGCGCGACGAGAAACATGAGGAATAGCATGGCCAACGAATACGCGTAGGCGGTCCGTCCATAGAGATCGAACTTGAATGTCTCGAAGAGCGGTCGAATCTTTACGCCCTGCAGGCCATCCGCGCCGCCGGTCAACCAGCTCGCGCTGTTGGCCGCCTCGTGCAAGAGGAGCCCCAGACCGAGCGTAATCATGATCAGAGCCAGATGGCGGAATCGCGCAATGATGAAACTCATCGCGTAGCCAACCAGTGCGGCCAACGCGGCGGACACGACGAGACCCGTAAGCGGCTCCCCCCATGCAAACTTCGAGAGGAGTCCCGCTGTGTAAGCTCCCAGACCGAAGAATGCGGCGTGGCCCATTGAGACGATGCCCGCGTACCCGAGGATCAGGTCGAGCGAAACGGCGAAGAGCGCGGTAATGGCGATCTGGCTCGCGAGCGACAAATACGATGGCGTCAGGACAAACGGCAACAACAGACAAAGCCAGAAGACGATCTCGAGCCGCTTCCAGGCGAATTGAGCGGCAAGAACTGCATGGGGATTACCTGTGACGGGATGAGTGCTCATTGTCGGGAATCAGCGCCTTCCAAACAGGCCGAGCGGTCGCCACATCAGGATGACGACCATAACCAGATAGATCACGAACGCGCCCAGCTCTGGGAAATAATACTTTCCTGCCATATCACTGATACCGATCACGGTCGCCGCAGCGAAGGACCCACCAATCGAACCAAGCCCGCCCACGGCAACCACGATGAGCACATAAATCAGATAGGTAAATCCGAATGACGGATCCAATCCGATCATTTCGATGGCGAGCGCACCGCCGAGGCCTGCCAAACCGCCACCTAATGCGAAGGTGATCGCGAATGCTCGATCGACATCGATGCCAAGACCTCGCGCCATGCGCTGGTTGTCGACTGCCGCTCTGACCTGCGCCCCGAACCGCGTGTACTCCAGTGCCGCTACCAAACTGACTGTGACGACGAGCGAAACACCGATCAGGAACAGACGGTATGCGCCCACCGTCATGCCAAGAATGCTTACTGTGCCGCGCAGATAGGCAGGGGTTTGGATGGGCTGCTGGATCGTGCCGTAAAAGTACGCAGCCACCGCTACCGAAACGAATACGACACCGATCGTCAGCAAACACTGGTCGAGGTCGGTCGCGCGATAGAGGCGATGAAACAGCAGGCGTTCGAGCACCACGCTCACGATCGCCGCACCGAGGAACGCCATAGGCAAGGTCGCGAGAAACGGCCATCCGAGACTGTTGACCAGGGTGACGGTGACATAGCCGCCCACCATCGCGAAGCTGCAGTGCGCGAGGTTGACGAAGTTCATCATCCCGAGCGTCACCGACAGCCCGACCGACAGCAGGAACAGCAACATCCCGTAGGCAAACCCGTCGAACAGGACCCCGAACAGCGACGCGAACATTTCCGCCTTACTCCCCGCGCCCTATTGGAACGACGGGGGGATGTCGTTACTTCATGCGCGCCTTGACCGGATCCTTGACGTTCTCGATCTTGTCGAATGGCACATTGACCAGCTCATTGCCGACTTTCTGCACCCGACGGATATAGATGTTCTGCACGACATCGCGCGTCTCCGGATCGATCGACATCGGCCCGCGCGGGCTCTCCCATTTGAGGCCTTTCGCCGCGGCGATCAACGCATCGGAATCGGACTTGCCGCCGGTCTTTTTCAACGACTCGTAGATCGCGTGCATGCCGTCGTAACCACCGATCGAAAAGAAATCGGGATTGCGCTTGTGCATCTCGTTGAAGACCTTGACGAACTCTTTGTTGAGCGGGTGATCGCTCGTATAGTCGTAATGCCAAGCGGTGATGATGCCGATCCCCGCATCACCCATGCTCTTCAGAGCCTGCTCGGCGGTGGTTTCGCCGGAACCGAGAATCTTCACCTTGTTGGGATCCATCCCGCGCTCGGCAAACGCCTTGCCGAGGGCAGCCGGCTGCGCACCGCCCGGAACGAAGACCATGATCGATTCCGGATTCAGGTCTTTCGCCCGTTGGATGAATGCGGAGAAATCCGGATTGGCGACCGGAAAACGTACGGAACCGATCACCTCGCCCCCGGCCTCCTTGAACGCCCGGTGGAAACCGGCTTCGAAGTCGTGGCCGGGACCGAAGTCCGACACCATCGAGTAGGTCTTCTTCACGCCGCTCTTTGCCGCCCACGTACCGAACGATTCGGCGATCTGCGGCAAGGTCACGGACGTGCGGATCATGTACGGCGATTTCGTAGTGATGATCGATGTTGCGGCGTTCATGACGACCATGAATTTCTTGGCCTCTGCCGACACATCCGCTGCGGCGAGTGTATTCGGCGTCAGTACGAACCCAGCCAGAATGTCCACCTTGTCGCGCACCACCAACTCTTGCGCCAACCGCTTGGCAACGTCTGGCGCCACGCCACCCGTGTCCTTCCGGATGAGCTCGATTTTGCGGCCGGCGACCACATCCCCATGTTGCTTCATGTAGGTCTTGATGCCGTTCTCGAGCTGAATCCCGGCATCGGCGAATTGACCCGATAGCGAAAGGATCAGCCCGATCCTAACCGGCTGCTGCGCTTGGACGCTCGTTGTGGCCGCGATGATCGCCATCGCAAAGGTACAGGCCACGAGTCCTGCCACGGAGGGCACGCGTGACTGCATTCGAAGATCGATCATGATTCCCACCCTTCAAGAGTTCTTTGCGACAAACGGCGCGCCCCGCTTTTTACCATGCGAGGCGGATCTCAACCGAGCCGGCCCTGGTAATGGGATTGGACGGTCGGAATCATGGGCGAGCGCTCGACCATGTCAAAATACGGAAATTCTTCAGATGTCGCCCAACTTAGGAAACGCCAATGACCAAGACCCCGCTCGGCAAATTGCCGCGAGACGCGATACGCCTGCTGGATTTGCCGCGGCTGCCGGGCGAAATCATCGAAGGATTCAAGGCGCTCGTGGATCTGACCGGCACGCTGTCCGACGCCATGGATGAACTTGGCATCGTCGGCGTCGTCACTGCTTCGGACCTGCCGCCCGTCAATCCCGGGCAGCGCATCGTCGGACCTGCTCTCACTGTCCGCAATGTCGGGCACACGTCGCAGATCCACAAAGCTGCCTTGGATCGGGTCAGTGGTCAGGGTGAAAGCGAAGCGCACAACCTCGCCGAGCGAGGCGATGTACTGGTTCTTCAAGGCATTATCGGCTGCTCGAACATGGGCGGCATGTCGGCAACGATCGCCAAGCGGCAAGGATTTGCCGGAGCGGTTGTCGATGCCTCAGTCCGCGACCCCGATCAATATCGCGCCATGGGATGGCCGGTATGGGTCCGCGGCTTTACCCCAATCACCGGCAAGTGGCGCACTCGGACGGTCGAGATTAACGGGATCGTGACGATCGCCGGCGTTGCGGTCAGTCCGGGCGATCTGGTCTGCGCCGACGACGCGGGAATCTGCTTCATTCCGTATTCGCAAGCGCGTGCGGTACTCGAGGTCGCGCGCACCATCGACAAGGGCGACAGTCAACGCAAGACGGATATCGACAACGGCGTCCCGCTCGCGGAGATCATGAAACGCAAGTACAAGTAGCCGGCGCGCCGCGGCTCGCCGATCACTTCGCGCCCGCGATCTCCTGCTGTCCGCCACCAGAGCGCGAGTAGTTCTTGTCCACATACCAGCACAGATAGTCGAGAAATCGCATTGGCTCGAATTGCGGGGGATTGGCCTGGCTGACGCAAGTCGGTAACGCCTCCGACAAGGTGTCCCAGGTCGGATTGAAAAAGAACGCAATCGAATAGCGGTCGTGCTTCGGCGGCACCACCCGATGCGGGGTAGCGATGAAGCGCCCGTTGGTCCACCGATTCAGAAACTCTCCGGTATTGACGATGATTCCGTTACCTTCAACGCGGGCCGGCAACCAATTCCCGGACGGTGCGCGTATCTCCAGTCCTGGTTCGTCGGAGAGCGGGAGCAATGTCAGAAACCCGTGGTCGCGATGCGGTGAGATGCCGAACTGATTCTCCTCGGCTTGCACCGGCGGGTAATACTGGTTGCGCGTCGTCCACGTCGGATCGGTAAAGAACGGCGCAAAGTACTCTTTCGGTAGGCCAAGCGCGCGTGCATAGAGCGGAAGCAACTTGTAGCCGAGTGCTTCCATCGCCGCATAGTATTCGAGCATCGTGGCGCGAAACCCCGGCAGCAAAGTTTCATCGGGCCACTGGTTGGGGCCGACGAATCGCCGCCCCGCAACAATCGATGGATGGTCTGCCGGCCGCTCACGCATCAGAAGCAGACACTCGTTCAGATCCGGCTTGGTGTTCTGATTGACGTTCGAAGTCACATACACTGTCGATTTCGCCGGCACATAGCCCGACGACTTCGCGTTGATTCGCAGCTTGAGCTTCTCTTCCAGAGGAAGCGCATAGAACCGACGCAACTGTTCATAGGCTTCGGCGATCAGCTTGCGTGGCACGCTGTGATTGACGATGAAGTAGAAGCCGATTTCCTGCTGAATGCGGCTCAAGTGCTCAGCCAAGTCTTCCAGTGTGCCGGGAGTGCCTTGCAGGTAAGGACCAATATCGAGCGTCGGAATTTCTTCCGGAACGGCTGTCTGGGCCGGTGTCGCAAGCACTTGTCCGCGGGTCATGTGGGCCTCCCCAATGCGCGAAGGAGCAATTCGAGCGCTGCAATCCCAAATGCTCGCATATTCGCGACGCGATCACCGCTGCCGGTCTCGATAGTGATTGCCTCTTCATGACGGCCTGCCACCGCAATGCAGGCATGCCCGGCCGCATCCCCGTAGCGATTGCCGGTGGGACCCGTCGCACCCGTTTCCGCAAGGCTCCAGACCGAAGAGAAACGCTGTTGCGCGGTCCTCGCAAGCAGCAAGGCGTAGGCTTCCGTCGATGGCCGGATCGATGCCAGCGCGGCATCCGGAACGTCAAGAAAGATGCTGCGCGACTGGCGCGTATACACCACCGCGCCGCCGAGAAAGTAGGCCGATGCGCCCGGCACAGCGAGAAGCGCCGCAGATATGAGTCCGCCGGCGGAAGACTCCGCGATCGCAATCGATTCCTTGCGCGCCTTCAGAATTGCGCCGATTTTTTCTGCAACGGGAAGTAGATCATGCATGGGGTTCGTCCTCTGGGTTCTGTTCAGACATTGGCCTTAGACAATTCCATTCGCCGCCAGGAACGACACCATCGATCGTCGGCACTCTTCGGGTCGCTCGATCTGCAACAAGTGTCCGGCTGTGGGAATCGACTCGTACTCATAACCATGTTCGGCCGCCAGCGCCTGATTGGCGACCCCGGTCGGAGGATTGCCCTTGAAGGCCGGATCAGCGCCGATGAGCTTTACCGGGCCGCCATACGCCGATGCAGGCGGCCACAGATCCAGTGTGAGCGCGCCAAGGTAGATCGCCGCTTCCAGCTCGCGCTTGCATGTGAGCTCCCACCCACCTAAGCCATCGGGGCGGACAACCGCGCGTCCCATGTCATCGATTGCCTGCGGCATCCATCGACTGGCGGCCCGGCTCTCCCGAAAGCCCTTGATCATATCCTCGGGGCTCACAAATCGATCGGGGCGATTGCACGACCATTCGATCAGCTTCAGCTCGAACGTTCGCATCACCTCGTACAGGCGATGCGAGCGTGGCGGCATGTTCGGCGGATCGAAGAGGACCATTGCATCCCAGCTCCAGCCGTTCTCGATCGCGTGTTTCATCGATGCACGCGCCGACATCGAATGAAACACACCGACGATGGCCTGCCCCGGCCGAAGCTTCTCCTTAACCGCACGATTGACCGATCCGATGTCACGCGTGAGTTGCTGATAATGGTGACTGTCGGCACTGCTTGGTGCGTTGCGGCCGTGATTGCGCATATCGAACAACACGACCTCGAAGCGATC
>JANMUI010000846.1:0-15574 GCA_031391405.1 Betaproteobacteria bacterium
ACGAGGGCGAGCAGTTGTACGCGAGCAGCTTGCCGGGATACTGCTTGTGAATCCCCTCGGCAAACTTGCGCGCGAACTCGAGATCCGGCGTGCCGGTTTCACACCAGACGAGGTCGGCACCAGCTACTTCGACGACATTACCCAGGTGGTGCAAGGCGGAAAGTCCTCGCTGACAGCGCTGCATGGTTCGACCGAGGACGAGCAGTTCTTCGATCGGGCACACGCCGAGAAGCTCAGGGCGGTTGGCTGAGCGAGGAGTCACCATGAACGCCCCAATGCGAATCAACCTTCCGGCCGGTGTGCAAATCACCGGCCCCGTTTCCCCTGAGTTTCTCGAAATCCTTACGCCGGACGCGCTTTCGTTTGTCGCCAAGCTGGATCGGCAATTCGGGCCGCGCCGTCAAGAGTTGTTGGCACGGCGGGCGGCACGCCAATTGGAGCTCGATGCGGGCCAGCGCCCGGATTTCTTGCCGGAGACGGCGCACATCCGCAACGCCGCCTGGACGATCGCCCCGCAACCACTCGATATGCTCGATCGCCGGGTCGAGATCACCGGGCCCACCGATCGCAAGATGGTGATCAATGCGCTCAACTGCGGCGCGTCGACCTTCATGGCCGACTTCGAAGACGCCAACTGCCCGACGTGGCACAACATGATCGACGGGCAGGTCAATCTACGCGATGCCGTGCACCGCACGATTTCGTTCCAGCAAGGCGATCGGCAGTATCAACTCAACGAGAAACCCGCCGTGCTCATTCCGCGCCCACGCGGCTGGCATCTGGACGAGAAACATGTGCGGGTGGACGGTAAGCCCGTGTCGGGCGGCATGTTCGACTTCGCGTTGTACTTTTTCCACAACGCGAAAGAGTTGCTCCGCCGCGGCTCGGGCCCGTACTTCTATCTGCCGAAGATGGAATCGCACCTGGAAGCGCGGCTGTGGAACGACATCTTCGTCATGGCGCAAGACGAGCTTGGTATTCCCCGTGGCACGATCAAGGCGACTTGCCTGATTGAAACAGTGCTCGCGGCATTCGAGATGGACGAATTTCTGTGGGAGCTGCGCGATCACTCGGCCGGCCTCAACATCGGCCGCTGGGATTACATTTTTTCGTGCATCAAGAAGTTCCGATCGAATCCTGATTTCTGTTTGGCCGATCGCTCACAGGTGACGATGACCGCGCCGTTCATGCGCGCCTATGCGCTTTCGCTCGTCAAGACCTGCCATCATCGTAATGCACCGGCAATGGGTGGCATGGCCGCGCAGATCCCGATCAAGAACGATCCGGCCGCGAACGAGGCGGCGCTCGACAAGGTTCGCCAAGACAAGCTGCGCGAAGTGACAGACGGTTGTGATGGCACATGGGTGGCGCATCCCGGCCTGGTTCGCATCGCGAAGGAAATTTTCGATAAACATATGCCGGCGCCGAATCAGTACACACGCCAACGCACTGACGTGAATTTCAGTGCGCAGGACCTCCTCAATTTCCAACCGGCTGGACCGATCACCGAGGCGGGCGTCCGCAGCAACATTTCAATCGGCGTGCAGTATCTGGGCGCGTGGTTGGCGGGCAACGGTTGCGTGCCTGTGTTCAACCTGATGTAAGACGCGGCGACCGCCGAGATCTCACGATCGCAAATCTGGCAATGGATCCGCAGCGAGAAGGGCAGGCTCGACGATGGCCGCAAGGTCACGGTGCAATTTTTTCGCGAGCTGATGGCCGAAGAACTGCCAAAAGTGAAGGCAGCTCTCGGCGAGGTTGCCTGGGCGGGCGGCAGATATGAAGAGGCCGCCAAGCTCTTCGATCAGATCACGACGGGCGAGTACGTCGAGTTCCTGACCTTGCCTGCGTACGAGTGCATCGACTAGACAGCATCGTTAGGCAATACAGGCGGCTAAATCGTAATACCCCGCACCTGCTCCAACCGCTGCGTGCAAGCGGCTATCAGGAACGCGAGATCGGTTCCGGTCGACACATAGCGCGCGCCCATCTTTACATACTTCTCGACCAGATCGGGCCGCGTCGAGAGCCCGCCCACCCCAACATGCTTGCCATGCTTCTGGCACGCCGCGAGTGTGCGGACGTAAGCATCGTGCACGAGTGGATGATCGAACTGGCCCGCGATGCCAAGGTCGGCCATGAGATCGTTGGTGCCGATCAGCACCATGTCAATACCATCGACTGCGATCACTGCTTCAGCGGCCGCCAACGACGCCGCCGACTCGAACTGCACGATCACCATCGTCGCGTCGTTCATCGCCCGAAACACTTCCACGGGCGGGAAGTTCCGATACTGCAGATGGGCTAATCCCGCTCCGTAGCCGCGCTCGCCCAAGGGGCGATACTTGGCGGCAGCGACCACCGCACGCGCCTCGTCTGCCGATCGCACGCCGGGCGCGATCACGCCAAGCGCACCGCCATCTAGAACACGTGAAATGTATTCCGGCGTGTTGCTGGGCACACGTACGAATGCCGGAATGCCCGCTTCCAGCGCCATGATCGAGAGCTGGCTCGTCGATTCGATCGACAAGCTCGAATGCTCGAGATCGATGTAGAGCGTATCGAAGCCCGCCGTCTTCGCGATGCGGACGATCTCATTGGTGGCGACCAGACGCACGGTGATCGATGCAACGACTTCGTTGCGCGCGAGCTTCTCCTTGACACTGTTCCGCAGGACATCTCTTGCCGTCAGCGCCATGCAACGCTCCTTTAGATCAGTTCCGCACCGCGCACACGATCGACGATCGCGCTCGGATTGTCGGGCACCCGATCGCCGCGCCAAGCGACATGCTGGTCGGGACGGATCAGCACCAGATTTCGCTCATAGAGTTGCCGAGCGTGCGGATCCCGGATCACGACTCTTTCAAGCGGGACGCCACGTGCGGCTGCGGCCTGCACAAGTCGCGATGCGTCCCGGTCGTCAGTGAAGTCAAGAAGCGTGAAGCCGCGACCGAATCGATCGAATAGAAACGAGCCATCCTCCAGTATCACGCTGGGCGGACGCCCGCCCGGCCAACTTGTCGGCGTGTAGGTGCGCGGCTGCCACGGCGGTGCATCACCGGTTTCCGCGACGATCACCGGCGATCCGTCGTACCGATAGCCAAGCTCGATGCCGTGATCTTCATTCTCACCGCGATCGGCCTGGATGATGGCGTTGATCCTGGCACGGTGCGCCGCACCTTCTGGCGTATCGGCCTCGAGCAAGGCGCGATCCATTTGGCTTCGCCAGGTCGCATGCACGTTCGCATGGCGATCGGAGCGCGCGACATTGCGCACCGCGACCGGACGCCGTTCGACCTCGTAGCTGGCAAGCAGCGCCGGTCCACCCCAGCCGTGCAAGGTGGCCGCGAGCTTCCAACCGATATCGACGGCATCGCCAACACCAGTGTTCATGCCGTAACCGCCCGTGGGAATATTCTGATGCGCCGAATCACCGGCAAGGAAGACCCGGACGGCACGATAACGATCAGCGACCAGCAGATTCCCCTGCCACACGCTCGTCACTAGCACGCGATCGATCGCGATGGAACATCCAAGCGCGCTCGCGACAACTTCCTCGGACGGAATCCCCGACGGATCGGTATCCGGCGGGTAGTAGCGCTGCACGGTCCAGGTATCGACTTCGTCCTGCGAAATCAGCGTACCGGTCGCGGCGAAAAAGATATGCCAGAACTGGCCGTGCGCATGCAGCGCGGCGAGGTCGCGCGATTTGAAATGGACCTGCCGTGCAATACGAGGTACCGGGCGCCCTTGCAATGGAATGTCGAGCGCCTTGCGAACCGCACTCGTCGCACCGTCACAGCCGACGAGATACCAGGCACGCAAGGATCGCCGTTCGTCAGTCGTGGTGTCAGTGATCTCGGCGGTAACGCGGTCGGCATCCTGGGTCAAGGTATCGAAGCGCCATCCGGAGCGCACATCGATCAGGGGATCGTCTTCGCACAGGCGCTTCATCCATGCCTCGAACACTTCCTGCGAACAGCGCTGATATGGCACGCATGGCATCGTCCCGTCGTTGTGCGCCCGGATGCGCTCACGCATCGCATCGACCGAGGGCATTGCCCACCGCGCGAACTCACGCCCTGCAAGGCCCGTCGCGAAGATCACATCGAATGAGAACTGCGCCGGCACCCCGACCAGCCGCAGTCCGTCCTCAAGGCCGAGCCGGCGCAGCAACTCCATGCTGCGACAGTTGGTGATATCCATCTTCGGCCAGCGGGTCGTGTCGAGGTTGCGCTCGACCAATGTCGAGCCGATACCGTGGTGACTCAATTCCTTCGCCAGCACCAATCCCACCGGACCGGCCCCGACGATGAGCACTGGAATGTCATTCGCCATTGCGGGAATGTCATTCGCCATTGCGGGCGCCCTCTACGACCTTTGTGTAGGCGCATTCACCCATGACATACGTCGCGGCGATGGTCCGATCATCGCCCAGCATCATGATCGCAAACAAGCGTTCTTCGAAGGTCGAAGCGTGCTCCATTCGCCGTTGCATAAGCGGCGTTGCCATCGGATCGAGCACGACGAAGTCGGCGTCGCGACCTGGCGCCAAGCTGCCGACGTGCGCCTCCAGTCCGAGTGCGCGCGCCCCGCCTAGGGTGCCAAGGTATAGCGCGCGCCACGGCGACAGCGTCTTGCCGGCAAGCTTTACGACCTTATAGGCTTCCGCCAACGTTCGGAGCATATTGAAGCTGGTACCACCGCCGATGTCGGTGCCGATGCCGACGTGAACGCCTGCATCGCGCGCCGCATCGAGGTCGAACAGACCGCTCCCAAGAAAGAGGTTCGACGTCGGACAGAACGCCGCAGCGCTGCCGGTAGCAGCCATGCGCGCGCGATCCGCATCGTCGATATGAATCGAATGCGCATAAACCGCGCGCGGTCTCAGCAAGCCGTGATGCTCGTAGACATCAAGATAGCTGCGCGCGGTAGGAAACAACTCCTTCATCCACGCGACCTCGGCCCGATTCTCTGCGAGGTGCGATTGAATGAAGACGCCGGGATGTTCATCGGCGAGCCGCGCACATACCAGAAGTTGCGCCTCGCTCGATGTGGGCGCAAAGCGCGGCGTCACCGCATAAGCGAGCCGGCCTTTCCCATGCCAGCGTTCGATCAGCGCCTTGGAATCTTCGTAGCTCGATTCCGGCGTGTCGCGTAACCATTCCGGGCAATGGCGATCCATCATCACCTTGCCCGCGATGATGCGCATCCGCGCCGGCTCGGCCGCGGCGAAGATCGCCTCGACGGACTCGCGATGCACGGTGGGGAACACCATCGCGGTGGTCGTGCCGTTGCGCAACAGCTCTTGAAGAAAAAATGCCGCGACTTCGGCGCCGTGCGCCGGATCTTCGAACGCGCGCTCCGCGGGAAATGCGAACCGCTCCAGCCAATCCAGCAACTCGGTCCCGTAAGAGGCAACGATATCGGTCTGCGCGTAGTGGATATGGGTGTCGACGAAGCCCGGGACGATCAGCTGTTCCCCGTGATCGACGACGCGCGTGTCGTTGGGCAACCATGGCTTCAGCGCACGCCGATCACCGATCGACTCGATACGGCCATCACGCACGACCAGGAGGCCATCGGGATAAAATTCCATCGCGCGGCCGGGATCCCGAGCATTACCCGGATCATCGACAAAATGCAGGATTGCGCCGTGATGGGCGATTGGGCCGGCGTGCATGCGATGCCCGAACCGTTCCCTTACTTCTTGGGCAACTGCCCGACGACGCCTTCGACGTAGTAGTCCATCGAGCCGAGCTCCGCGTCCGTCATGACCTTGCCCTCGGCGATTCGCGCCTTGCCACCCTGTTCCACCACCGGACCGGCGAACGGGTGAAACTTGCCGCTCGCAATACTTTTTTCCGTCTGCGCGACCCGCTCACGCAATGCCTGGGAAACGATCGGATTGATCGGTGCGAGCTTCACCATGCCGTCCTTGATACCACCCCAGATGTTCGAAGGCTGGTAGGTGCCGGCGAGCTTCTCCTGGACCATCTTGATATAGAACGCGCCCCATTGATGGGTGCTTGCGGTGAGATGGCCCTTGGGCGCGAATTTCGACATATCGGAGTGATAGCCGATCGAATAGGCGCCCTTCTCTTCCGCGGCTTGCACCACTGCGGTTGAATCGGTGTGATGCGTGAGAACGTCCGCCCCCTGCCCGATCAGTGTGATCGCCGCGTCGCGCTCGCGGCCCGGATCAAACCACGCGTTGACCCAGATCACGCGCACCGAAGCCTGCGGATTGACGCTGCGCATGCCGCGCGTGAAAGCGTTGATGCCCTGCAGGACTTCCGGGATCGGAAACGCGGCCACATAGCCGGCGGCGTTCGACTTGGACATGCCGCCCGCCACCATGCCGGCCAGATAGCGCCCCTCGTAGAACCGCGCGTTGTATGTGCCGACATTCTTGGCACGCTGGTAGCCGGTCGCGTGCTCGAAAGAAACGTTAGGGAATTCACGCGCCACCTTGATTGTCGGGTTCATGTATCCGAACGAAGTGGTCAGGATCAATTGATGGCCCGTGGCGGCCAGATCACGGATCACGCGTTCGGCGTCGGCCCCCTCGGGAACGTTCTCGACAAATCGCGTCGCGATCTTCGGACCGAGTGCCGCTTCGAGTTCCTTGCGCGCAATATCGTGCTGGGCGGTCCAACCGGCGTCGCTCACCGGGCTCACATAGACGAAGCCGATCTTGAGCGGCTGCTGAGCGTGGGCGAGTGCAATGGTGGCGAGAATCGAGGCTGGCACGCCTACTAAGTACTTCCTCAGAAATTTGAACACGGAGGAAGCGAAGGGGAAGAACGAGGACACAGGAGAGGCTCGGGTGAGTGGAGTGACGTCATTTTGCCCCAAATGATTCGAAGCAGGCATCGAGCTTGGCGATCCATCCTCGCTTGGCTTCAGATGATGCGAAGCTTGCCTCGAAGCTGTTGCGAGCGAGTCGATATGCGTGCTCACTCGTCAACCCCAATGCATCGAATGATTCCGTGAAGTTCTGATTGATATAACCACCGAAGTACGCTGGATCGTCGGAGTTGATCGTGGCAACGAGGCCTTTGGCAAGCAGATCGCCAAGGTTGTGATCGGACAGCCGCGCCACAACCCGCAGCTTTTCGTTCGACAGCGGGCAGACAGTGAGTGGAATGCGCTCCCGAACGAGGCGTTCGACCAGCGCGGGATCCTCCAGGCAGCGAACGCCATGATCGATGCGCTCGGCCTTCAACACACCAAGGGCCGAGCGGATGTATGCGGGCGGCCCTTCCTCGCCTGCGTGCGCGACGATATGAAAGCCGAGCGCGTGGCCGCGTGCAAACACGCGGGCGAATTTTTCCGGGGGATTGCCGCGCTCGCCCGAGTCAAGCCCAAGGCCGATGAAGCGATCACGATACGGCAACGCCTCCTCCAGCGTGGCGAACGCTTCCTCCTCACTGAGATGGCGCAGGAAACACAGGATCAGATCGGCGCTGATTCCAAGGCGCACCTGAGCATCGGTGATCGCACGATGCAACCCGTCGATGACGATATCGAATGCGACACCGCGCGACGTGTGCGTCTGCGGATCGAAGAAGATCTCTGCGCGCAGCACATTGTCCGCCGCAGCGCGCGCAAGATATGCCCAAGCCATATCGTAGAAATCCTGCTCGCGAAGCAAGACCTCTGCGCCCGCGTAGTAGAGATCAAGAAACGACTGGAGATCGGTGAAAGCGTAGGCGGCGCGTAGTGCTTCCACGGTTGGATAGGGAAGCGCAACCCGATTGCGTTCGGCCAACCGGAAAATCAGCTCGGGTTCAAGCGACCCTTCGATATGAATATGCAGCTCCGCCTTGGGCATGGCGCGGAGGAGGTCGGGGAGGTGGTCAGCTGCGATTTGTCTCATCGACATTTGATTGCTAGCGCCGAAGCATGAAGAGTTCTTGTCACGCTGTCCCGGAACACGATTGTGTAGCCGCCACCCTCAGATCGCAAGTTGTTCCGGCACGATCCCCAACGCCTTGGCAAATTTCTCTCGGGTGGATTTCCTGATGGGTTCCTTCGCTTCTTGCTGGGCATAGGCACTCTGCGATATGCCGAGGCGGCGCGCCACTTCGGATTGCGTTAGGCCGAGATGTTGGCGCCACGCGCGAATGGGCGTCATATCCTTGTTGATCACTTTATTGACGACCGCATTGGGAATGGTCGGGGCGCGGTGCTTGGACAAATTGAGGTATTCCGAATATGGGATGACGGCGAAAGCTGGTTTGCCCCTTGCGTCCTTCAGAATCTGGACATCAGTACGTGCGTTCATTACGTTTCTCGACCTGTGTAATCGTGACAATGATGGGAGCGCCGCTCTGGTCAATTTCAAATATCACCCTATGGCCACCTATGCGTAACCGGTAATCATTGCGGCCTTGCAGGCGTTTGATATCAGCTGCAAGTTTCGGCCAGTTTGCGAGTTGCTGCACCTCGGCGTAAATGTTCCGCCGTGTTTGCTTATCTGGAATTTTGCGAAGTTGCCGCACTGCCTTGGCAGACCAGGCGATTTCGTTCATGCTTTTAGTATAAGGCTTTTATAAGTTTTCCTCGCTGCGTAATCCGAACCGTGCCGCACCATAGGCGTGCGGTCCACCTCGCTTATCAATTGAGAAATCCCTATTCGCGTATCTGCGGCGTTTGATCACGACATTTATGAAGATTCAAGCTTCACATCTTGCGACTGATTACAGATCCCACGATTCAGTCGGCACTGGGATGCAACGTGCGCGCACATTTAGCCTCGGATAGCGAAACGATCGAATATCTTACTTCACCGGTATCGACCGCTTGGCGTGTGGTACTGAGGGACGGCTGACCAAATCGAAGCACCGACGTATCGGTACAGCGGACCTGAATAGCGGCCCGCACGAGAAGCGGATTCAAACCCGTCGGAGAAACCCAACGCAGACGAGTTAGATTGTGAAGCAGATGAAACTACGCGGTCCCGGTATGATTCGGAATTGGAAGATAGGTGACTATGTTCGAATCTATGAAATCACTGTGGCGTCAGCCGGACTTGGCTACATACGATGCGACGCTCACTCGAGAACGATTGATCCAGAATGGGCGCATCGTCGTTGTGAACGATAAAGCGCCTTTGCTAATTGAGGAGCTACGGACGGCCGGGTTCGCTGTCGATCACGACAAAACCGGAAACGACGTGCGCAAGCTGGATAGTCAGCTATATGACGTGCCGGTTGTCGATTACCAATGGGATTGGACAACGACTTGGTGAGCACCAGGGGCTCGATCTCTTGCGGCATATCCGTCGCGTGTCTCCGCGGACGAGACTAATTGCCTACACCTCGCGCAGTCTGGCTGCGGCGGAGGCCGAGTTCTTCCGCGCAAGTCACATCGTTCTCCCGAAGGATATGGGACTTGGGGACTCGATGGCCCTAGTGGAGAATCAACTTCAGCTCGCGGTCACGATAGAGCATCTTTTTGAGGCGTTGCTCACCAAACTCAGCGTTTCCGACCCGGAGGAAAGACCCCGCATCCGCGTGGCACTCTTTTTCCGATCTATGACCCAGTCAGGTCAAAGATCACCGATGGCGCCGTCGCTACCGTATTCAGTTTTTGCAAGAAGGCGTTCGTTGAGAGGACCGAGTGCGCGCGTCACTATGCGTCATTGGCGACTAAGTCTGCGGGCTACTACCAATGTCCCTTCGGATTCACGACACGCTCCTTTCAGTTTGAGCAGATGCACTGGGCCGTGACTGGCGTAGTCGCCTTTCCGCGATTTGACACTCGTGATGAGAGGGAACTAGGGAAGCGCTACCCCGCGAACAAGGTTTCGAGGGACAACATTGAGAAGAGTATCGAATTTTTGCGCGAAGTCATTCGTTATCGAGCGGATGCGATAGAAAGTGCATCCAAGGTCCTGCCGCAAGCATTTCATGAGCTCCGCAAGTTAAATGGTGCTGTCCTTCAACACGCAGAACGCGAGATCAATGAGAAGGGAGAAACAAGAAGCTTGTTAAGCATACGAAGCGCCGCAGAGTTGATGCGAAATGCTTTCGACATACTCGAAGCGCTTTCGAATATTGATGGAATCAAGGCGCTTCCGAACGACTCGACCATCAATTTCTATGACCTAGTATTCAAGATGAAGCGAGTGTTCCAGGAGCGCGCGGCAGAAAATAATATGGCAATCCATGTCAGCGGCGTACGCGCAATCATTCTGGGTAGCCAGAAGTCCTTTCCAATCGTACCCGCTGTACTTCTTGAGAACGCTATCAAGTACGGAAAGGTCGGCGGTCATGTTCGCGCCGATATCGGTGTGGACGGTCAAATGGCTATGCTTACCGTCGAGAAACCAGTCCGACTCTCCAATCGATCCGATGACATGCTTTGAACGCGGCGTGAGATTCTCGTCTGGCGTTGAAGGTGGAGGGTTCGGCTTGTTTCTAGCAAGGGAGGTCGCACGATGTCACAACGGAACCATTCGATGCGACAGTAACAATGGACTGGTCCGTATGACGGTGGAACTGCCATTGCACAGAGTTATTTCGCAAAGCACCCAGTGTCATTTCAGATTTGCAGGTCGGGTTACGCTTCGCTAACCCGACCTGCAAGAATCGCCGAACTTACGCACCTCAAGCGCCATTCGAGTCACGATGCGAGTGCGCAATCGTCGCGTAGGGTCCATCAGCTAGCAGAACCATTCGCGCCCCTCGCGGTTCAACCGACGGTCAGCCCCCCGCCGGCACCTTCCCTTCCACGCCCTCGACATACCACTTGATGCCGTGCATGAACTTGTCGTCGGCGACTTGATCCTTCGCGAGCACTTCCTTGCCGTCCTGGCCTTTGATCGGGCCCTTCCATACAGCGAACGTGCCTGCTTTGAGTCCGGCCTTGATCTCGTCGATCTGCTTGCGGGTCGCTTCGGGAATCTTGTCTGACACCGACACGAGATCGATCACGCCTTCCTTGTGGCCCCACCAGACACCGCCGGTTTGCCAAGTGTTGTCGAGCACGTCCTTGGCGGCCTTCTTGTAGTACGGCGCCCAGTTGATCACCGCCGAGGCGAGATGCGCGCCGGGACCGAATTTGCTCATGTCGCTATCCCAGCCGAAAGCGAACTTGCCGGCCTTCTCGGCCGTTTGCAGCACGGCCGACGAGTCGGTGTTCTGGAACAGCACATCCGCCCCCTGGTTGAGCAGCGATTGCGCGCCTTCCGATTCCTTGGGCGGATCGAACCACTTGTTGACCCACACGACCTTGGTCTTCACTTTCGGATTGACCGACTGCGCGCCGAGGGTGAATGAATTGATGTTGCGAATCACTTCCGGAATCGGAATCGATGCAACCACACCGAGCGTGTTGGTCTTGGTCATCGCACCGGCAATCACGCCCGCCATGTACGCACCCTCATACGTGCGCGAGTCATACGTGCGCATGTTCTCGGAAGTCTTGTATCCGGTCGCATGCTCGAACCGGACTTCCTTCATCGTGCCGGCGACCTTGAGCATCTGCTCCATGTAACCGAACGAGGTCGCGAAGATCAGCTTGTTGCCCTGATCGGCAAGATCGCGAATCACGCGCTCGGCATCCGGCCCCTCGGGGACGCTTTCCACGAACGTGGTCTTCACCTTGTCGCCGAATTCGGCTTCCATGGCCTTGCGTGCATTGTCGTGCGCAAAGGTCCAGCCGGCATCCCCGACCGGCCCCACATACATGAAGCCGATCTTGAGGGGCTCAGCGGGTTTGGGCGCCGGTGCGGCGGCAGCAGCCGGTGCCTTCGCAGCGGGCTTGGGTTCTTCTTTGCCGCACCCGGCGACGAGCGCGAGAGAGGCGACGGCAGTGAGTGCCGATGCACGCAGCCACCAGCGTTTATTCAGGTCGATCATTTCGGGCTTACTCCTTTTGATTTGTCTACTGCAACTCAAAAATTCACCACGGAGGACACGGAGGACGCAGAGGACGCAGAGGAAAGGCAAAGGCGAACGGAATTGGCGGTGGGCGTTTCCCTTTTCCCTTTTCCCTTTTCACGGCAACTAAGCTCCAGGATAAAACGGCCTACCCAACGACGCCGGCATGTTGATCCGGATCCACGTCGGGTTCCGCGAGATCAGCGCCAGCACCACAATCGTCGCTACATAGGGCAGCATGGTAAGCAGTTGGCTCGCGACTTGCACGCCCATTCCTTGAAGATGGAACTGGAGCATCGTCACGCCGCCGAACAGGTAAGCACCCAACAATACACGACCTGGCCGCCACGTCGCGAACGTGGTGAGCGCGAGCGCGATCCAGCCCTTGCCCGCGATCATGCCTTCAACCCAGAGCGGCGTGTAGATGACCGAGATGTACGCGCCTGCCAATCCGCACAACGCGCCGCCCGCGACGACACCCGCCAACCGGATCATTCGCACCGGATAGCCGAGTGCATGCGCCGACTCCGGTGCCTCCCCGATCGATCGCAGCACCAGGCCAGCGCGCGAGCGATAGAGAAACCACGCCATGAAAATCGTGAGCGCAATCGCGATATAGACCATCGGATGTTGCTTGAACATCGCGGGGCCGATGAATGGAATGTCGGCGAGCCAGGGAATCGCGAACTGCTCGCGCGACGGCAGCTTCTCCTGCACATATTTGATACCGACAAACGCGGACAAGCCCGCGCCGAACATCGATAACGCAAGGCCCGATGCATATTGATTCGTGTTGAGCCAGATCACGAGCCAACCAAACAGCGCGGCCATCAATGCCCCCGCCCCCATTCCCGCGGCAAACGCGATCCAGTCATTGCCGGTATGCACCGCGGTCGCGAATCCGGCGACCGCCGCGATCAGCATCATGCCTTCGGCGCCAAGATTCACGACGCCGCACTTCTCGTTGATGAGGAGCCCAAGTCCCGCGATCGCGAGCGCGGTGCCGGCATTCAAAGTTGCAGCGACGAGGAGCGCTATCGACTCCATGCGAGTCGCCGTCCCCAAACAATGCGGAAGTGGATCAATGTATCGCACGCAAGCAGCGAGAACAGCAGCAATCCCTGGAATACGCCGGTGAGGGAGCGCGGCAGCCCAAGGCGCGATTGCGCAAGCTCGCCGCCGATGATGAACATCGAGAGCAGCAGCCCTGCGAACACGATGCCACCCGGATGCAAGCGCCCGACGAACGCAACAATGATCGCGGTGAAGCCGTACCCCGGTGATACATGCGGGGTGAGTTGTCCGAGCGGCCCCGCGGCTTCGAGCGCACCTGCGATTCCGGCCATCCCACCTGAGAGCAAGAGCGCCGTCCACAGGGCTTTGCGTGACGAGAAGCCCGCATAACGCGCAGCGAGCGGAGCAAGCCCGCCCACCTGTAACTGAAAACCGGCCATCGTACGAAACATGAAGATCCAGATTGCTGCAACCGCGGCCAGCGCGATCAGGAATCCCGCATGCAGGCGCGTTCCGGTCGCGAGGAGCGGAATCTGCGTACTGGCGGCAAACATCTGCGTCTGCGGGAAGTTGAATCCTTTGGGATCCTTCCAGGGGCCGTACACGAGATACGAGAGCAGCATCTCGGCAACATAGACGAGCATCAAGCTCACCAGAATTTCATTGGCATTGAAGCGATCGCGCAAGAGCGCCGTGATGCCCGCCCACGCCATGCCGCCCAGTGCGCCGGCGATCAGGATCGCGACGATGATCCAGCTTCCGGTGGCGGGATTGGCGAGCAACGCCACACCGCCGCCTGCAATCGCCCCGAGCAATAGCTGACCCTCGGCGCCGATGTTCCAGATGTTGGAGCGAAAGCAGACGGCCAAGCCCAGCGCGCAAAGAATCAGCGGTGTCGCCTTCACCGCCAGTTCGGAAAGCGCATAGCCACTCTTGATCGGTTCGTAGAAAAAGACCATGAGTCCGCGCACCGGATCCTTGCCGAGCGCGACAAAGAGCAACGTGCCGAGCAGGACGGTAATCGCCAGCGCAATGACAGGTGACGCCCATGACATCGCGAGCGACGCTTGCGGGCGCGCTTCAAGCCGCATAGGGTGCTTTTGATCCGGCGGTGCCGACCGCGGCGGAATCCCACAGTCCGCTCATCCATTCTCCGACCTGCTCGATCGTGGCACGCACGGTATCGATCGAGGGCGACAGCCTTCCCTTCGCGATCACATGCAGACGGTCGGTGATCTCGAACAGTTCGTCCAGCTCTTCCGACACGATCAGGAGCGCGCAACCCGCATCG
The DNA here is from genome assembly GCA_031391405.1 of Betaproteobacteria bacterium. Taxonomy (GTDB): domain Bacteria; phylum Pseudomonadota; class Gammaproteobacteria; order Burkholderiales; family SG8-39; genus SHXR01. Next base: position 14,197 of record JANMUI010000846.1, read on the forward strand.
CGCAAGCGCAAGAGCTCATTGCGGATTTGCGCGGCGGCCCCGACATCCACACCCCAGGTCGGCTGCGCGACGATCAGCACCTTTGGTTGCGCATCGATCTCGCGGCCGACAATGAACTTCTGGAGATTGCCACCCGACAAGCTGCGTGCCGCCGAAGCAGCGCCGCCGGCCTTCACATTGAATCGGCTGATCACCTGATCGGCCATCACGCGAATGCGGTTGAGATCGATCCAGCCGCCCATTCGCACTGCACCGCCCTCCCGGCGGGTAAGCAGCATGTTGTGCGCGAGCCCCAACGTGGGCACGGCGCCGCGTCCCAGTCGCTCTTCCGGAACGAAGTAGAGGCCACGGGCTCGACGTTCCCGCGGATTGAAATGGCCGATCGGCTTCCCGAACAACTGGATCGAATCGGGAATGGCACGCGGATCCTCACCCGACAGCATCGCGAGCAACTCCTGCTGGCCGTTCCCGGACACGCCCGCGATCCCCACGACTTCGCCCGCATGGACTTGCAGATTCACGTCGTCAAGCGATATGCCGAATTGATCGAGTCGCTCGGCCGACAACTCTTTCACTTCGAGCGCGAGGCGGCCTTGAGCGGCAGCGCGATGCTCGATGCGCGGCGGCTCGGCGCCGATCATCAAGCGAGAGAGACTCGCGGTGGATTCAAGGGTGGGATCGACGACGCCCGCCAGCTTTCCGCCGCGCAGGACCGTGCATTGATGGCAGAGCGCTCGAATTTCATCCAGCTTGTGGCTGATATAGAGAATGCTGCAGCCGGTCGAGGCAAGCCGTCGCAGGGTCACGAATAGTCTGTCGACCGCTTGCGGTGTGAGCACGGAAGTCGGCTCGTCCAGAATCAAGAGCCGCGGATCGGTGAGCAGCGCACGCACGATCTCCACGCGTTGGCGTTCCCCAACCGAGAGCGTATGCACCGGCCGGACCGGATCGATGTCCTGGCCATATTCCGCGGCCTTGGCTTGGATCCGTGCACTCACCTCGGCAAGCGAAAGGGACTTGTCGAGGCCGAGCCAAACGTTCTCGGCAACAGTAAGCGTATCGAACAGCGAAAAATGCTGGAACACCATCGCGATGCCGAGGGCGCGGGCTTCCTGGGGACTTCGCACATGCACCGGCTCGCCGTTCCACCGAACCTCACCGGCGTCGGGTATCACCACGCCGTAGATGATCTTCATCAAGGTGGACTTGCCAGCACCGTTTTCGCCGAGGACCGCATGGATCTCACCGGGCATGACGGTGAGGTCGACCGCGTCGTTAGCAACGACGGCGGGATAGGCCTTGCGGATGCCGCGGAGGGCAAGTCGGGGAACGATGGGTGGGTCGACGATCATGCCTCCCATTTCAAATACTTTCTCAT
>JANMUI010000850.1:0-2936 GCA_031391405.1 Betaproteobacteria bacterium
CCACAGTCGGGCGATCTGCCACCACACCGGTCGACCATGCGCATCGATCAGACCTTGCATGTATCGATCGCGTGTGGCGGCGCGGCGAATCTTGCCACTCGACGTCTTCAAGACACTGTGAGGCGCCACCAGAACGATCTCATCTGCAGGGCCGCCGATCAGTTGGACGGCCTGCACATTGATGGTTTGGCGCATCCCGTCGCATCGCACGGGATCCGTCTCTCTCGTTTCCGCGATGATCACGACGCGCTCGGAGCCCTGCTCTTCATCACCAACACCCAACACCGCAACGCACCCTTTTCGAATACCCCCGACATTGCCCACCGCTTCCTCCAGATCGTAGGGATAGATGTTGTGGCCACCACGAATGATCATGTCCTTGGCGCGACCTGTAACGAAAAGCTCGCCGTTCGCGAGATAGCCAAGGTCGCCCGAGTCGAGCCACGCTCCATCGAAGAGGGCCGCGGTTGCGATCGGCTGATTGAAATATCCCCGCGTCGCCGACGGGCCGTTGAATTCGATGCGACCGATCGCTCGCTCTGGAAGCGGTCGACCGGCGTCATTCGCAATGCGAATCGAATAACCATCGAGGACCCGTCCACAACTCACGAACGGCCGCGCCGCGGCCGCCTCCTTATCGATACTGACCGCTCTTCGCGAGCGCATGAGCGCGTCGCGATCGACGTAATCCACGCGAACGCCACGACCGGCCGGTGGGAACGTCAGATCGAGTGCGCACTCCGCGAGTCCGTAGACGGGGGCCAGGGCTCTCGTGTCGAACCCGTATGGCGCGAAGCGCCGCCCGAACCGATCCATGGTCTGTGCGGTGACCGGTTCGGCGCCGTTGAATGCCCATCGAAGCGACGTGAGGTCAAGGCTCACCAGATCCGCATCGTCCAGTCGCGTTGCGCAGAGCTCGTAGGCGAAATTCGGTGCGGCCGAGATCGTCGCGCGATGCCTGTGAATCGTCCAAAGCCAACGAGAGGGTCGCGCGAGGAAACTTGTGGGGGCCATCAAGACGAGCGACATCGCGTAATAGAGACTCCCGAGCCAGGCACCGATGAGACCCATGTCGTGATAGAGGGGAAGCCACGAGACAAACACATCTTTGGAGGTCACCTGCGCTGCGCGACCCATCGCGCGGATGTTTGCGAGCAGTTGCGCATGGGTGAGTACGACACCCTTGGGATTTCCCGTACTGCCGGAGGTGTACTGGATCAGCGCCACATCATCGCCCGTCACCGTCGCAACGTCCTGCACCGGCGCATGCAATGCAAGCTCCTCCGGCGTTACCACGCCCTTGAGTGAGACCGCTTCCCCCCTCAACAGGTTGGCGAAACGGCGCCCCTCGCGTACGGTGACCAGCAGGGTGGCTTGCGCGTTGGAGAGAATCCCTGCCTGACGGCGCAGGTGATCCTCGAGTTGAGCCAGGCGAAACGGTGGGTAGATCGGGACCGGCACGCCGCCCGCCATCAGGATGCCAAAGGTCACGCAAAGAAACTCGAGCGAAGTCGGCAGCATCAATGCACAGGCCTCCCGGGGCCGCAGGCCCGCGGCGCGCAGCCCCGCCGCAATCCGGCGTGCCCGCGCATCAAGCTCGCCCATGGTCAAATACTCATCGCGCTCATCGGAGGCGTGCAGGGTCACATGACGCCTCTCGCGTTGATGCGCGACTTGCCACGCGAGGACATCAAGAAGCGTGTTCGCGTCATCCGGCTCGCCGGACATCACCGGCGATTCGACCACAGCAAGCGGTGCCACTCGCATGCTCACGCCACCCACGGCGCACGCGATGCCGGGCAGCAACTCACGAAGCGTTCGTGCCTCGAGAATCAACCCGTCGGGGAGTTGCCCGCCGATCTCGCGCTCGATGCGCAACCCCAATTCGGCGCGGGTCAAGCTGTCGATACCGAGATCCTCCTCGAGACGACTGTCGAGGTGCACGGATGGGATCGTGCCACGCTCGGCGTGTCGAACTTGGACGAGGAGCGCTCGCGTCAGTGACAGCAGCCGCGCAGAATCCTCGTCGCGTTGGCCAGCGTGCGCTGTAACGACGGACCCCGCGGTTTTGGACAGCCTATCCTCGAGCACGACATGTCTCGATCAATCAGGGACCTGCGTAGTCTATCGCGCAAGTCCCCGACCCTTCTTGTGTCAGCGGACCTCCAGCTTCTTGACACCGGCGCCTACCTTCTTCGGCAATACCAGTTGCAACACGCCATCGGCGTACTGGGCGTCGGCCTTCGCCTGATCGACATCCATGGGCAATGTGAAACTGCGGTACATGGCGCCGTAATAGCGCTCGCTTCGCAGCACCTTCCCACCCTCTTTCTCTTCCTTCTCCTTCTTGACTTCGGCCTGAATGGTCACTTGATTGCCGTCGACGGAAACGCCGATGTCTTCCTTCTTCACGCCCGGGATCTCTGCCTTGACGGTATAGGCCTTGTCGTCCTCGCTCACATCGACGGCGATCGCAACGGCTTCGTCGTGACGCGTCGCAGGCGACCGGCCAAAACGGCGGAGCAGATCATCGAACGAATCGTCGAACGCGTGCATTCGCGGAAAGCTCTGGAAGGGGTCCCAACGAACCAAATTTGCCATGAGTCAATTCTCCTTGCTGATTCAACAACGATTGAAAGCGCCGCCTTCTCCATGTGCAGGGAAGTGACGTGCGGACAGCTTATGTCCCGATCGCGGGACTCGATTTGACGAATCGCAAATGAATCGACAACGGTCGCCCGGTTGAGGAAAGTCAAATCGTTCGTCCACCCACCGACGACGATGGTTCGGAGTTACAACGGACACAATAGGAGAAAAACAATATAGGGACAGACCAGAATGGCACTTACGTAAGTTTGTTCATGCTCAAGCCTCCGTTCGCCCTGAGCCTGTCGAAGGGTAACGCAGGCGTGCCGACGGCGCGCGATGGTCCGCGC
>JANMUI010000868.1:0-10828 GCA_031391405.1 Betaproteobacteria bacterium
TATCCCTGGCTCATGATGCCGCTTGCGCTCGACTACTGGAAGGCCGAAGGCCTGGAGGTCGAGGTCTTGCCGGTCGGCGCCTCGTTGCAAGCGCTGCAGCAGATGGTGGCAGGCAATGCCGAATTCGCGCAACTTAATTCCAGCGTCGTTATTCAGGCCAATGTCGTCAACAACATTCCGGCACGCGTCGTGATGAACACTGGCGTCATCGATTGGTCGCTCGCGGTCCTCGACGACAGCCCGGTCAAGGATGTCAAGGACCTGAAGGGCAAGACGATCGGCGTGTTCAGCCTGGCCACCGGTGGCATCTTCTTCATGAAGTCGTACATGCGTGCGAACGGCATGGACCCGGACAAGGACGTGCAGGTGGTCGCGGTGGGACTCGGTGCGCCGCCCGTCGAGGCGCTGCGCAACAATCGGGTGCAGGCGCTGCTCTATTGGGCATCGGCGCAGGCGACGTTCGAGAACGCCGGACTCAAGTTGCGCTATATGCGTGGCGCGGATTGGCGGACTTTCCCCGACTTCACGCTCTCGACCTTGCAGAAAACTATCGACGCCGATGCCGCGACCGTGGAGGCGATCGCGCGTGGCGCCGCCAAGGCATCGGTATTTACGATGGCCAATCCCGATTGTGTGAGGAAACTTCATTGGGCGCGCTGGCCGAACACCAAGCCAAGCGGTGCCGATGAGGCGACACTCGTCAAGTGGGACATGAACAATCTGAAGGGTCAGACCGATTCGATGAATGACGCGTTTGCGATGAATGGCGGCAAGCTCTGGGGGAATGCCACCGCCGATGCCTATGGTCGCATCCAGGACTTCATGTTGGATGCCAAGCTGATCGAGAAGAAAATCTCGGCCGCGAGCTACCTGAACGGGATTCCGGGCTTCTTCGAGAAGATCAACAATTTCGATGCGAATGCGATCAAGACGCAGGCCGCCAATTGCCCGATCAAGTGAGCGCGGCAAGGAGCGAAGAACGCCTGGACGATCCGGCGCCGCGTGGTTGGCTTGCGCCATTCGGGGAGCGGCCCGAGATCCCGCTGTCGATCATTCTCTTCATCGTGGTTGTCGGCGGATGGGAGCTCGCTGTTCGTGTTCTCGAGATTCCCAAGATCGTCATTCCAACCCCCTCATCGGTGGCCGTTGCGCTATGGCAGGGCATCGTGCATGGCGATCTGATCAGCCACTTCTTGGTCACCTTCTACGAGACGATGGCGGGCTTTGTGTTCGGGGCGTCGTTTGGTCTGGTAATGGGCGCGCTCATTGCACAGTTCGCCCTGGTCGAACGCACCCTCTATCCCTACGTCGTGGCGTTCCAGACGCTGCCGAAGGTGGCGATCGCGCCGATCATCGTTATCTGGTTCGGTTACGGGGTGACCTCAAAAATCGTCATCACCGCGACCATCGCTTTTTTTCCGGTACTGGCAAACACCATCGTTGGGCTGCGCGCGGCACCGCAAGAGCAGATCGAGTTGATGGTCGCGTTCACCGCATCACGCTGGCAGGTCTTCAAGATGGCTCGCGTTCCGCAGGCGTTGCCCTACATCTTTGTCGGGCTCGATGTCGCGATCGTACTTTCGGTGATCGGTGCGATCGTGGGCGAGTTCGTCGGCTCGCAGGCGGGGCTTGGCTACATGATTCTCCAGCGCAACTTCAGCATGGACATGGCCGGCGTGTTCGCGATCCTGGTAATCCTTTCGGTGATGGGTATCGGTTTGCATATGCTGGTCATTCGCATCCAACAACGGGTCGTATTCTGGATGGACAGCGCGCATGACCGCGTGATTGGAGCATGAAATATGGGGGCTCAAACGACGGCTGGAGAGACGGTGTGCATTCCACCGGCCGAGTGAGGCGACCCACGACGGTTCTCGCCGCGGACTTGGCGCGTGCGTCGTGTATGAACGGCGAGTCATTGTCTTACTATTGCATTCGGCTACGGCGGAATGCGCGTTGCTTTTCCGCCCTACGGTACTGCGAATCTAACGGAGGATGATCCCAATGATTCCCGTCGCGCCGCGCGCAGCAACCCGCGAAGAAGTGCCCGTTCTTGATCTCACGCCGCTCGCGACCGGCGCATCGATCGTTCCCCTCGCAAAGCAGCTTCGACAAGCGTGCGAGACCATCGGGTTCTTCTATGTGACGAATCACGGTGTTCCCCAGTCGGTGATCGATGACATATTTGCCGCGACCAAACGCTATTTCGATTTGCCGGTCGAGAAGCGCCTCGAATACAAGCTCGACGATCGGTTTCGTCGCGGATTCATGCCTTACGGCATCAATCAGCATCCGGGTTATGCGGCCGATTTGAAGGAGAGCTGGGAGTTCGGGCTCGATCTACCGCTCGACGATCCCGACGTGATCGCCGGCCGCCCCTTGCATGGCCCGAACCGCTGGCCGGCGGACATGCCTTGGCTGCGCAGTGCGGCCGAGCGCTACTTCGATGAGACGCTTGCGCTGGGCAAGCGGCTGTTGCGCGTATTCGCGGTGAGCCTTGGACTTGCCGAGGATTATTTTCTTCAGTACACGAAAAAGCCGATGGTGGCCTCGCGCCTCTTCCACTATCCGCCGCATCCGCCGGCCGCCCGCGAGGACGAATTCGGCGTCGCGCCGCATAGCGACTACGGCATGATCACGTTGCTCACGCAGGATCCGAACGGCGGGCTCGAGCTGAGGAAACGCGACGGCGAGTGGATCGGCGCACCCTTCATCGAGGGTACGTTCGTCATCAACCTCGGTGATCTCTTCAAGGTGTGGACGAACGACGTGTACGTCTCGAACCTGCACCGCGTGGTCAATCGTCATGGGCGGGAGCGCTATTCGATCCCTACGTTCTTCAACCTCGATTACGACGCGTTGGTGAGTTGTATTCCGACCTGTCAGTCGGCCGCCAACCCACCGAAGTATCAACCCATCTTGTCGGGGGACTATCTCGTCAGCCGCTTTCGCGATGTGCAGAAGTACAAGGTGCCGGCGCCGATCTAATGAGAACAAGGAATCGGTTGCCTGCCCCTACAATTGGATCTTGAACAGAATGGCACTTACTTAGGCCAACTAGACGATTTGCCAGCCGTCCGCTCACTCGAGGACGGTTAAAGAATGGCTTCCGCGTTCTGTCGTTCGCTCAGGCGATTGACCGTTCGCCCTGAGCCCGTCGAAGGGTGAATGCCGGAGAATCCGTTCGCGGAACATTGCGCGCCGTCGACACGCCTGCGCTACCCTTCGACAGGCTCAGGGCGAACGGAGGTTTGAGCACAGACGGCTTAAGTACGTGCCATTCGACCCTAAACCCGCATTTTGAAGCTCAGGAGTCAAAGTGTATTCAGCATTGAAAAGCCTGGCCGTACTCATCGCTACGCTGCTATGCGGTATGGCAATTGCGCAAGACTATCCGGTCAAGCCGGTCCGCGTGATCGTTCCGTTCGCGCCAGGCGGGATCACCGATAACAGCGTGCGCTCGATCGCCGACAAGCTGTCCGCCCGGCTCGGCCAGCAAGTGGTTGTCGAAAATCGCCCCGGTGCCGCGGGCAACATCGGCACTGCTGCGGTCGCGCAGGCGCTGCCCGATGGCTACACGCTAGTGCTTGGTTACGATGGGTCATTCGCGATCAATCCGCATGTTTTCCCGAAGATGCCGTTCGATGGCTTTCGCGACTTCTCACCGATCGGTCGGCTTGGCGATGCGACCTTGATTCTCGTGGCGCATGCTTCGGCGCAAGTTCGCACGCTCGCCGATCTGGTGGCGCTGGCCAAGCAGAAGCCTGGCGCACTGTCGTTCGGATCTGCGGGGACTGCTACGACCGGCCATGTCGCGATGGAACTGCTGTGCCAGCAACTCGGCATCAACATCGTTCACGTGCCCTACAAGGGGGGCGGGCCGGCGTTGCTCGATGTCGTTTCCGGACAGATTCCGCTCGTATCGACCTACATCGCTGGTGCGGCGCAGTATGTGAAGCAGGGGCGCGTCGTCGCGCTTGGCGTGAGCAGCGGGAAACGCGACCCCGCGCTGCCCGATGTGCCGACATTCAATGAAGGCGGGGCGCCGGGGTTCGCGGTGACCTCGTGGCTTGGACTTCTGGCGCCGGCGAAAACGCCACGAGCGATTATCGATCGATTGAATCGGGATATCGAGCTCGTCATGAAGGAGCCGGAAGTGCGCGAACGCTATGCAACGCTTGGCATCGTGCCGAGCCCCAATTCACCTGAGGATTTTGCCGCGTTGATTCGATCCGACTACGAACGGTGGGGCAAGGTCGTGAAGCAGGCCGGGATCAAGCTGGAGTAACGAGAACGACTGCTACTGCGGCGGCCGTTTCGATTGATTTTCGATCACGTCGGTTTGAACTTCATGCACTTCCGTTGCCTCAATCGTGCGGCCGGTATGTCCCCCGTGTTCGCCATTTCTGAATTGGCCCGAATGCCTGATCTCGCCGGCCTTCACTGCGCGCCGCAGCGCTCGCGTTTTCCACCATAGATAACCAATCGCGATCGCCACAACGACGAGCACGACTGCGAATATCACGACGGAGAACAGGAGCGCGGCGATCAGTGTGATCGTCCCGAGCAGCACGCCGACAATGCGTTTGAAAAGAAGCATCTTGGCATTCTACGAGATCAAGCGCCGCCATGGCCACCAGCTTCTGGCCCGCGGGCGCAGATACGACTCGCGCTTCACGGTGATGCTGCGCACCGCGAGGACCACGCCATCGCGATCCATCGCGGCGAGGCCTTCGATTTCCGCGGCCGTGAGGTCGAATTGGGCAGAGGCTGCGCGTGGGTCGGCAAGGAATGATGAGCGAAGCGCCGAGTCCGTGTAAAGGCGGGCCAGAAACGTTTCGAGGCCGATCGCGCTCATGCGGCGTGGGCGATCGATGGCATGAAATTCGCGGCGCGCAGGCTGCGGCCTTTTGCAAGTGCACGCCGAGCTTGGGCAATTTCGCCCAACAGCACCTCGATCGTCGGAAAATTCCCATCGCGCTCGATGATGACGCTGAGCGATTGCGGAACGCTCCGCGCGAGCTCGGTCAGCAGTTCAAACACTTCATCCGGCGGACCGTGCAGATGATCGTCAAGGAGCCTTCGCCCGCCGCTGGGCGCGTCGATCCATTTCCCGCCAGAGAGATCAACGCCCGTCACGCGATCGAGCGGCATCGCGGCGAGCAGCGCCCGCGGATCCTCACCGCGATTGCAAGCGTTGGCATACAGATTGTGAAGGTCGAGAAGCATCGGCACGTGGCTCGCCTCGACGATGCGAGTGATCCATGTCGCCTCGTCCATGATGCTGGCCGGGGGCTCGAGAAGCGTGGCGATGTTTTCCATCTGAGGTGCCGTGCCCACGATGCGCGTGGCACACTCGATATTTGCGATCGCGCCGGCCGTAGTTGCGTCGGTTCGCGGCGGCGCGCTGAGATGTCCGATCTCGATGCCACCCGCGCGCACGAACGCGAGATGCTCGGACCACGCTTCCGGCTCGATCAATCCGACCAGGCGCGCGACCCGATCCAGTCGCTTGCGATCGACCGCAATGGACGATGCCAAGCCGAGCCCGACGCCATGCAGGTTCATAGGCCGTTGACGCGCGAGCATCTTGATCGCGTCTATCTCGCGTCGCGTCGCGCGGAGATAGTTGTCGGCAATCACCTCGATCACATCAAACGCCTCGAGGTGCAGGTATAGGCCCGCCGCGATCGCGGGCCGCCAGCCGATGCCGACGCGATCAGTCGCCGCCACCGCATCCTCCGCCGCATCCGCCCCCGCCACTGCCGCCTCCACAACTGCTACTGCTCGAGGTCGAGCCGCATGACGAGCCGCAGCTGGATGAGTTCGATCCCTTTCTTGCGCGTAGTCGCTCCAGCCAGTTGAACGACGACTCCGGGAGCGCGTTGAGACCGAACACCGCGGCCAGCAAGGTCGCTTCATTCGTTTGACCGCCGGCGCGTAATGTATTCGCGCGCGCGCACAACCGCTTGAATAGCGCTTGCAATTGTCGCAGGGTGCGACGACCGAGTGGCGTCGATCGCCGCGCGTAGCCGATGAGAATCACGATCGCAGCCAGACCGCCCAGGATGGCGAGAAACAAGAATGGCGGTCCCGACACAGTGATCCGCACGAACGCGACGATGCCGAGCAAGAGGATCGCGGACACCGCCGGCGCAAAGCATGGATTCGTCGATAGATGCAGGGGATCGGACAACAAGCGTCGTTCGACCAAGTCGAGCCTGAGCGCATTGACGTGGGGCGCAACCAGGGCATGGCTCGCCACTGCCTCGGGTTCATCGTTGTTGGCACGCCGAAAATGCACCACGATGGCCTTCTCGAGCGGACGACGCACGAGCGCCTGCGCGTCGGCGCGCGCCACAAAATTGTCGCCATCAATACGCAGCAAATCGCGATCGACCAGCGACATCATCGCGATGCGCACGGCTTCGGCCGGTCCCGCCCGCAATAGTGCAATCTCGTAGGGATCGGTCAATCGCGGATCTTCATTGACGCCGGCCATCTGCCGGAGACGGAAGGCGATCGCAAGCAGCACCAACACGACGAGCATCAGCTCGCAGTAGAAGAGCAGAAACTGCGGTCCGGTCAGATTGAACGGATAGAACTTCATGCCGCTATGCGATCCACGCGCTCCCGTAGCGCAGTGGCGAGCGCGATGATCCGCATCAGTAGATCCGGCGCCGCACCTGGTGCGAGCGAACCGTCTTCCCGCGCATCCGAAAAGCCAGCGAGCACGTCATTCCAGGGGCCGCCCGGCAGATCGGCCGCGATCGCTTCGAGCGCGGCTTTCGGTGAGACCGCCGGATGGCCTTCGAGTACGCGGATCGACAGCGCGCTTGATCGCAGTGGCGCGGCGGCGTCCGCAACCTCGCGGGCGAGCTGTTCTTCGCGCAACGAAGTCAACACGTACGTCGCGCGCAGCCGGATGGTCGTGTCGAGCAGGACCTGCCGCAGCCGGTAGATGATTCGGTCGCGCGGGATGGTCATGCCGATGAACGGATCTTCACCTGCCAATACGAATCGTCGTGAGAGGATGTCTTCGAATTTCACCGCGAACGCGTCCGCTGCAAGCGCGATCTCATCGGCAAGCAGGAACATGGGTTGCAAGCGTACGGTGGCACGTGCGAGCCGCGCTTCCTCGCGCATCGGATCAGCGAGCTTGCGATCGAATTGATCGAGCACGACCAGCACGTTAACGTCGGACGTTGCGCGCATGCGGCCTTCGGCTGCGGAGCCGAACAGGACAATCGAGCGAAGATGCGAGCGGAATGCCGCGACGAGCGCCGCGCAGAATGAACGCAGTGCCTGCGCGACGTCGTCCGGCGTGTCGTGCGGCAATGCGATGGGTAGAGCGATGGTGTTCATCGATTCCTCGCTAGAAGTCTGCGCAACAGAGCGCGCAGACTTCTATAGGCAGATGCGATTGTTGTACCGATTGATGCCTTGCGGATCCAAGGTGCTCCATTCTGCAACACCCACTTAGCGTCCGCCATCAGGAATCTGGGCGGCCTGCCGCGCGGATTCCTCGCGATGCTGTTGTAGAAACGCGAACACCACTTCGTTGAATGCCGCGGGCCGTTCGATATTCGATAGATGCCCGGCGTCAGGAATGACGACCATTTCCGCGCCCGGAATCTTCGCGGCCATGCTGCGCCCGAGCGCGGGTGGCGTCAATGTGTCGTCTTCGCCATAGACGAGAAGGGTCGGGACGCGGATGTTCGGCAGATCGGCGACCCGATCGTAATGCGTGCTTGCCTCGATGGTCTTGATGTACGAGTCCTTGTGCAGCGCGCTCATGCTGTCGACGAGTTTCTGGAACGCCTCCGGGGAAGACTTCGGACTCATCAAGGTGCGGGCCACGATCGGCGCGATGTCCTTGGGTTCCTTGCCTTCGAGAAGCGGTTGCTTTCGGAGTCGGACGAACTCCGCCCGCTTCTCTGGTGTGAAGGAGGCTTCGAATCCCGCCATCGTGGCGCACAACACTAACGTCGCGACGCGATGCGGATGACGTGGATAGAAATCCTGAAGGATGCGCCCGCCCATCGAAAGCCCACATAGATGGGCCGTCTCTGCTTTGAAATAATCGAGCAGGCGGCGCAGATCATCGGCGAAATGTCCGAATTCGAGCGGACCTTCATAGTCATCGGATCGCCCATAGCCGCGGGCGTCCCAGGCCACCGCATGAAACTCACGGCCAAACACCGGCAACTGATCATGCCAGTTGGTCCGGTTCCCGCCGATGCCGTGCAGGAAAAGGAGAAGCGGCCCTTCGCCCATTTGATCGACGGCGATGCGCGGCGTGCCGGGGATGAAGTTTGTGGTCAGCATGGCGTACCGTAAGCGTCGATATGGTCGATATTCTGCGGGCGTTTGGCTTTGTACGGTGGGCCCAAGCGAAGCGTCGTGTACTTGCCCCCTTTATCAAGGGGCCTCATCGCCCAACTTCAGCGGCCGCATGGGTGGGGTAGCATCAGCGAGCTCCCACGTGCACCTGACAGAAAGCATTCCGACAATGTCCACGATCGCAGCCAAACGCCCGAACTTTCTGTTCTTCATCACTGATCAGCACCGCGCCGATCATCTCGGCTGCTACGGTAACGGGGCGATCCGCACGCCCAACATCGATGCGCTCGCCGCGCGCGGATTCGTGGCGGAAGAATTCCATGTCGCCACGCCGATCTGTATGCCCAATCGCGCATCGCTCATGACAGGTCGAATGCCTTCACGTCACGGTGTACGGCACAACGGCATCGAGCTGTCGCTGGATCAGCGCACACTCGCGCAGACCTTGATGGAAGCGGGCTACGCAACGTCGCATGTCGGAAAATCGCATCTGCAGAACATTGAGATCAAGCCCGCGCAGGTGCCGCGCGAAGGGTCGCCAAAACGCTCGCATGAAGCCCGGCGCGACGACGGCGGGCGACACGGTCAGGAGGTTTGGAAGCGCTGGGAAGACGATCCGACGTGCGACATCGAAACACCGTTCTATGGATTCCAGACGGTCGATCTGTGTATCCATCACGCGGACGACGAATTTGGCCATTGGCGGCGCTGGATTCGACAGCAATTACCAGATGCGGATCGGCTGATCGGACCGGCGAATGCGATTCCCTCGCCCGAATACGATCTCACCAAAGTGCGACAGGCTTGGCGAACACGGGTGCCCGAAGAATGTTATCCGACAGGATGGATCGCCGATCGTACGATCGCCCGCATGCGCGAGCATGCGGCAAGCGGCAAGCCATTCTTCATGCATGCGTCCTTTCCGGATCCGCATCATCCGTTCACGCCACCCGGCAAATACTGGGACATGGTGCGACCGGAAGATGTCGAAGCGCCTGCTTCATTTCATACTCCCCATCGAAATCCCGCGCCGCATCTGCGGTGGCTCTACGATCGGCGCGCGGATGGCACCGCGATCAAGAATACGCAAGCCCTATTCGCTTGTAGCGAACGTGAAGCGCGCGAGGCCATCGCACTCAATTACGGCTCGGTCGCCTTCATCGATCACTCGATCGGACGCGTCCTGGCGGAGCTCCGTGCACTCGGGCTCGCGGAGAATACGATCGTGATCTTTACCGCGGACCACGCCGACTTCATGGGTGACCACCAATTGATGCTGAAGGGCCCACTGCACTACCGCGGCCTCACGCGGGTGCCGTTCGTCTGGGCCGATCCTATGCGTCCCAAGGCGCAACGATCGAAAGCGTTGCTACAAACGATCGACATCGCCCCCAGCATTCTTGAGCGTGCCGGCGTCGAGCCCTGGAACGGCATCCAGGGCCACTCGCTCGTCGGCGTCGCGAATGGACAGGCCGACCGCGTGCGCGAAACGCTGATGATCGAAGAAGAGGGCCAGCGCTACTACATGGGCTTCCCGGATCGCATCCGCATGCGAAGCCTGCTCGATGGCCGGCATCGCCTATCGATCTACGACGGCGTGCCATTCGGCGAGCTGTACGATTTGCATAATGATCCGCACGAGGTCGATAACCTGTGGGGCGACGCGAGCGCGCGCCTGCTTCGTGCCGAGATGACGGAAAAACTCGCGAGGACGATGATCGATGTGGCGGAGACGAGTCCTTATCCCACGCGGATTGCATGACCGGGACGGAGAGAGGTGAGACGTGAAGGGTGAACGCGGGGCGTCGGAATGAATCTATTTTCTCGGTGGATTTGCAACTTCCTGGTGGTGGTTTGTACTCTTCCTGTTTCCATCACATTCGCCCAGCCGTTCCCAACGAAACCCATCACCTTGGTCGTGCCGGCTGCGCCGGGCGCGGGGAATGACGCGCTGGCGCGGCTCATCGCACCGGAGTTGAAGGAGACGCTCGGGGCCACAATTGTGGAGAACCGGCCGGGCGGCAACGCTATGATCGGCGCTGAATTCGTCAAGCGCGCTGCGCCCGATGGGCACACCCTGCTGGTCGCGCCGAACCAATTCGTCATTCACGCTGCGATGAACCCGACTCACCCGGTCGATTTCAAACGCGACTTCGAACCGGTCGTGCTCGCAATCAATCTACCGTTCTTCCTGGTGGTCAATCAGGAATCGGTGCCGGTCAGTTCGCTCAAGGAATTCATCGAGCTCGCACGCAAAGATCGCGGCAAGCTCGCGTATGGGTCTGCCGGCAATGGCTCACCGCATCACTTCGCAGCGGAGATGCTGAAGCTGCAGACCGGAATCGATGCAGTGCATGTGCCGTACAAGGGCATGGCACTCGGTATCCCCGATCTCTTGACGGGGAGAATACAGTTCATCATCACCGGTTATCCCGCCGTGGCTGCCCAGATAAAGACCGGCAAGCTGCGGTTGCTGGCGACGGTT
>JANMUI010000877.1:0-7150 GCA_031391405.1 Betaproteobacteria bacterium
TGAAATAGGGGACAGACCACGTTTTCTGATAGAGAACGTAGAAAACGTGGGTTCCCAATTTACCGTGCCTTGGATCGATTCGTCGGGCCCCTCCAACGGGCGGGGTTGCCGAAGTGAAGAAACGGCGGTGATTGCCATAACGATTGGCGACAAATCTCCTTAGATACGCACGCTCACCCGCGCAGCTTGCGCTCGCTCAGCCGTGCAAAGTAGAACCACTCGTTGCCCGGCACCGCGTTCGGATTCGGAAACACGATGAAGCCGTCGTCCGGTGCAGTGAGCGACGCGCCATCGGCCCGCTCTGCGATCAACGCGCCCGCCGTCAACGGCTCATAGCTCATCCATGCGCGCGCAAAGCGGTCGTCGGCGTGGTACCGATCGGTCACCTCGGCCAAGCGCAGCAACTCCACATCGGTGCGGGCGGCCGGCGGTGCCTCATCGACCAGCTTGAGGTGTGCAAGCGCGCGGCGGATTGCGTTGTAGGCCACCTCAGGGGCCGTTGCATCGGTGTGCTGTCCGCATTCGAGCGTGATGGCATAGCCGCCGCAAGAGCGCATGTACTCCGTGGTCCCCACGCCGTATCGCGGATCGGTACTCAGCATCTGCGCACGCTCGGTGGGCTTGCTACGTTGCAGCCGCGCCTGCACGCCGACCGCGTAGGTGTCGAGCCAGCCTTCCACGATGCGCCGCGGCCCAAGGCGCAGCGCCAGGGCTTCCTCTTCGGCCGCGTGTGCAAAGGGCTCCAACGCGCCGGCGTTGTCGAGCGGGCCGATCATCGCGAACGGCTCACCGGGCGAGTGGAACGAGTGCAGATCGAGCAGCACGTCGTGCTCTGCGAGCAATGGGCACAACGCATTCGCGATTCGATCTTCATAGTCCTGCGGTGTCATCATCGGACGCAGGTTGCGGTTGAGATTGCGGTCGCCCGCGCGTTGCCTGCGTTGATAAGCGAGCGGATTCGTGACCGGTACGAAGGTGACCTGCCCGCTGGCAAGCGCAAGCACCCCGCTATCGAGCTCCGCCAGCACACGCTCGATGGCGCGCGTGCCGCACGTTTCGTTGCCGTGCACGGCGCCGAGCACGATCAGGCGGCAACCCGGCTGCAAGGCCCTAAAACTGTGGACGCGCAGGGCGGCGGTGTTGGCGTGCTCGGTCGATCGGATTGGATTGTCCATGACGCGCATTATCGCCGGGATGAGCGATGGCATGGCGGATCGGACCGGCGCAGCGAATTTCTTCAATCATGCGCCTGCTTCGACATCACGCTTACCAAATCACGCTTACCTTTTGCTCGCCAAAATCCCGTCGCCTTGCAACGCTGCGACGAACCCGGCGTGCCGCAAGCGTTTCACCACTTCGTTCGGCACATCGCGACCACTGGTCAATTTGTTCGGCGTGCCCGTGTAGTGAAACAGATTGCCCTTGCGCTTGAGTACCCGCGCCAGTTGGTCATAGAAAACCTGCGAGTAGAGTTCTCCCGCGATGCCGAAACGCGGCGGATCATGCAGGATCGCGTCGATCGAATTCCCCGGCAGCATGACGATCTGTTCGGCGATGTCGCCTTGCGTCAAGGTCAATCCGCCACCCGCATCAGGCGACCAGGGATTCAGGCCACGCAGCCAGATCACGTCAGCAGCCTTCTCGTAGGAGAGCACCTGCCGCGCCCGACCGAGCAAACACCATGCAGCGAAATAGCCAAGGCCGCCACAGGTATCCAAGATCACCTTGTCGCGCGGTTGGATCAGGCCGACCTTGCGCTCGGCATCCATATAGGGCGACACATGCGCGGTGGGCAACATCTTGATGCCATCGATTTCGAATGTCGGCGGCCCCCATTCGGTCGGCACCAGTTTGATCAGTGAGGTCGTGAAACGTGCGACCGGCTGAAAGGTGTCGTCGACCCAGTGGTAAATGGTGCGGTCCTTGCAGTCATCCAGATACGGGAAACGCTGACCTCGCCATATCCATGCGGCGATGCTTACCTCGACAACCGTCCTGGTCAAATCCAGGTCCAACGAGCACTCGACCGTGAGTGCGCCCGTGCGCGCGGCGGCCTGCAACGCGTGTTGTACTTTCTGCGTCAATAGCGGGCCGGTCATTGGTCCGGAAGGATCGGCGAGCGCACGCGGCGGCGCACCTCTTGATCCTGATTGCGTTCAATCGACCGTCGCACCCGAGGCCTTGACGATCGGCGTCCAGCGCGCGATTTCCACCTTGATCATCTCGGTCATCTGCTCGGGTGTCCCCGGGATGATGTTGTAGCCGAGATCCGTCATGCGCTTCACGAATTCCGGCGACTTCGTGCCGGTGACGATCGCCGCGTTCAGGCGCGCGATGATTTCCTTCGGCGTGCCGGCCGGCACCATGAGGCCGATCCAGACACCCGATTCATAGCCCGGCACACCCGCTTCGGCAATGGTCGGCAAATCGGGCAGCGCCGGATCGCGCTTTGCGCCGGTGGTGGCAAGCGCCTTCAGCTTGCCGGATCTGATATGGGGCAGCGCCGAGGGAATATTGTCGAACATCATGCTCACCGTGCCGCCGAGCAGATCGGCCACCGCGGGTCCACTGCCTTTGTAGAGGATGTGGAGCATGTCGATGCCGGTGAGATGGGTGAACATCGCGCCCGACATATGGATGCTGGTGCCGTTGCCGCTGGAGGCGTAGGGAATCTTGCCCGGCTGTGCCTTGGCCATCGCGATCACTTCCCGGACGGAATTTGCCGGCACACTCGGATTCAACACCAGCACGTTGCTGAGCGACACCAGCGGCGCGACCGGGGCCAACGCCTTGTTAGGGT
The DNA here is from genome assembly GCA_031391405.1 of Betaproteobacteria bacterium. Classification (GTDB taxonomy): domain Bacteria; phylum Pseudomonadota; class Gammaproteobacteria; order Burkholderiales; family SG8-39; genus SHXR01. Next base: position 2,801 of record JANMUI010000877.1, read on the forward strand.
CGAAACTCATTTTCGCGTACAGCACCGGGTTGATCGCCTGGATGCCGCTGGTGGACATGAAAAGCGTATAGCCGTCGGGCGTGGATTTCGCGGCGGCCTCGCCGCCCAGATTGCCACCGGCGCCGGGTCGGTTTTCCACAGTCACCGACTGGCCAAGCGTTTTGGTCAGCTCGATGGCGATTGCCCGTGATGCGATGTCTACCGAGCCCGCCGGGGGAAAGGGGCAGATGAGCCGAATCGGCTTCGCCGGAAAATCTTGCGCCGCGACGGACGATGAAATACATGCGGCGAGCAGCAGTAGGGGGATGCGCACGATTCGATTCGCCTTGAGAAGCGGGAGGCGAATTATGCCCGACCACCAAGCTCGACGTAGTTGCCCGCCATGTGACGAACGCGCCGGCTCGGTTCGCCTGCAGCGTACGCCTCTCTCGTCGGTCGTCACCGGCTTGGATGGGCACGCAGTGTCGCCGCGTTCGTAGTGGACCGTGTTCGCCGTCGGTGCATGCCTCGCGGATGCTCCCCGTACCTAAATGACGCCAGCGTCGCGAAGCCGCAAAATTTCACTGGCGTCAAGCCCGAGCAACTCGCCATAGATCTCACGATTGTGCTGGCGCGGCAGCGGCGCCGGTGCATCGTAGCCCACGGACGCCGCGCCGAACTTGAGCGGGAATCCTGGCGCGCCGACACCGGCAAGGGCACCGAGGGTCGGATGCTGCAGCGGCAGATACATCTCACGTGCTTGCAAGTGCGGCCATGCGGCGAGCTCGACCGGTCCGCGAATGACCGAGGCAATCGCACCCGCGGCCAGCATGGTCTCAACCGCTGCGTTCGTCGTGCGCATCGCCGCCCAATCGCGAACGAGCGCGTCGACTTGATGATCGTTGGCAACGCGCCAGTCGAGACTGCTCCAGTTTGGATCGCCGATCAGGTCGTCGCGGCCGATCACCTTAAGCACGCCGGTCCATTGCGCCGGAGTCGCAGCGCCCAGCACCGCCCAGCCGTCGCTGGTCTGATAGGTATTGATCGGCGAGAAGCGCATGATGCGATTGCCTTGTCGAACAGGAACACCGAGTCGCTCATACCAGTCGATCGGATCATCGAACAGGAGCGAGAAGAGGCAGTCCACCATCGACACATCGACAAATTGCCCGCGACCGGTATTGGCGCGATCGAACAACGCCGCCAGCACACCCGCCATCGCGAAGGTGCCGGCGATCGCATCGGACAATGCCGTACCCGCTTTCATCGGCGGTTGACCCGGTAAGCCGGTGACGCTCATCAGACCGGCCGCCGCTTGCACCGTTACGTCGTAGGCCTTCAGGTCACGATCCGGTCCGGTCGACCCGAAACCAGTCAGCGCGCAGTAGATGATGCGCGGATTGATCGATGATAGCGGCGCGTAGTCGAGACCAAGCCGCTTCGCAACCCCAACGCTGAAATTCTCAACCACCACATCGGCCTTCTCCACCAGCCGCAGAAACAGCGCCTTGCCTTCGGGCCGCTTCAAGTCGAGCGAGATCGCCTTCTTGCCGCGTGTGCGTTTGAGATAGTTGACGTTGAGATCATCGGGGGCGCTGCGATCGAGTGTGACCCCGCGCGCACCGGCGTAGGGCGGCGCCACGGCGACTTTGTCTGCGCTGTCCGGTGAATCGATGCGGATCACCTCCGCGCCAAGTCCGGCAAGAAACAGCGTCGCCTGCGGTCCGGAGAAAAATTGCGTGAGATCGAGCACCCGCACGCCATCGAGAATTTTCCGCATGCGTGGCGCCTGCGTTCAGTGACCGAGGAGCAATCGCTTCACTTGCGCCGCGGCCTGGCGCGCGCGATGCCGGATCTCCTCGTCAGTGCAGCTCGATAGCGGGTGATCAACGACGACCGGCTCCAGACCGATCATACCGAGCGCGGCCTTTTGCGTCGTGCACTCGGACATGAACTCCTTGGTGATGATGACCGCGGTGGGGCGGCCAAGGGTTTCCAACGCGATGCCATCATGCAAACTGCACGATGTGCACGATCCTCAATCGCCGATCGCGGTGATCACCACATCGTTCGCCTTGGCGATCGCGGCGATCATGTCCGGATCGGCGGTGTACGAGAAGCCGCGCTTCACATAATGATTGATCTCGGCGAATGCGAATTCCTCGTTGAGGATCTCGGTGGTGTAGCCAAGCAATCTACCCGCCTTCATCTTCGCGTTATCGAGCACGCCGAGGCGCACACCATGCAGATCCGCCACCCGGGGCGAAAGCGCACGCGATTCGGCCTCGACGACACCGCGGGGATCATAGCCGTACAGGGGTTGGTGGATCGTCATTGCATTCATTCCTTTCTATAAATAGCAGGTGCCATCGATGCACACCGCTCCGCCCGCAGGCGTAACGCCATCGATGGCACGCAGAACCGGGCTGTTGTAATGGCCCCAGCCCGGGATGAACGACGAGAAGCGACCGGCGGTGCCGCCGATCACAAAAAGATGAATGTTGTCGGGCGAGGGCACGATCGGAATGTCCGAATCGAGGTCACGCCGATAGTGTTTCGGCAGGTGGCGGTTGTAGGCCTTGCCGTACTTGTGGTTGTGGACGATCTTGCCGAACTTGTTGGTCGCGTACATTTGCAGATAGGCACGAACATCATGGCGCGTCCAGCCGTGCTTGGCGATCGTCTGCGCGTGTTCGGGTGAAAGTGCGACGGTGCAATGCCCGCTCGCCCGCGCGTTGTTGTGCACGACGGTCGTCATCGACGAGATCACATCATCCAGAATGCCTTCGGGATCATTCGGCAGCGGACTGTTGATATTGTGGTTCGATTCGGCGCCGATCACGAATACGGTCGAATCCTGCGGGCGATAACCCTTCTCGACGTGATACGGCGCCCACGGGCTGTCCTCCTCGTTCTCGGCCACGCAGTAGCTGTATTTCGCGGGTGTCCCCTGCGTGCTCTTGTCGAGAACGCCAGGCAGCGCGCCGCCGACATTCAGCAGGATCAGACGGATGGCGCGGCCGATCGTCGCGTTCGCGCGATTGCCCGGGCCGAAAGCGCCATGGCCGCTGTTCATGCCGATTTGCGTGCGCACCGGCCCATTGACGATCGCCAGCGGTGCAATCACGTGGGTAGTCGCCTGAATCGCATTCAGGTTGAAATGGCTCTCGCACATCGCCCGCATCGCAGTGCGCAGCACCCGTGCATAGATCGGCAGGCAACCGGCCATTACGGCATTCACCGCGAGCACCCGGTGCGTCAGATTCCCCCACCGCGGCGGCACGCGTGCTTCGAGCGCATCCGGATCACCGCCAAGCGCCTCGATCATCGCCTCGACCTTCTCAGGCGTTGGCGGAACGACCGGCAGCCCATCGGTGTAGCCCTGTGAGAAATACCATTCCTGCGGATCGGCGCCATCGAGTGGCGTCATATCCGGTGCGAGCGCACCGACCCTGTTCTGCAAACTTGCTTGCGCCACTTCATGCACTCCTGGATCCGGATTTGCGTTATCTCACGCATTGGTGCGCTGGGCATCGCCGACTCCAGTCAAATTATACGCATGCTCGCACCGCGCCCGGCCCGATGGAAGCGAACTGCAATGTCTTGGCTGGCCGTTTGCATGGACCGGCAAACCGGCCCATGATCAAGTTCGATCTGCCTGCACGACACCTGCCACTGTCATGGAGGATTGGTGATGCTGACCCGCCGACTCGCGTCTGTCGCGATTGCGACTACAAGCGTCGCGATTTTAAGTGTCGTTATGGCGCAGTCATTCGCGCAGCAGGACTATCCGAACAAACCAATCCGCCTCATCGTGCCGTTTCCGCCTGGTGGCATTACCGACGGCTCCGCGCGCGTCTATTGCTGGGGCTTGATGTCCATGTCGGCGAGGACCTTCTTCCACTTTGCCAAGTCCGAGACGATCAGCTTCGCAAAGACCTCCTGCGACGAAGACAACGGCACGCTGCCCATCTTCTGGAATCGATCCGTGATCTCGGGTTCGGTCATCACTTCCGAGAAAGCCTTGTGCAGGCGCTCCACCACGGGCTTGGGCGTCTTCGGCGGCGCCACGATCGCCTGCCAGATCTCCACCACTGCCGGGACGCCTTGCTCGGTGAACGTCGGGACGTTCTCGAACCGTTTGGGCGACGCTGCGCCGAGCGTGGTGACGCGATCGCGATAGGAGATCCACAAGGGCCCCGGCATGAACATCAAGTCCACCTGCCCGCCCATCACGGCCTGGGCCGCCGGCGCGGCGCCTTGATAGGGAACGTTCAGCAATTCGACCTTGGCGGCGGACCTGAAGGTTTCGCCGCTGACATGACCGAGGCTGCCATTGCCCCATGAGGCGTAGGAAAGCTTGGATTTCCC
>JANMUI010000878.1:0-4416 GCA_031391405.1 Betaproteobacteria bacterium
GAAAGACCTCGGTCGCACGATCGGTCGATTTGCTCTGAATATGCTCTCTTAGCACGCGCGCGAGCTTGAGTTGCGTATCGCGATTCATCGATCGACGCCTCCGATCATGTGTCGAGTCTCTTGGCGCGATGAAATTCGCGCAGGAAGGTTGGCTGTTTTCGCCATAGGCGGCCGGCCATCTGCCCGCCGTCCACGACGAGTGCATGGCCCGTCACATAGCTCGACTCGTCGCTTGCCAACCATAGTACAGCCGCGGCGATCTCCTCCGGGAGCCCCATCCGATTGATGGGCTGTTCATCGACAAGCGCGGTACGGATCTTCGCGATGCGCTCCGTCCACCGCTGGTCACGCACCCCCGTATGGATCGGCGTTTCGATGTTGCCCGGGCACACCGCGTTCACGCGAATGCCGGACTCGGCGAGCTCGAGCGCGACCGATTGCGTGAGGGACACGACCGCCGCCTTGCAGGCACTATAGACATGCGGGCCGTACCCGCCCTTCAGTCCCGAAACGCTCGCGATATTGACGATGGACCCGGCCTCGCGCGCCTGCATGACGCGGGCCGCGTGCTTGAGCCCGATGAATACGCTGCGCTGGATGATGTTGCACGCATAGTCGTACTCGTCTATCGGAATACTGGCGACGGGCCCCATCACACCAGCGACGGCCGCGTTGTTGACCAGACAATCGAGTCGTCCCCAGCGGCGAACCGTCGCATCGAGTGCGTTCGCAAACTCGATTTCGGCGCTGACATCGAGTCGCGAGAAGGTGGCACGCTCGCCAAGCTCTCGGGCAAGGTCCGCGCCCTTCTCGACTTGAAGATCGCCGAACGCCACCTGGTAGCCCTCGGCAACGAAGCGGCGTACGCAGGCGGCCCCAATGCCGCTTGCGCCACCGGTAACAAAACAGACAGGACCATCGTCAGCCATGGATGTCCAAATGATCAATGAAAGAGGAAGCGTACACCGACCGACGCCGCCTGGACGATTTGTGCGAAGTTCGTCGGACTGACTGCATTCTCGCCCGCCGCGATCGGGATCACGCCGTCCCTTCGCACGCTGGCAAGTCCCGCGAAATATTCCGGTGGGAAAACCGGCTCCTCGAACCATGTCAGCGCATACGGCTGCAATTGCCTGGCCATGACAATCGCTTCATCGACCGGACTATGCTGCCATGGCGGTCGCGCGGGTGTTGACGCGAGCTAGCGCCTTGGCCGCATTGCCGTCGAGGATGGCGCGCTTCTCGGCCTCCGACAGGCGCGCCTCGGCGATCGCATCCATCGACCACTTCATGCCGAATTCCGTGCCATCGGTGCCAAGAACGATGCGCTCCACGCCATAGACTTCAACCGCCAGCTCGATGCCGCGCGCCCCGAACGAGTTGCAATCGACCATCACACTCGATGCGCGAATGCGTTTGGATGGCAGCTCGTCGGTTGGCCGATCGAGGTAGTTGCGGTGATCGAGACGTTCGATCTCGTAGGCGACATTGCCACCGAGGTTGTGGACCATCATCGTGACACGCGGAAATTCCGCGAGAAAATCGGTCATCGCGAATGTCACCATGTTGGATGACAGTTTTGATTGCATGTCGAGCGTGCCATAGCGCACCCCGGCGTTGTCCGAGCTGTCGATCTTCAGCGCCTCGGGATCACCCGCCCAGCGCCCGTAGTGGACCAGCAGCACCGCGCTCCTGCGATTCGCCGCGGCGACGATCGGGCGGAAGCGTTCTGCGCGCTTCTTCGAGAGAAAACCATCGGCCGGCAGCAAGGCGCCGACCATGCCCGGTAGATCCATGGCGCGCTGGAATTCGACCAGCGCTGCGTCGAGATCCGCATTGGGGAGTGCGGCAAGTCCGGAAAAGCGTTCCGGACGTGCCGCGCACATGGCGGCCACGGAATCATTGAATACGCGACAGAGCGGCAGCGACTCGGCGAGTGGCATGCATTCCACGCCATACACGGTGGAGAGCGAGAGGACCGCGCGCGTCACGCCAGTGCGATCCATTTCCGCAAGCCGGGTGGGCACATCGTCGAAGCCCGGCATCAGCTTCGCGGATTGATATCCATAGTCCAGATGCTCGAAGCCATCGTCGCCACGCCGAATCATCGGCACCTTGGTTCGTGCACGGAGCACGTCAGACATGGGTGCGGGAATCCAGTGGGCGTGAAAGTCGATGGGCATGTCAGTCTCCTTGATTGGCTAGATAGTGAACCGCAATGAACGCGAGGTTACCTCTAAAAATTCAAATTTTTCGTCATTCCCGCGAAGGCGGGAATCCAGAGGCTATTGACTCATCGGGCATTCCAAAAAGCCTAGATTCCCGCCTGCGCGGGAATGACGAATTCTTAGAGGCGCCCGCAATGGAGGCAATGGAATGCGAGCGATGAGTATATTCGCGATGCAATTTCGGAGCCATCCCGATGAGACACTTCTTACCGTTCGATTCCTTGGCGGGCGTCCTTTGCGGTTCCCAATTGATTGAGCTCGAAGTCACCCCCGCCCGGTCCCCGCCAGCCGCTCGTTCTGCGGAAACATCGACCGCTTCGCGACATCGTCCATCTCCGTCTTGAAGGTGTGCTTCTTCTTCAGTTCTTCAATGCGGGCGACAGCCGGGCGCGCGTTGATCTCATCGACCAGGCGTTTGACGTTAGGGAGTCTCGTCCACGCCGTATCGCCCCCGAGAACGACCGGTACCAATCGTGCCCATCCCCACACCGCCATATCGACCACCGTGTAGGTCGCACCGAGCATGTATTGCTGGCGCGCCAGGCGGGCATCCAGAATCTTCCAGTGCCGGTCGGCCTCGAAGTCGTAGCGGTACAACGCGTAATCGTTCGGCTTCGGGGCGTACGTTCGAAAGTGCACGGCCTGCCCCGAATACGGGCCGATGCCGCTCGCCACGAACATCAGCCAGGAGAGCAACTGCCCGCGCGAGATCGGATCCGTCGGACGCGCCGGCAGGAACTGTCCAGTCTTTTCCGCGAGGTACAACACGATTGCGTTGCTATCGAATACCACCGCATCGCCATCGACGATGGTGGGCACCTTCGAGTTGGGATTCAAGGCGACATATTCCGGAAGGAATTGTTCCCCTTTGCGTGTGTCGACGGGAATGGCCGTGTATGCGAGTCCCATCTCCTCCAGGCAGAGTGCGACCTTCATTGGATTGGGGGCGGTATTGAAGTAGAACTTGATCACGATGCATCTCCTTACGTAATGAAGCGATTAAATTCGAACCAGAGCCCTCCGACTGTCCTGAGCGTGTCAAAGGGCTGCACGCTTTAAGCCGTTCACCCTGAGCATGTCGAAGGGCTCAACCCGAGCGGGTATCGACGTGTCACGCACCGTGGATTCCCAGCCAATCAGGCGATACCGCGAGCAAGCCTTGCGAAGGCGCGGCCTCATTCGCACCGATCGGATCAACACGAATGCGCGTCAATCTGAGCAATGCAATCTTCCAGGTCTCGCCCACACGCCGATATTCCTCCTCGTAGTGCCCGTAGCCGCGAAATCCGCGGGCATTGGGCGCTTCACGCGGGCTGAATCCGTTCGTCCATTGCACATAGTCCATCATCGACCAGACGCCCCGCGCGCTATCGGCACCGGTCAACCGGATCTCCGGCGTCGGGCAATAGTGAATCGACACCGCGTCCTTGAAGCGCGTGGAGATGCCGTTGATGAAGATATCCACGGTGGCGCCGCTTGGTGCAGACCCAAGTCCCTCGAGGCGGGCATCCGGGGTGAAAAGCGCTCGCAGATGCTCCCATTGCTTGGTGTCGACGTATCGGCAATACCGGGCCTTGAGCTGTTTGATCTGCTCGATGTCGAGGAGCTGGCTGAGTGCGTCGCTATGCATGGGTATCCTCGCGAGGGTGGCGGCGATTCTATTCCTTGTCCGGGAACCGTATTTCCCGTGGGAGATCGAGGATCTGCCCAATCCCATCATGCATGCAGTCGATCGGGTGCATTTGCGCATTCATTCCGTCGCCGAGGCATGGTTCCGAGGCGGGGTAAGTCGTTATTACTCGGACCCAAAGGGCCATCGTGCCTCAAAATAGCGGGATGAAACCACCGAAGCGATTGAAGAGCTTGATCGAGGAAGGGCTGATCGACACCGTCGTGCGACAGCTCATGAGCGGCAAAGAGGCGACCGTATTCGTCGTGCGCTGCGGCGGCGAGATGCGTTGCGCCAAGGTCTACAAGGAAGCGACGGAACGCAGTTTCCGGCAAGCCGTGGACTACTCCGAGAACCGCAAGGTCAAAAACACGCGCCAGGCCCGCGCCATGGCCAAGGGCACCCGGTACGGGCGACAGGCACAGGAAGCGGCTTGGCAAAGCGCCGAGGTCGATGCGCTTTACCGTTTGGCCGCTGCAGGCGTGCGGGTACCCACGCCCTACAATTTTTGCGACGGTG
>JANMUI010000440.1:0-2156 GCA_031391405.1 Betaproteobacteria bacterium
GATGCGCGCATTCAGGTCAGCGCCGCCACCGGTCGGAAACGGCACGATGAATCGAATCGGTTTGCCGGGGAAGTCCTGGCCGCTTGCAAGATGCGGGAGCATTGCAAGTGTGCCGAAGGCGAAGATTGCCATCGCACCAATGCGTTTGAGGCGATGCGGCATGCGGATCTCCTGAGCCGAAGCAAGAATGGGTGCTACGAGTCGACCAAACTGTTATCGCGGCGCTCCGCTATCGCGGCGCTCGCATTGCAATCGCGTTTGCCGTGGTAGCGTCGAGCCTGCCCGATTGTATGCGGGTGCGATCCATCGGGTTAGATTCATTGAGGAACGGATGATGGCTGGAGCGGGGCAGGGGGATGCGAGTCCGGTTGCGACGGAGATCGTGCGCAACGGACTGATCGCGATTACCGAGGAGATGAAATCCAACCTCATGCGCACCGCCTACAGCATGATCATCTACGAGGCGCAGGACTTCACCGTCGGCCTCTTTGATCCGCGCGGAGACACCGTCTCGATCGGCATCGGACTCCCGATGTTCACCCGCGGTATGAGCGACGTCGTGAAGGCGATGATTGCGCATTACGCCACCGCCGATTCCCCCGAGCGCATGGAGCCGGGTGACGTGCTGATCACCAACGATGCGTATCTCACCGGCAGCCATCTCAACCACATCACGCTCGTCGTGCCGATCTTCGACCGTGGCGAACTGTGCGGTTTCTCGGTGTGCATGGCGCATTGGCAGGATATCGGCGGGGCACTCAATATCGTCAGTCGCGATATTTATTCCGAAGGATTGCAAGTCCCGATCCTCAAAATCCATCGTGCCGGTGTCTTGAATCGCGACCTGATGGCGGTGATCCGCATGAATGTGCGGATTCCGGAACGCGCGATGGGCGATTTGAATGCGCAGGTGGCGGCGGTGAAGTCCGGCGCGCGGCGCTTCCTTGATCTGATCGGCCGCTATGGTCGGAATGTTGTGCTCGATGCGATCGCGGCGATCATGAACCGCAGCGAAGCCAATGCGCGTGAGCAGGTGCGCTCCATTCCCGACGGCGTCTATGTCGCGGAATCGTACATGGATGATGATGCGGTTGATCTTGGCAGGCGCGTTCCGATCAAGGTGAAGGTCATCGTCGCGGGCGATTCGATGACAGTTGATCTCTCCGAGGTTTCGCTCCAGGTGAAGGGGTTCTACAACTCGGGTGAAGCGGCCGGGCGCGCATGCTGTCAGGTAGCGTTCAAGTGCCTGACGTCCCCGACGGAGCTGCCGATCAACGAAGGAAGCTTTCGTGCGCTCAATGTGATCCTGCCGAAGGGCACGGTGGTGAGCGCAGTCAAGCCGGCACCAATGCAGCGTTGGATGACCTATCCGATGACGGTCGTCGACACGATTATCAAGGCGCTGGCGCCTGCGATTCCGGCGCGCGTCATTGCCGGCCATCACGCGGATCTGATGACGGTGTTTCTGAACGGTCGCAATCCTCTCGATGGCAAACTCTTTCTGCTTCTGGGCGGCCTCACCGGTGGCGGTTGGGGTGCCAAGAACGGCGAAGACGGCATGAGTGCGACGATCTGCATCAACGACGGCGATACGCACAACAGTCCGGTGGAGCAGATCGAGGCCAAGTATCCCGTGGTCATCGAGCGTTACGCGTTGCGCGAGGACTCCGGTGGCGCCGGTCAGTGGCAAGGCGGGTTCGGCACCGAGCGGATCGTTCGCGCGGTAGCGGAATTCAACTTCAATGCGCAAGTGGAGCGGGTCTACTGCCGACCCTGGGGCCTTTTTGGTGGGCATCCCGGCGCGGGCAATCAAGTCGCCATCCGCACCGTTCATGATGAGGAGGTCGGTCTGACGGGGGGCAAGGTGCAAGGCCGCGTGCTGCGTGCAGGCGAAGCTTATATATTGCGATCGGGTGGCGGCGGAGGCTACGGTTCGCCCCTTGATCGAGCGATTGGTCCGGTGCAATCCGATCTCGATGAGGGCTACATCTCCAAGGAGCGCGCTCTGGGTTGTTACGGTGTTGCGGTCGATGCAACGACCGGACGTATCGATGCCGACCGTACGGCGTCACGGCGTGCGGAGCTCAGGGCGCGCGGCAGTCTTGTCACCCAACGTGATAACGAAGATGCGGAGGTGCTCCAGGCGAGTGCAACCG
>JANMUI010000893.1:0-5480 GCA_031391405.1 Betaproteobacteria bacterium
ATTGGCAGAAACGATGAGATACGGCCTTCGATACCCAGGGCCGGAGCCTACCGGATCGGGCATTGACGCCCACCAAATCTCCCCTCTTCGCATTACCACTTCTCACGCTGAAGCGAGCGGGACTGAAGCGAGACGACTTCACGATCGAGGGAGGACGGCTCGCCCTCGGGGCCATAAAGCTCATTGAGCTTGGAAGTGATGAGATCTTCGCGATGCTTCTCGACCAAGCTGGCGAGGGCCCTTGCGTAGAGCTCGCTCCGAGACACGCCAAGGCGCCCCGCAAGCTTCTCGGCGGACTCGAAGACGCGATCGGGGATCGACACCGCAGTTTTCATGCGCTGAGTATAACACGGGTTATACCAGCGTCACGCGGCTCTTTGCGAGGGCAACGTCACTCTTCAGCCGCTGCCGAGGAGCGAAGCGACGAGGGAACCGCAAACAAGCGAAGCGCGCTTGCGACGGTCCGCTGGATTTGGATGTTAGCCGTCAGTTTCTTCTAGCGAACGCACTGAAATGAGGTCTCTGTCGCCCAGAGGGCGAACATCTTCAGGCCGAAGTGTCAGCAGTGCCTGAGTACGGCCTGATGCGGCAACGAACTCGACTTCGAACGCGTCCGGTGCGAGGATCTCAACGATGGCGCCGAGATCGCCCCGACGCAGACCCGCGCTTGGCACGTCGTGAGTGAGGGCGACGGTGTCGAGAAGCTTGTACATGGCTCAGGCCGGTATCGCGGTAATGAATCTAGGAACTTCTTGCCCGACCGGGACGAGCCACACAGTTACAAACGAGCCAGCACGCCCGGAGGGTCCAATAAGAATACCACTGACCTCGTACTTGCGGCCGTATAGGCTTGGCTGGCCCTCACTCGCGACGCCGGTTCGCGCTAATTCGAGAATGGCGTCTCGCAGCAACTGCCAGTCTTCCTGTGCATAGCCGAGGCTCGTGAATACGTTCGCCTTGAAGCGGCCCACTGGGTGACTTGACGAGAGCAAGTAGTCTCGGACTTTCGCCGGATCGATGACCGCCTTGTCAGCGTTCGGAAGCATGTAACAGTGTAGCAGCGCGAACTCCGTGGCGTCGGTGCAATCCCCCGACGCTTAGGACGGCAAGGCCCTCCGTCTTCGCAGGCCCAAGCATTGCCCCGAGGCCCCATCCCTCGTGGGCAACAGCCTCAATAACCAAGCCTTAGGTTCTACGAATTTTGCGTGGCACAGCGTATCACTGACGGCTAACGCCCGCACTAAACTGCCGCCGAGGAGCAATGCGACGAGGGCATCGAAAGTCCGCTTGCGACGGTCACCTTGAGTGCGTTGTTAGGCCTCATTATCTAATCGAGCAATTTCACTAGCCGGAAATGGAGTATGCCAATACAGATGCTTTGAAGCGATGGTGTCGAGTAACTCGTGAATGCCGCGTCGAGTGCGCACGAGCAGGTGAGAAAACGTGCACTCCGTGTGCGTCATCATCGCGGATTTGCGGCCCACAAAGAGAGAGACTGAATCAACCTGTTTTGGCTCCGCGATGAGCCTACCGTCTTCCACGTAATCGGCTACCCACAAAGTATCATCCGCAACGACAAGGACTGGCAGCACCCAAGTAACAACTCGCCGAATACCACATCGGTTGTAGGCAGTCTTGGCCTCGCCAATAAGGCCCTCCGCGGATGACAAAGCTTGCGACCACTTGTCGTAAACCTCACCATCTCCTCGGACGAACTCTCCTCCTTCATTTCGGCCCACCTGAGCCGTGGACTTGCCGACCAGCTCACCCGTGCGAAAGAAGGACGCGTCTCCTTTCACCCTTATTGTTCGACCTCCGTGAGGATCAGGATATGGATGCTCAGGTCGCCTAGCCCAAATCAGATCGTGGAAACTCTCGTGTTCGGCCCGAGGAATTCGAGAGATCAGCAATGGAAAGGATCTCTTGAGGCTCTTACATTCGATGGCCATTGCTATCTGAAGACCGGAATCGCGAGTTTGATACGCACGAATATCGTATTGCCGCGGTTTGCCAGTTACCGGATCGTCGTAGGTGCCGCCGTGTGTAACAGTCCACCCGAGCGACCTTGCTTCGTTATATATCGATAGCTCGAGCGAAAAATCGTCCTGTGTGGCGAGGTACTCCGCCAAGTCGGCCGCGTCAATCGACGCTTTGGCTGCTTTTTTTACCATGGTGGAGATTCCGAGAGGCCTACGCCGCCGCTAAGCCGCCGCCGAGTAGCAGTGCGACGAGGACATCGCAAGCACGCTTGCGACGGGCAGCTTGAGCGGCATGTTAGGCCTTCTTGTTTGCCAACTCTTTGAGTCGAGTAAGAAGCATCTTGCCATTGATAAGTTCGAGCTGTGCGGGCATGAACGGCTTCAACAGGATGTCATCGCGGAGCTTCGGAGCGAAGTCCGAAGTTGTAGTCAGAAAACCCTTGGAAGCTTTGTCGCCCTGCAGCACGCCCAGAAGTGCCCGGACGTCATTTGCTTTGACAAGGTGGTTGGGACCATATGCTTTCACTTGATCGATGATCCGTACGGTTCCGAGACCACGCTTGACTGCAATGACGTCTCTCCCAAGGTCACCACTTCGAGGTGTCAACGTCACTTCGTCGAAGCCGGCTCTCCGGTAGGCTCCGGCAATAATTTCTTCCCACATTCTGTCGTTGATTTGGTGTGCGAACGATGGGTCGCGCCCCAACAACGCGATGATCTCAATCCACGGCTCCGTAACAGCCTCTATCAATTGCCCTTCGTCGGTCCTGACCCCAGGGACAATCACTGTTTGCAAGAGCAAACTTGTGGTGTGAAACACGGTGATTGGAAGCGCAGTGTCAAGCTCCCGTGCCAGTCCTACTTGGACTGTCTTTCGAACGGTTATGGGAAGCGCAGTATCGATTTCGCGTGCTTGCCCAATCGAGACTGCTTGTTGGCCGCGATTGTTGCTGTTTCTATCAGCCATGCTGGATATTCCTCGGTTGTGTACTCGTAGGCCTAGCGAAAAATTAATCGGCGACCGCGAGAGACGAGGTGCCAGCTACCGCAATGAAGCAAGTGATTTCCACGGTTCTGAACAGAGGCACACTCGCGGGCGTCCGAGTTGAACTACGCGTTAGGCACATCGAGCCAAGCCAGAAATGTCGTGTAGACTTTCTGAACCACGCCACGAGCTGCTTCCGCTACCTTTCTCGCGTTCGCGGCGTCGCTGCCGAGCAACACTAACCAGTGCAACGAGGGCAGACCCAAGAAGGAGTAGCGTCGAGGGCTCGGGAATCGGCCGTAGTTCGCCTTCGACAACCAGCCTCCAACCGGTCCCAAAGAACCCGCTATTCCAACGACCCGCCGGAAATCCAGGAGGTGGCGGTGCGTTGTCTGTGGTGAAGGCCACGGAACTCGAGAACGGTATGTTGTTGTTTCTCACAAATCCTTGCCCGCTCGCACCGAAAAGGCCCGATCCGAAGATCAGCGCGTAGTCGCCTGTCGCCAGGTCCATTGCGATTGGAGTTCTGAAGTCGGTGGTTACGGGGTGTCCTGCGGCCGCGGAGAAGACCGTGTTGCCGAGCGCGATGGACTCGATTTCTAAGGGGGCAACGCTTGGTACAGCGCCAGCGGTTGGCACAGGAACAATTGCGCCGAAGATAGTGCCGCCAGGCGATGTTCCCATGTCACCGCCAATGGCGGTAACGTGAACGGCATCGGCGATGCTGAATGAGATGCCAACGAACTGGTTGAGGCTGATTGTGGCCCCGCCCCGACTACCGAAAGAGCCGAGACCAGCTGATTCGTAGATGATTATGGGCCCAGCACCAACAGTCGCCGGACAGCCGCCGCCGACGAACCCGAACGCTATAAGGGTGAAGAGATGGCTACGCATATAGGGCTCCTTGAGAAGGGCAGTCAGTAGGCTGCAAAGTGTTCCTTGAGTTTGGGTTCCGCTCGGTGTCCTCAGGGGTCAACGCATAGTTAACGGCCAAGTCAACGGTTGCCGCATCGCGCAGCTTAGTCCAGTTTTGGCGACTATGGACGCGAAGTCAGGATTCATCGCATAGAGCCGCGAAGTCGGGTATTCCCGAAATAGGCGGAATACTGTGGACGGGATTTCGCCACCCCGGGTAACGGACCTGGGTGTCCGGCGATCCCGGATTGGGCGCTGTGCATTTGCTGTATGCGCTTGCGTGGAAGTATCCGAACGCCGAGGGTGAATGGGGATGGTAGTTCGTCTTCCCAGCGACTCGCACGTCGAGGCGGCGCTCCTCTTCGCGCTCATCATGACTTCGTTCGCTTACGGCACCGTTGTGGATGCGCATGTGCGGATCGATATCCTGAGCGGGCGCCGGCCGCCCCGTGTTCGTGATGCGCTGGAGCTGGCGGCGGCGATCACCGTGGTCGCTCCCCTCTGCGGTGTGCTCATCTGGTACGGCGTCGATTCCACATGGCGATCGTTCGTATCCGCCGAGCGCATCGCCGACACGGATTGGGCGTTGCAGTGGGTGGTCCGCGTGTCGCTGCCGATCGGATTCGCGCTGCTCCTCATGGCGACTGTCGCGACGGTGTTGCGCCGTTTGATCGCATTGCAGGAGAACGGCGGACCTCGCGCGATCGATTCGCCGCTCGAATGAAAGCCTGACATCCTGTGAGCATCGGACCCGGCGAGCTTCCGGCGTTTGCGATGCTTGGCACGCGTGCATGTCAGCGCCCTTGCCATTGCGGCTTGCGTTTGGCGAGAAATGCCTCGAGCCCCTCGCGAAAATCCGCCGAGGTGTAGATCAGCGCGATGAGATCATCGTCCACGACGCGAGCCTGAGCCTCGCGAATGCGGCGCAGCAACGCTTTCGTGACACGCATCGTGAGAGGCGCATGTTCCTTGAGCTGACCGGCGAGGGCGAACGCGCGGGTCATCAGTGCGGCGTGATCCGGCACCACCTCGTTGATCAGACCGATCGCCAAGGCCTCGTCCGCGCCGAAGAGCCGCGACGTGAAGAGCAGATCGACGACCTTCGCTTCGCCGATGCGTCCGACGAGTCGGGCGAGTGTCGCTGCCGAGAGGCAGTTCCCGAGCGTACGCGCGATCGGAAAACCATACTTCATATCCTGGGTGCCGATCCGCATATCGCAGCACGCGGCGATCCCTGCGCCGCCCCCGGTGCACGCGCCGGCAATCGCCGCGATCGTCGGCAAGGGACACGCTTCGATACGCGAGAGGATTTCGTCGGCTTTTCTTTCATACTCGATGCCTTGCTCGGGTCTCCCGAAATCGCGAAAGAGCGAAATATCGGTACCTGCGGCGAACGCCTTGTCGCCGGCGCCGGTGATGATCATGGCCTTCACGGTGCCATCGGTCGGTGCGTTGGCGCAGATGTCCGCCAGCCGCTCGTACATTTCGAATGTGAGGGCGTTCCGGGCGTGTGGCCGGTTGAAAGTGGCAAGGCCGATGCCGTCGTTGACTTCGTAAAGTAACTCGGATGCAGAGTGCGGGGCCGTACTCATGCGGGATGC
>JANMUI010000943.1:0-1810 GCA_031391405.1 Betaproteobacteria bacterium
TCCCGATCGGTTCGAAGCCAAGAGCCGCGATCCGGTCACTAATGTCCGGGAGCGCGATGACCTTGATGATCTGTCGATGGAGCAACACGGTAACGCTCGCAGGTGATCCGGCGGACACGACGAATGCAATCGAGCTTTCGCCCGCGATGTTGGGGTAGCCTCTTCGATATCGACATTGAACGCTGCACTCAGTGTGCCGGCACCCTCAAGATCATCGCCGCCCCTTCGGCAGACTCAGGGCAGGCGTTGAAGAGCCGCCGGTAATTGCCCGAATCCTTGCCCACCTGGGCCTGCCCACGCGGGCGCCGCCGCGCGCACCGGCGCGCCGGTTCGATCTCTTCAACGCCGCCTGATCCTCACGCGAAATCCGGTTCTGCAACAGCACCGAGGACCCGGCGCGGCCGTTGCTCACGCCAGCGGTCAGGCTCCGTCGAATTCAGCCGATGCATCGGCCAAGCAGTCCCCGCCGCCGGACACAATCCCCAAGCTAGGGCGCCTATTGCGTGGCGATTGACGATTCGCCGGTACGGCGATGGATTGACCGCTGTTGAAAAGGGCGTTTGAATGTAATATTCCCTTTGAATTTCCTATCCCCGGTTCTACGGGGGCAGCCATCACGAAGGACCCAACCATTGCCTTGGGAAGACGACTCGCGGCGTGCCGGCCCGAAGGAACTGCGAATACCATCTGTCGGCGGTTGGCGCGGACACCAAGCGGCTTTTGCTGGAGCTACTGATCCGGCAGCGGCGAACCCGGGCTGCGTCCTTCCGCCGAAACTCGTGCGCCCGTCGGCCGCTGGACTCGTCGCGCGCGAGCGGGTCTTCGCGTTGCTCGACCGCTTTCGCCGACCGATTATCTGGGTGGATGGCCCGCCGGGCGCAGGCAAGACCTCGCTCATCTCTAGCTGGATCGAGACGCGTGCGATGAGATGCCTCTGGTACCGGGTGGATGCAGGCGACGCAAACCCGGTAACCTTCTTCCACCAGCTAGCCCAGGTCGCGCCTACTCATGCGGCGCGGCTACCGGCACTTACTCCCGGGAATCTGACTGAGCTCGCCGGTTTCGCACGACGATTCTTCAGGGCGCTTCGCGAGTGCGTGCCGGACTTCGAGATCGTCGTGCTCGATGACTTCCAGAATGTCCCCGACGGCTCTGCACTCCCGATACTCGTGGGCGAGCTCGCGCGGGCCGACACGTCCACGGACCACTTGCGGGACGGCCTTCCGTGCATGCTCTCGATCAAGGGGTCGGAACCGGCCTTCCCGCCGCGGACCGGGCTTAGCGTGGTCGTTCTAAGTCATTCGCGCCCGCCGGCGGAACTGGCAAGAGCGATCGCGTACGGCGACCTTACGCGCCTCAGCTGGGAAGACTTGCAGCCTGACATTGAAGAGACGCGCCGGCTCAACGCACTTAACGACTCGGCCGGCGAACTCTTGCCGCGCGCGCCTTCTGCGCGTACCGATATCGAGACTGAGGTCGCGACGCGTCTGATCAACACCCGCGAGCTGCACGCCCGCACCCATGACAGCGCGGCCCGGCCGCGGCCGATCCAGATCACAACCCTCGGGCGCTTTGAAGTCACCGTGAGCGGCGAGGTTCCGCGCCACACGCGCAAGGCACAGCGGCGCGTGCTCGACCTCCTCAAGGCTCTCGTCGCGCTCGGCCCCGAAGGCGTGAGCCGGGACGCAGTTGCCGGCGCCCTATGGCCGGACTCCGAAGGCGATGCCGCACGCGACGCGTTCGAGGTGACGCTGCACCGGCTTCGGAAGATGCTCGGTCGCGACGATGCGATTCAGCTCGCGCAGCGCAT
>JANMUI010000997.1:0-1922 GCA_031391405.1 Betaproteobacteria bacterium
GCCCGATCGAGCAACGCCGGAACGTAGTCGGTCGCGATCACGTCGCACCATCGGCGCGCCGCTGCAAGGGATGCATTGCCATTCCCGGCTGCGACATCGAGGACCTTTGATCCGGCCCGCAGGTCGATGGCCTCACACAAAGATTCACCGACGATTTGCAGGGTCGTGCCGACGACCGCGTAGTCGCCAGCGGTCCAAGCCGATTGTTGCCGGGTCTTGATTGCCGAAAAATCGATAGCCGGTTGTGTCGTGGTTTCCATCGGGGATCTCCATTTGATTGGCGTTGAAAGGGTTGCGTTGCTACAGGTGACATTTCAGCGCATCGACCATGGTCGCTGGTCACCCTCCGGGTGACAGATAGGGGGACAAATAGGGGGACAACGGTGGCGCGGCGCGGGTCACACGCGATTGCAGCAGTTCAACGACGACGATCGCGGCGCGCATCACTGCGCCCGCGACCGATTGAAGAGCAGCACATCGCCACGCGAGCGCATACGGGCCTCAGTGCATTCGGGTGCAATTGCGGCGAGCCGTGGACATTGCTGAACGACCTGGGCCAGTGTCTTCACAGCCGGAACGCGCGTGCGCGCCACGCATACCGCCCCGTCGCGACTCCATGCAGCTTCGAACGGCAAGGCCGCATCCGTGTCGAGTTCCTGGATGCCGAATGCGTCGTAGACATCAATGACGGTCCCGTCATGGGTCGATGCTTGTCCATCGCCGCAGTAATCGGCCCGCACCAAGTGGATGCAGGCTTGAAAGGTGTCCGCCATCGAACGGCCGTCGGGAAGCACCTTCCAGGGGCCATAGCCCATTCGAACGCACTTCGCCTCGGCCCCCGCTGTGCAGGTGAGGGTGAACCGCTCACCCGATTTGTCAACCGATGAATCGAGCGCTAACGGGAACCCGATCCGCCGCCCGGTGGCATCGGGCAAGCAGAGCGGTTGCCATCGCGATGTGGATTCATCGCGAATCGACAGCGAATGCAGCATCACATCGGCATGACGAGGGTCCGGTTCGACCGCGTCGATGCGGATACGATGCAGGTGGCCGCCATCGCGCCAAGACAGGACTGCGCCAACGAGCTCCGCACTTCGCAGCTCTCGTCCGCCGGACAGTTGAACGCGGAACTCGGTGCCCTTGACGGTGAGCGAGGCTTGCTCGACGCCTGCCGCCGCGACGCGCACGGCGGCAAGCAGAAGCAGTATCGCGACCAGCGACGGCACGCGGTGCATGATGATTCACTCAACGTAGCTGAAGGATCGTTCCGCTCGGCAACACGAGCGACGGGCCCGCAGGCAACGGCACCTCCGCGCGTATCGAGCCGAAGCACTCATGCGGATTCTGCGTGCAATGCGGCGCGGGAAGATGCGCGGCGACGTCGCTCGTCGAGACGGGAGAATCGGTGCCGCTTGGACGATGGCCGTTGCGGCTGAGACCGTTGAGTTGGACGCCGTTGACTTGGATGCCATTGAGGCTGATGCCGTTCGAAGCCAGCTTGGCGACGACGGATCCAGCCGGCAGAATTGAGGCGGCAATCATTGCGGCCGGAACGAGCGAGCGCGTGAAGCGGGAGGTCGAGAATTTGAAGAGTGTGTTCATGGTTGATCTCCAGTGAGGGTTGAGAGGGGGTTGAAAGGACTGCATCGGGACGGATGACATTTCAACGGATTGACCGTGGACACGGGTCACGCTCCGGGTGACAGATAGGGGGACAAATAGCGGGACAACGGTGGCGCGGCGCTGGGTTACACTCGATTGCAACAGTGCAACGACTGAGACACATTGGACCGGTCACCCATGGATGAGCGTGGCGAACGAACATCCTCTTTCGGCTATTGGTTACGACGGCGCCGGAAGGCGCTCGACCTGACGCAGGAGGAGCTGGCAAAGCGCGTCAGCTGCTCGCGCTTTGCAATCCG
>JANMUI010001033.1:0-7755 GCA_031391405.1 Betaproteobacteria bacterium
GGAGAAAGTCCCCTGTGGGAGTAATCGACGCGTCGCATTGGGCAAGGATTACCACTATCCGACTACAAGGGCAAGCTCGCGGAGCACAGAGATGGCCCTTTGGGCGTCTTAGTCTTTAATGGTACTAGCGTTGCGAGCTCAGTCCCGGCTTCAACAGCAGCCGCCCGAACGCCTTGCCGGTCTCCACGAGCTCGTGCGCGATCGGCGCCTGTTCCAGGGGTAGCGACTTGGAGACCACCGGCTTTACCAGCCCTTGGCGCACCAGCTCGAGTGAATCCTGCAACTGCTTGCGTGACGTGCTCTTCGCGCTCTTGATCGAGATGTCGCGCATGAACAGTTGCGCTGGGTTGAGCTTCACAAAATCGCCGGTCAGTTGTCCCACGAAGATCCAGCGGGCGCCCATGCCAAGGCTGCGGCGGGTCGGCTCGAACAGCACACTGCCGACATTGTCGATGGCGACGTCGACACCCTTTCCACCGGTGGCATTCTTGATCTGCCCGGAGAAATCTTCGCCGCGGCCGCATACGATGACTTCATGCGCGCCATACGCACGGAGCTTGTCGGCCTTCTCCGGTGTGGTCGTTACCGCGTAGACATAACCGCCCGCGGCACGCGCGATTTGCAATCCATGAATGCCGAGGCCGCCGCCCGCGCCGGTGACGAGCACACGATCGCCCGGTTGGACATGGGCGACATCGCGAATCGCATTCAGCTCGGTGCCGATCGCGCATGCGACGATCGCTGCTTCATCGAGCTTCACGCCATCGGGCACATGCGCGACGTTATCGTCCTCGACGCAGACGAATTCCGCATAGCCGCCATTGAGTCCGGCGTCGCCGAGGAACTCGCGTTCGTCGCACGACGTCTCGCGGCCCGAGCGGCAATACTGACAGGTGCCGCAGATGTGCCGGCGCTGCGCAGTGCATACGCGATCGCCCGCCTTGAACATCTTCACTGCCGGGCCGACCGACTCGGCGATTCCGGACACTTCATGGCCGGGGATGACCGGCATCGTCACGCCGCGCTTCATCACCCAGTTGCGCGTGACGACGTCGTGAAAGCACACGCCGCATGCCTCCACCCGAATACGCACATCGTTCGCGCGCAGGGCAGGGAGCGCAACATCCTCCAGTCTCAACGCGTCGGGCGTGCCCGCATTCCTTACTACCATCGCTCTCATCGCGCACCTCCGTCGGGGACGAATTTGATCAACGTAACCTCGTCCGTCACGTCATCGAATACCGCGCGCACGCGCATGCCGATGCGCACTTCATCGTCCGCCACGCCGACAAGATTCGAATAGAGCATCGCACCTTCATCCATCTTCACCAGGACCACCGTGTAGGGCAGCTCCCGCTCGAATCCCTTGAAGTATGCGCGGTGGAAGGTACCGTGCGACCAGACCTCGCCCGTGCCGGCAAGCGTCACCCACTCGCTCCCTTCCGAGAGGCATGGCGCGCATTGGCGTGCGGGCGGATAGCGCAGGGTGCCGCAGCCTGAACATTTTTGGACCCGCACTTCGCGTGCCTTCGCGCCCTGCCAGTGCGGGGCGTTCGTATCATCGATCCTGGGGAGTGGTTTGGTATAGGGCGTCATGCTTCGCTCCCGTAGATGATGGATGTGACTAGCGGCGCGGCACACATGTACTGGATCAGCTTCGCGTCTTTGATCTGCCGCGCTCCGCAGGTACCGCGCAACTGGCGCACTGCCTCGATGTTGAGCGCCCACCCCTGCATGTAGCTTTCGCTCATATGGCCGCCGGAGGTGTTGGTCGGGAACTGACCGCTAAGCGAAAGGCGCCCGCCCTCGACGAACCGGCCGCTCGCACCGCGCGGGCAGAACCCGAATCCCTCCAGACTGAAGAGCACGGTCGGCGAGAAGTTGTCGTAGATCATCAGACCGTCGAGATCGTCATGCTTCACATCGGCCATTGCATAGACGTCGCGCGCGGTCGCGGCCATCGGCTCGTACCAATAGTCGGGTGCGGGGAAGGTGGAGTCGGCCAAGCGTGTGGCGGATGAGAAGCCGCGAACATACACCGGCTTCTGCTTCGCGTCCTTCGCCCGGTCGGAAGATGTGAGGATCATCGCGACGCCGCCATCGTTGATGAGGCAGTAGTCGAACAGATGCAACGGCTCCACGATGAACTTCGAGTGTTGATGTTCCTCGATCGTGATGCGATCGCGCATCACCGCCCATGGCGTGAGGGCAGCATGCGAGCGAAATGTGACGGCGATTTCCGCGAGTTGCCGACTGGTGGTGCCGTACTCATGCATGTGCCGCTGGAACATCATGGCGTGCGCCGCGCCGGGCGAGGTCATCCCGTAAGGAAACCACAGACCGGCGCCGCCCGATCCGTAGCGGTCAGTATCGCCACCGTACGCATCGCCGGCAGAACGACCGTTGTTCCCGTACACGAGCGCAATCGTCTTGGCGAGACCGCACGCAATGGCGAGCGCCGCGATCTGAATGCTGTTTCCCGACATGCGGCCTTGCCCCGGTGTCACCAGCGCGAAGCGGGGATTGATACCAATGAGCTCACAAAAGCGTTGATAGTCGGGAATGCGATTGACGATCACGCCATCGAGATCACCTTTCGCAAGGCCCGCGTCGGCGAGCGCCTCCTTGAGCGCCCAGATGCCTAGATCGTATGGCGAGTTCCCGGGTAGGCGGCCGAACGTGGTGTTACCGACGCCGATAACGGCAACTTTGTTGCGCAATGCGTGGTCGGGCATGTTCCTTCCTTATTAGGCTCCCTCCCTCTCTAGCCGCGAAGCGGCGCGAGAGAGGTGAGGGCGGGGGGCGGGAGAGCGATACTACTTATTTCGTTCGCGTTCGCCCTTCAACTTGTATCCCGCAGCTTCACGATCCCATGCGCCAGGGGTCAGGCCATCGGCGATGAGCTTGTATTTCTCCACCTTGTTGCTGGGAGTTCTCGGCATCTCGGTGACGAATTCAAGATAGCGGGGCACCATCAATGGCGGTAGCCGTTCGGCTAGCCAGGTGATGAATTTAAGCGGGTCCATCGTTGCGCCCTGGCTCAGTACCACCACTAGCCGCACGTCGTCTTCGCCCACCGGGGATGGATGTGCCACCGCCGCCGACTCCGCGACCTGCGGATGCGTGTTCACCACCCGTTCGATTTCCCATGAGGAGATATTCTCCCCGCGGCGCCGGATGCGTTCCTTTTTGCGGCCGGAAAAGTAGAAGTAGCCCTCGGCATCGCGATGCGCATAGTCGCCGGTGTGAAACCAGAGATTGCGGATCGAGGCCAGTGTTTCGGCGGGCTTGTTGAGATATCCCTCCATCATGATCGACGGGCGCTTGGGCCGGCACACCAGCTCACCCGTCTCGCCCGCGGGCAGGGACAGTCCGGCGTCGTCCACGATATCGGCGTCCCAGTCTTCGTCGATCCTGCCGCATGAACCGGGACGGCGATCGGGCCATTCGGTGTAGATGGTGAGACCCGTCTCGGTGAGTCCATAGGCCTCGACGACACGCACATTAAACCGCGCTTCGAACTCCGCATCGTAATTGGAGTTGTACATCGCACGCAGCCGGTGCCGGCGTTCGAGCGGACTCGGTGGCTGCGCCTTCAGCATCGGCGGGAGCGAAAAGATCGTATGCGCGACGGTCGCATTCGCATTGCACACCTGCTCCCAAAATTGCGACGCCGAAAATTTCTGTGCAATGACGACGTGTGCACCCATCATCAGGCACGGCAGCACGCCGAGCCTGCTCGCGAGGCCGTGAAAGAGCGGCAGCGGGGTGAACAGCACGTCGTCCGTGGTGAGGGCGAGCGCCCGCAAGAACACCATCGCCGAAGCGAAGAAATGTCCGTTGGGCATGATCACGCCCTTCGACGGTCCGGTCGTGCCCGAGGTGTACATGATCGACTGGATGTCGCGGTGATCGCAGCGCACCTCAGGATCGGGGCCGGTGGTTGCTGCGAGCGCCGCGAAGTCGAGCCAGCGATGCGGGCCGTCCAGCAGCGCCACGCCGTCGAGTCCACCGACCACTGCGATCCATTCGAGCTGATGACGCACGTCCGTTGCGATGCTCGCGAGCACACCTACGAGATCGCGATGGATCACGAGGCGGCGTGCCCCCGAGTCCCGCAGAACGTATTCGAGCAGGCTGCCGGTGTAGGTGTTGTTGATCGGCACCATCGGCGCACCAAGCAATGCGGTGGCGTACCAGGCCCACACGAATTCCGGGCCGTTCGGCAGCAGCAACGCGACCCGGTCGCCTCGGTTCACGCCAAGATCCGTCATGCCGCGCGCGACCGCGCGTGCAATGCGATCGGCTTCCTTGAATGTGAAGGTGGTGCCCTCGTAGGTGAGATAAGGACGATCGCCGTCCGTGCGCGCGCGCTCCGCGAGGATGGGACCGATCACGCGTTGCGCAAGCGGCAGTCGATACATCGGATGGGTCATACGGTTCGGGATGTTGGCAAGAACGATCGAGGATTCAGTTCGCCAGGATCAGCGCGCTCTTGTGCGCATTCGCACCGCCGCTGGTCACCAGGCAAGTCTTGGCATCGGCAACCTGCGCGGTGGACGCGCCACGCATCTGGCGCACGCCTTCAATGACCAGATTGAGTCCATGCAGATACGCCTCCGAAAGCAGCCCACCCGCGGTATTCGACGGCAGCGCACCGTCCGGCCAGGAGAGTCCGCCCGATGCGGCGAAATCGCCTGCTTCGCCCGGCTTGCAGACGCCGAAGTCTTCGAGGGCCATCAGGACGATGCCTGTGAAGGCGTCGTAGATCTGTGCCACGTCGAGATCGGCCGGCGTCAGGTCCGCCATCTCGAAGAGCACGCGGCCAAGCAGCTTCGAATTGACCGAGGCGTAATCCTCGAGCGGCATGTTGTTCGAGCCCATCGGACCTTGTCCCCAGGCGGGTCCACTCGCCTGTGCCGCCGCGAGGATTCGTACCGGCCGCTGCTTCAAGTCGCGCGCGCGTTCGCTGGAAGTCACGATGAGCGCGCAGGCACCATCGGTTTCCAGGCAGCAGTCATAGAGGCGAAACGGATCGGCGATGAGCCGCGATGCCGCGTGCTGTTCCAAGGTGAGGGGTTTGCCCCGCTGCACGGCACGCGGATTGCGCTGCGCATGCTCACGAAAAGCGACGGCGACATGGCCCAGGTGCTCGGCCCTGGTCCCACGCTCATGCATGTGCCGGGTAAATGTGAGCGCGACCATCTGCGCGGGCGACATCAAGCCGAAGGGCGCCATCCATGCGCCGCCCCAAGGCCGCGCCCGGTATTGACCGTAGCGCTCGAACTGGCCCTGGCAAAGCGATCGATAGACGACGACATGCCTGCAGATGCCGGCGTGTATAGCGAGCGCCGCGTTCATGACCGCACCCGCGCAGCCGCCACCGCCCGCGCCCCATACGAGGTTGGAGAACCGGAGCGCCGGAATGCCGAGCGCCGCCTGGATCACCACCGGCTCCTGACGCTCGTAACTGAAGGAGCAAAAGCCGTCGATCTCGGCGACGTCGATGCCGGCATCTTCTGCCGCGCGCACAATCGCCGTGCAGCACAGCTCGAACTCCGAGCGGTCGGTGATGACGCCATAACGTGCGTAGTCGGTCTCGCCGATGCCGGCGATGGCGGTGCGATCGGCGAAGGCGGCGCGCGCGATCATGCGATCGCAACCTTTCGAAAGCGCGGCAAGATGAATGTTCCGGCGGTTTCCCACACCAGCACCACGCGAAGGCCAATGACCATTTCATCAGGCGCGGCGTCGATGACATTGCTCGTGAGGCGAACGTCGTCCGCGCCGTCGAGCAGGACGATCGCCACGTTGTAAGGGACCGACTCGCGCAGCGCGGGCTCCACCGCTTGCCGAACGATCGTGTAGGTGTAGACCACGCCGTTGCCGCTCACCGGTGTCCATGTAGCGTTCGACGATCGGCAGCGCGCGCAGGTGGGCTGTGGTGGATGCCGGAAGCGGCCGCAGCCGGTGCATTGCTGGATGCGCAATTCCCGCTGCGCGCAATAGGTCCAGAACGCCCGCTCATGCGGCAGCGGCGGCGGCACATGGAAGCCAGCGGGAAGGTATGCCATCTCAAGCCCCCTTGCGTGCGAACACGCGCATGTCATCGCGTGCAATGCGCACCCATACCGCGTGTCCCGCCGGCCACATGCGCGGGGGCGAGAGTTGGATGCGCAGCTCGGCGCCGCCCACCTCGACATACACGTCGGCGAGATTCCCAAGGAAGTACGCGCGGCGTACCGTCCCCTGCACGACGTTCTCGCCGGGCAATGCAGTATCGGAAAGATGGACATCCTCAGGCCGCACCATCACATCGACGTGCTGTCCTGCGACGGCCACGTCGGTTGGACAATCAAGCTCGAGGCGCTCGTTCACACGCACCCGTCCGGCGCGCAGCACCGTTGCCGGCATCATGTTGGTCAAGCCGACGAACTCCGCGCCGAAGCGCGTCGCCGGTCGCCGGTAGAGCTCTTGTGGTTGGCCGATCTGGTCGATGCGTCCTTGGTTCATGAGCACGACGCGATCGGCAATCACCATCGCCTCCTGCTGGTCGTGGGTCACATAGATCGAGGTGATGCCAAGGCGCTTCTGCAGCTCGCGAATCTCGAAGCGCATGTGCTCGCGCAGCTTCGCGTCGAGATTGGAGAGCGGCTCGTCGAAAAGAAGCACGCGCGGTTCGAGCACGATGGCACGCGCGAGGGCGACCCGTTGCTGCTGGCCGCCGGAGAGCTTCGAGATGTCACGTGCGCCGAAACCTTCCAGGCCGACCAAGGAGAGCACTTGTTGGACTTTCGATTTGATCTCGCTCTTCGCAAGACGCTTGAGCCGCAGCCCGAAGGCGACATTCTCGAAGACGTTCATATGCGGCCAGATCGCATAGCTCTGGAACACCATGCCGATCGCACGGCGTTCCGGTGGCACCGAGTGGCCGGGCGAGGACACGATCTCGCTGCCCATGCGGATGGTGCCGCTGCTTACGTCTTCGAGTCCGGCGACGCAACGAAGCGTGGTGGTCTTGCCGCAACCGCTTGGCCCGAGCAGCACGACCAGCTCGCCCTGTTCGATCACGAGGTCGATGTGGTCGACCGCGCTGAAGCTCCCGAACTGCTTGACGAGCTTCTCGATGACGACCTTGGTCACGAACTGCGCTTTCTCATTGGGAGGGTTCGCTATCGGTCAGGCCAGCCGCCGTCGATGATCTCGCGCGTGTGCTCACCGGGCTGCGCAGCCGGTGTGATCGTCGCCGGTGTCTTGGTGAAGGTCCACGGTGGATCGCAGAGGCACAGCGTGCCCCAGACGGTGTTGTGCATGCGAACCATGCCGTTCTCGATGTAGTGGACATTCCAGCGGAATTCGTCGAAGGAGGTGAAGGCGGCGCACGGCACGTTGGCACGGTGCAGTTGCTCGAGCCAGTATTGCATCGGCCGCTCACGGAACGCCGCCTCGAGGATCGGGATGAGTTGCTCGCGATTCTCGACGCGCTGCGGATTGCGGGCGAAGCGCGAATCGCCGGCCAATTCGGAATGGCCGATCGCCGCGCAGAGCGATCGCCATTGGCGCGGCGAGGTCGCGGAAATGGCGATGGGTCGATCCTGTGTCTTGAAGGCCTGATCGGGAACGAGGTAGGTCGTCGCGCTGCCCATCGGCACCGGTTGGCCGCCGGCGAGGTGTTCGGAAATGCGCACGCGTTGGAGGTCAAGCGCCGCCTCCACCATCGTGATTTCGAGATACTGGCCGCGACCTGACTGCTCG
>JANMUI010000049.1:0-22764 GCA_031391405.1 Betaproteobacteria bacterium
GCTGGACCATTCTCTGCCGCGCGGGTGCCTGCTGATTGTGGCGGGTTCAAGCACCCGCATGATGAACGATCTCTTCCTCCACCGGGCGGCGCCGCTTTACGGCCGCGCGCGAAAGCTCCTTCATGTCCAGCCGATGGACTACCCCGCGTTTTGCGACGCCTGCGACCTTCGGCCCGGCGACCCGGATTCGTTCGAGAAGTTCGCCTGTGTCGGCGGCATCCCGAAATATTGGGAATTCGTCGAAGCGGGGCAGGATGCCGTGGCGCTCGCGGAATCGCTCTACTTCGATTACGCACCGTACATGGAACAGGAGCCGCAGCGCATCTTGCGCGACGAAGGTGTCATCGGCCTGAATGCCGTCGCCGTGCTGCAAGCCGTCGGACGCGGCGCCGAGCGACCCTCGGAAATTGCCAGTCGGCTCGGCACGGCGCAGACGAACCTATCGCGCCTGCTCCAGCAGCTGCTCGACGCTTCCGTCTTGACGCGCGAGCTGCCGTTCGGCGAAAGTATTCGTTCGACCAAGAAAATCCTCTACCGTATCCAGGACCCGACGATGCGTTTCTGGTTTCGCGTCTTTTCCCCGCACCAGAGCCGGTGGCGAACCTATGCGGCCATAGAAAAGCGGAAGCTCATTCATGACCACGCCGCGACGGTGTTCGAAGATGTGTGCCGGGCGCGCATTCCGGGCGCACAGAGGTATTGGGAGAGCGGCATCGAGTTGAACCTGGTCGCACCCGACCCCGACGACCGACGCCGACTGCTCGTGGCCGAAGTGAAGTGGCGTCGACTGACCGCTGCGGAGCGGAAAAACGTCCTCCGCCAACTTGAAAGCAAGTGGTCGCGCTGCTCCCTGCAAGCACACCACCCAAAGGTCCGCTTCGATGTGATCGACGCCCGGGTCTTGGCCGCCTGACCACCAGACCGCCAGACAATTCCGCAGGAAATTCGCGACCGAACCAATATTCCTGCAACGGCCCCGGGACCCGAATGGCACTTATTTAAGATCGCTTGTGCTCAAGCCTCCGTTCGCCCTGAGTCTGTCGAAGGGTAACGCAGGCGTCGAAGGTCCTCGATGGTCCGCTTATGGATTCTCCGGTATTCATCCTTCGACTGGCCTGTCCTGAGCTTGTCGAAGGGCTCAGGGCGAACGGTCAATCGTCTAAGGCTAGGCGAACGACAGAACTGGCACCCCAATTATTATGTCGTCGATTGAGAGGACGGCTGGCAAATGGGTTTGGTTGGCTTAAGTACGTGCCATTCCCCCTCTGGCCCTACAGCACCTTCCCCGGATTCATGATCCCAAGCGGATCGATCGCAGCCTTGATCCTGCGCATCATCGCCATTTCCACCGGCGATTTGTACCGCAGAATCTCATCGCGCTTGAGTTGCCCCAGTCCATGCTCGGCGCTGATCGACCCCCGATAACGTGCCGCGCCGTCGTGCACGATCAGGTTCACACGGTCTTGTTCGCTTTTCATGAAAGCGGGCGCATCGACGCCATGCGGCGCCGCGACGTTGTAGTGCAGGTTGCCATCGCCGATGTGTCCGAACGTTACCAACTGCACGCCGGGAATCGCGCTTCGCAGCGCATCGTTCGTGGTCGCGATGAAATCGGCGATCGCGGAGGCCGGAATCGACACATCGTGTTTGATGTTGGGCCCTTCTTTCTGCTGCGCTTCGGACACATTCTCGCGCAACGCCCACAACGCCTTCGATTGCGCATCGCTCGCCGCCACGACCGCATCGCGAATGAGTCCCGCCTCGAGCGCCGCCTCGAGCGCAGCTTCTGCAAGCGATCGGACCGCATCGATCGATTGTGTGTCGGACAATTCGACCAGCACGTATTGCGGGTGCGCTTGCGCGAACGGGCGCTGCGTCTGCGGATAGTGCTTCGCGACGAGATCAATGCACAGGTGCGAGAGGAGCTCCACACCTGTCAACCGCTCGCCGCAGCGCGATTGCATGAAGCCGAGAAATTCGACGGCGCGGGCGGGCGAGTCGACGGCGACCATCATCGTCGCGTTGCCCACCGGTAGCGGGAACAGCTTCAGCACGATCGCCGTCACCACCCCTAGGGTGCCCTCTGCGCCGATGAACAGATGCTTCAGATCGTAGCCGGTATTGTCCTTGCGAAGACCGCGCAGCCCGTCCCAGATTTCGCCATCGGGCAGCACGACTTCGAGCCCGAGGACCAGCTCGCGCGTATTGCCATAGCGCAGCACGGCGACGCCCCCGGCGTTGGTCGACAGATTGCCACCGATCGCGCAGGTGCCTTCCGAGGCGAGGCTCAATGGAAACAACCGCCCCGCTTCACGTGCTGCCTCCTGCACTTTGGCGAGTACACATCCCGCCTCCACGACCATCGTGTTGTTGGCGGTGTCGATCGATCGCACATGATTCATGCGAGTGAGGCTGATGATGACTTGGCTGCGGCTTTGATCGGGCGTTGCCCCGCCACATAGTCCTGTGTTCCCGCCTTGGGGGACGATCGCAATCAAATGCTCGTTGCACAGGCGCACGACGCCTGAGACTTCTTCGACCGATTTCGGCCGCACGACCGCCAACGGCTTGCCGAAGAATTTCCGCCGCCAATCGGTGGCATAAGCTTCCTGATCACGTTCATCGGTGAGAACGTGCTCGGCGCCGACAATCGTGATCAGGCGTTCGATGACCGCATGCATCTTTGGATCCTCTTTCGATTTGCGTGTCGACAAGATAAGCGTGGCCGCGTCAGCCAATGAATCCACGATCGCATCGGGCGACGAGTCCTCGACCGCGCGCCCTTCGTTGTAGCCGTAACGCACCGCGAAGACCTTGCAACCGGCGCCGAATCCGGCGACGAAATCATTGGCGGAATCACCGATGACCACCGCGCGTTCGGGTGCAATGCCGAGTTGCTCGCACGCATGGGTGAACGGCAGCGGGTCGGGCTTCTTGCGGGCCAGCGAATCGCCGCTTACGACAACATCGAAATACTCGGCAAGGCCGGTTTGAAGAAGCAGCTCGTCAGTGAAGCGCCCCGCCTTGTTGGTCACGCACGCCAGTCGCACGCCGGCGGCGCGCATCGCCTCGAGACCGTCGATGACACCGGGATAGGCGATCGCCCGCCGACCCGATTCCTCGGTATAAAACCGTTCCATAAGCGGCATGGCGCGCGAAAACAGGCCGGGCTCGGCTTCAGCGTCCATCGTGGCGGTCAGGGCGCGATGAACGAGTACCGGAATGCCCTTGCCGATGTATTGCGTGATCAGCGCATCATCCTGCGGCGCGCGTCCCAGCTCTGCGAGCATGCGATTGATCGCGGCAGCGAGATCGGCAGCCGTATCGAGCAACGTGCCATCGAGATCGATCAGCGCAGCCTCGAGCGATGGCCAGGAATCTTCCATCCGCTTCACATTGCCACCGCTTTGGCCAGCTCGGATCGCATCGCACCGATCGTCTTCGTGTAATCACCCGCACCGAAGATCGCGGAGCCGGAAACGAATGTGTCGGCGCCGGCCGCGGCGACCGCCCCGATGTTGTCGACTTTGATGCCGCCATCGACTTCCAGCATGATGTCGCGCCCGAGCGCATCGATCCGTTTTCGCACTGCCCGGATCTTGTCGAGCGTGTAGGGAATGAACTGCTGGCCACCGAAGCCCGGGTTGACCGACATGATGAGCACGAGATCGAGCTGCGGCAGCGCGTAGTCGAGGTGGGACAAGGGCGTGCCGGGATTGAAGACGAGTCCGGGCTTGCATCCATGCTCGCGAATGAGATTGATCGTGCGATCGATATGGCCGCTCGCCTCGGGATGAAAGCTGATGATATCGGCGCCCGCCTTCGCAAAATCGGCGACGATGCGATCGACCGGGCTCACCATCAGGTGCACATCGATCGGCACCTTCACATGCGGACGGATCGCCGCGCAGACGAGCGGCCCGATGGTCAGGTTGGGCACGTAATGATTGTCCATCACGTCGAAATGGATGATATCGGCGCCCGCAGCGACGACATTGCGAACCTCCTCGCCCAGGCGCGCGAAGTCCGCCGAGAGGATGCTCGGGGCGATACGAAATTGCAGTGTGCTCATGCGGACTCAACGCGTGGACGGAATCGGCATTTTACGCTTGGCGCCGTGCCGATCGAACACCCGCCCACCGGCCCGGCCCACGACACCCGGCCCACGAATGCTGTCCACGAATGCTTGTCACCTTGGCCGATTTCGGGTGGAATAGGATTCCACGCGGCGGACCGCGCGGAATCCTATAAGCTGACGCAATGCATTAGTTGAGTTGAGCGATTTCTCGCAAAGGTATATTGCTTCATTTCGGCCATCTACCATGATCCCGTCAATTGCCACCCATTGCGTCAGGCGTCAGAAATCTGCGCGGACTGCCGCGTAGATTCCTATGGCCGGCAAACACAGCATCCAAGTCACCGCCCGCTCCGAGTATCTTGCGGAAAAATCCGACGAGCGGAACGACCACTACGTGTTCGCCTACACGATTACGATTCGTAATACGGGCACCGAAGCGGCGCAGTTGATCAGCCGGCATTGGATCATCACCGACGGCAGCAGCAAAGAGCAGGAAGTCAAGGGGCTCGGTGTCGTCGGCGCCCAGCCCACGCTCAAGCCTGGCGAGGCGTTCGAATACACGAGCGGTGCGGCGATCCGCACGTCGGTCGGAACGATGCGCGGGATCTATCATATGGTGGGCGCGGACGGATCACGATTCGAGGCATCCATTCCGGAGTTCACGCTGTCGGTGCCGCGCGTTCTGCACTGAGCTGCGCCTGCGGTCCGGCAAGCGCGACGGCTCAATCCTCGCGTTTCGCAATGTCGGCGGGCTCGCGTTTCTTGCGCGGCATGGTCCACCAGACAATGAATATGAGCATCGCCAGCGCGAGGAGTGATTCGAGCAGGATGATCCACAATCCGTCGTCCATCGAAATTTTCCCGCGTGACCGATCGATAAGGTGAGCTGGCATGATAGCGCAAGCATTGTCCCGTTTTGCCATCGCACTCGCTGCACTGGCGCTCGTCAGCGTGGGTCCGGGCGGCGCAAGCTCGACTGCACAAGCAGTGCGGGATGCCGACATGGCGTGCCCGGTCATAACCTGCCCGGTGTGCGCGGTCTGCACGATTTGTCCGGTCTGCCCGGCCGAGGCAGCCGCCAAACCCGCCGCAAAGACGCTGGAATTGGCGCCGTTCGCGGAAATGTCCGGTTGGGCAGACGATGATCATCTCGCCGCACTCGTCGCGTTTCGCCGCGGCTGCCGCGTCCTCGAAAAACGGCCGGGCTGGAAGGATAGTTGCGATGCGGCGGCCAACGCGCCCAACTCACGCGCTGGCGCACGCGCGCTTTTCGAATCCCGATTCAAGGTCTACCGCGTCACGAACGCCGATGGAACCGTTGAAGGCCTCATGACCGGTTATTACGAACCGATCCTGCGCGGCAGTCGAAACCGGGGCGGGCCGTTCAACTATCCGCTCCACGCGCCGCCCGACGATCTCGTTTCGGTCGATCTCGCGAGCGTGGTGCCCGAGGCGGCGGGCCTCCGTTTGCGCGGCCGCATAGAGGGCAAGAAGGTGGTTCCGTACTACACACGCGGCGAAATCGAACAAGGAAAAGCCAAACTCACCGGACGCGAGTTGTTTTGGCTCGACGATCCGGTCGAGCTGTTCTTCCTGCATGTGCAGGGGTCGGGCCGCGTGCGCCTGAACAATGGCGAAATGGCGCGGGTAGGGTATGCCGACCAGAACGGACACCCCTATCGGTCGATCGGCCGTTATCTGGTTGAAAAGGGCGAGCTCAAACTCGAACAAGCGTCGATGCAAGGCATTCAGGCCTGGGCCCGTGCCAATCGCGGAAGGGTTGCCGAATTGCTTGGGCACAACCCGAGCTATGTCTTCTTTCGCGAGGTCCCCACGAGCGAAATGCCGCTCGAGCTGGGTGCGCGCGGCGCGCTCGGGGTGCCGCTATCGCCTGGGCGTTCGATTGCTGTTGATCCGAAATTCGTGATGCTCGGCGCGCCGGTGTTTCTCGCCACGACGCATCCGACGACGACCAAGCCGCTCCAGCAACTCATGATGGCGCAGGACACGGGTGGCGCCATCCGCGGCGCGGTGCGTGCGGATTATTACTGGGGCTTCGGGCCGGATGCAGGGCGCGATGCGGGCCGGATGCGCCAGCAAGGCCGAATGTGGGTGCTGCTGCCCAATGAAATCGAGCCGGGCAATTAGCGTCCCAGGATCAAACGCGGGCGCAGTAACCACCGTTCGCCCTGAGCTTGTCGAACGGGTGAACGCTGGCATAAGACGCATGAGCCGTTATCCTTCTACAAGCCTGTCCTGAGCATGTCGAAGGGCTCAGGACGAACGGGCTAGCACGTAGCTCACCACAACGACTCGACGGGCACAACGGGCTCAACGGTTCCAACGCAAAATCGTCGTGGATCGCCGAGCCGTCGTGTCGTCGTGGTTGCCGGACAGGTCTAGCGACAGCGCCACCTACTTCTTCGCCGCCGCGTCGATCATCTGCGAAAGCTGCGCCGCCGGTCGCAGGCCGCTTATCCGCTCGCCGTTGGTGAAGACGAGTGTCGGCACGCTCTCGACTTTGTGCTTCTTCCCGAATGCCAGCACCTTTTCAATCGGCGTTTCACAGTTGCCCGCGCCAGCGGGCGCCGTACTCTTCAACATCAGGTCGAGCCAAGCCTTCGCACGATCCGGCGAGCACCAGACCGCTTTCGCCTTCGGCAGCGAGTCGGCAGACAGAATCGGAAACAGGAAGACGTGGACGGTCACGTCATTCATCTGTGCGATTTCCTGATCGAGCTTGCGGCAATAGGGGCAGTTCGGATCGGAGAAATAGGCCATCTGCCGCTTGCCGTTGCCACGCACGATCTTGAACGCGCCATCGAAGGGCATCTCGTCATACTTGAAGCCGACCAGCTTCTTGACGCGGTCCTGGGTGATATTGCGGCGCGGATCGGTGCCGTCGAGAATGTTCCCATCGAAAATGAAATTGACCTTCTCGTCGACATAGAGAAGCTCGTTGTCATCCATGCGCACCTCGTACAAACCGGCATAGGGCGTCTTGGTCACCCCGGCGATATTGATGCCGGGAATTCGCTCAGCGAGCGTTTTCTTAATCGCGGCCTCGGCCGCCGGATTGGATTGACCGACGGCGGCAAACGCAAAGCTGCCAAGTAGCAACGCAAGAACGCTGGCGATCACGCGATTCATCAGGGACACTTTCCGAAGGAGACGATGGGAAATGCGAGCTAGGAATCTGCGCGGCAGGCCGCGCAGATTCCTGATGGAAGACGCTACGTGCCTTTATTACCGCGAATGCGTCAAACAATAATTCCGAAATGGGGCTAATTTTATTTGTAAAGCGTCGTTCGGCCGAACAATTGCGTCTTCCTAGAGGAGTGTGCGCGCACTGCCGCGCAGACTCCTAGTTCGCTTATGTACCACAGCGACGAAGCTTGGTTCACGTCACGACGCCGATGCATGGCACGACGGCGGCGCGGCTCCCTTTCATCGCAGATCGGATACCCTACCCCATTGCACGTCGCGCAAGCAGCGAGCGTAGGACAGGCAATCGCTGCGTCAAGTTCAATCCGGCATTGCGCATCAACGCCGGAAGCGACCCCGGCAGCTCAAACAAAGCATGCAGTCCGTGTGTTGCCGCAAGCATCGCGATGATGGGCTCCGCGCGCTGGCGACGATAGCGCCTGAGCAGCCGCGCGTTGCCAGGATCAGCGATTGGTCCACGCTCGATGATCACCCGTGCGAGCGCGCGGGCGTCGCCAAAGCCAAGATTCACGCCCTGACCAGCCAGTGGATGGACGACGTGGGCGGCATCACCGATCAGGGCAATGCGGTCGGCGATCGGATCGGGCACCGTGACGCGGATGAGCGGAAACGATTTTGCACCGGTGATCACATCGAGCCGCCCAAGGCGCCTTGCGGTCGCGGCAGTCACGGCGTCGGCGAGCCCGATATCGGATAAGGCAATCAGCTTGTTCGCCTCGGCTACATGCGCAGACCATACCATCGACACACGCTTGCCGGGCAGCGGGAGGAGCGCGAGCACGCTGTCACCCCGAAACCACTGGAAGGCCGTCCCGAAGTGCGGCTCGGTCGCGGCGAAATTCGCGACGACCGCCAGCTCGCGATAATCGTGTTCGCGCGCAGGGATCCCGGCCAGATCGCGCAGGTTCGAGTGGG
The DNA here is from genome assembly GCA_031391405.1 of Betaproteobacteria bacterium. Lineage (GTDB taxonomy): Bacteria > Pseudomonadota > Gammaproteobacteria > Burkholderiales > SG8-39 > SHXR01. The sequence continues at coordinate 8,219 of JANMUI010000049.1, forward strand.
CGCCGTCGGCACCAATCAAAAGCCGGCAATCCAATGACCGGTTCGATGCAAGCTCAACACGCACGCTCGCCGCCGATCGAACCATGCCCACCACCCGATCCGAATGCAGGACAGTCACGCTATCGGATGAACCCAGCGCATCCGATAGCGCCTTCAGCAATGCACTCGATTCGAGCAGGTGGGCCAACGCGGGGACACCCGCTTCATAGGCGTCGAATGCCAGACGCGAGCCGCGATCGCCGTAGACCTCCATCTGCGCGCATGCCTCGAGCCGCCCCGCATCGAGACGGCGCCACACGCCAAGCGTCTCAAGAAAAGACACACTCGCAGGACTCACTGCGTAGATACGCGAATCCCAACGGTCACGATGTTCAGGTTCGTCGCTGCGCGTGGAGGCAACCGGTGGCGCGTCGCTATCGATTAAAGCGGTGCGAACGCCGCCCTGCCCGAGCGCAAGGGCGAGGCTCGCACCGATCAGCCCGCTGCCTGCGATCGCTACCTCGAATGTCGACTCGACCATCCGGCGCATTCTATCTGCGGATGGTCGGCCGGCAATTCGGCACGAATGTCCGAAATGCCGCCAAAAGCTGCCCGTCCTCGGTCGTTCGCAACCTATCGTTCCGCGCACCATCGGTCCATATGCAGCCCTCTCGATCGCATCGCCAGCCGGATGTGAAATGACCACCGTCCCCTCCGCTACAAACCGCGATCACGAGAAGCGAGCCCGACCCGGCTGGCACTACGTCTATTTCCTGCTTGCGGCCTTCAACCTCATCACAGTGGCACTCGGGTTCTATTTGAGCCGCGAGACGACATTGGTCTTCACGCGCTCGATCGCGGTCAATCAGGTCTGGGTCGAGCGGGCCGCGAAGTACTCGCAGCTCGGCGAGCTCGCACAGGCGGTGAACGCGCCGGGCAACGATGTCTTCGACGATCACGACATTGCCGGCGGACGCCAGGCAGTCAGTAATGCGCTGGCTGTCTTCAATGCATCCCTCAACGCTGCGCGGGAAGAATTGCAGCGCGCGCCGAGTGCAACCGACGCCGCGCCGATTCTCCGGCACTTCGATGCAATTGCCCTTGCGATGAACGCGATGGTCGACGAATCCGGCCAGATCTTCGACTACTTTGCCGGCGGGCGGGCCGATCTTGCGGGCAAGCGCATGGCGACGATGGACAGGAAGTACGCGCAATTGACCGGGACGCTTGCCCAACTGCTCGATTCCGTTTCGCGGATCCAGCAGGTCAATCTCGAGAAGCAGGCCGCGGTAGCGAACGATCTGAGGCACTACGAATCCCTCATCGGCGCGCTGATCGTCTTGATGGTGCTAGGGGCTATCTGGTACGGCTATCGCATTTCGCGACAGTTCGATAGTGATGCCGAAGAGAAAGAGCGGCACCTCGCGGCCATGCGCGGGGCGCAAGCGCGTGCCGAGGCGGCGAACAAAGCGAAATCGCAGTTCCTCGCCAACATGAGCCACGAAATCCGCACACCGATGAATGGCGTGCTCGGGATGAGCGAATTGCTGCTCGAAACCGAGCTCGATGACCGGCAGCGCCGCTTTGCCGAGGCGATCAATCACTCCGGCGCCGCGCTGCTTGGGATCATCAACGACATTCTTGATTTTTCCAAGATCGAAGCCGGTCGACTCGAATTGGACCACATCGAATTCGACCTGCGCGGGCTCACCGACGAAGTGATGGAGCTCTTCTCGGAGATGGCCGACCGCAAGGGCCTGGAGCTTGCTTGCCGCATCGACGACGCGCTACCGGCGCATCTGATGGGCGATCCGCTCCGGTTGCGCCAGATCCTCACCAACCTCGTCGGCAATGCCATCAAGTTCACCTCGAGCGGAGAAGTTGCGGTCGAGATCGTGCCGGCGCCTGCCGATTTGATCCAGCCCGCCGGCGAAGGATTGGGGGCGATTCCAAACTGTGCGATTCTCGCGCGCGTGCGCGACACCGGGATCGGCATGGATCCAAGCACGCTCGACCGTCTGTTCGAGGCATTCAGCCAGGCCGACGGATCGACCAGTCGCAAATACGGTGGGACGGGCCTGGGACTCGTGATCGTCAAGCAGCTTGCCGAGCAGATGGGCGGGGGCGTGGGTGTTGCGAGCACGCCGGGTCAAGGCTCGACATTCTGGTTCACCGCGCGCCTGGAAATTGCGGAGTATGCCGCGCAACGGTCCTCGCCAATGGGCGCGCTCCAGGACGTACGCGCGCTGCTGGTCGAAGACAATCCGACGAACCGCGGCATCCTCGAGCATCAGCTGGCGGCCCTGGGTCTGCGGATCGACTCGGCCGAGGACGGCGTTCGCGCGCTCGAGCTCCTGCGCGACGCGACATCGCGTGGGCAACCCTATCGACTCGCCCTGATCGACAAGAAGATGCCGAAGATGGACGGGCTCGCGCTCGCCTTCGCGGTGAACGCGGACATGACGCTCGCCGGACTCAGGATGATCATGCTCTCCTCGGTCGAGTCACAAGACGAGCGCAATCAGGCCCGAGCGGCCGGCATCATCGCGCACCTTGCGAAACCGGTCCGGCGCGCTGAGTTGGAACGCGTCGTTCTGGACGTGCTGGGCATCGGTGCGCGCCCACGCCGACGCGGTGCCGAGGCGCCCCGGCAAAGCGAAAAATTCCAATTGAATGCACGGGTGCTGCTCGCCGAGGACAATCCGATCAATCGCCAGATCGCCATCGTCATGCTCGAGCAGCTCGGCTGCTCGGTGTCGCACGTCGCCGACGGCGCCGACGCGATTCGACTCGCGCAAGACGAGCCGTTCGATCTGATCATGATGGACTGCCAGATGCCGGAAGTTGACGGGTTCGCCGCGACCGCGGCCATCCGGGCGCAGGAAGCGCGAGCGCGTGGAGCGCACCACGATAGCGCGTGGGGCGATCCCGGACCAGCGCGGCGCGAGGCACGACGCGTGCCGATCGTTGCGCTGACCGCGAATGCGATGGACGGCGACCGCGAGCGGTGTCTGGCCGCCGGCATGGACGACTACATCTCCAAACCCTTTGGCAAGGCGCAACTGCTTGCGGTGCTCGAGCGCTGGGTGGGCGGGCGCGTCGTCGAGGCCCCTGTGCTCGCGCCTGCGGTGGTCTGAAGGGCCCGCGGCCGACAAGATCCGATGAACGGTAACCTGCAACGCGTTTCCCGTTTCCCGTTCCCCGTTCCCCGTTTCCCGTTTCCCGTTTCCCGTTTCCCGTTTCCCGTTTCCCGTTTCCCGGCCAATGCGCTATGGTGCTTGACATGGATTCCAGCCGGCTCTGATAATTCCGCCCCTTGTCGATGGCGCGTACGCTCGCGCACTCGATCGTGGCGAATTAGCTCAGCTGGTTAGAGCAGCGGAATCATAATCCGTTTGTCCGGGGTTCGAGTCCCTGATTCGCCACCACAATCTTCGTCGTTTCAATACCTTGGCACGCATCATCGCAAATCGATTGGCTTTCATTGCAGGCGGTCTTCTGGCAGTCACCGCGGTCGCGCTGATCAATTTGCCCGCGCTCGCGCAAGGGGCTCGCGCACTCCCCAGCGAGGCGGTCCGTGGAACGGTGACCCACCGCTCTGCGTTCCTGGTCGAGGTCAATGGCGTACCGACGCAACTGTCCGCCAATGTGCGGATCTGGAATACCGACAATCTCTTGATCGTCCCGTCTGCACTGCCACCCCGCTCGATCGTGAAATACCAGCTCGATAGCAGCCGGCATATCGAGCGGATCTGGGTACTGACCAAAGCCGAAGCCGACCAGCCGGATCGCAAACCCCCCGCTGAACTCGATCGCCGGCAGATTCCGGCGACGCAGGGAGTCATCACCATTCCGGTGACGCCGCAGGTCCCCCGGTGACGAAGAAGCTGTACATCAAGACGTTCGGCTGTCAGATGAACGAGTACGACTCGGACAAGATGGCCGACATTTTGCAGGCCGCCGACGGATTCGCGCGCACGCAGGATCCCGCGAACGCCGACGTGATTCTCTTCAACACCTGTTCGGTGCGCGAGAAGGCGCAAGAGAAGGTCTTCTCGGATCTCGGGCGTGCGCGTGCGCTCAAGCTCGCGCGACCGGACGTGCTGATCGGCGTGGGCGGTTGCGTGGCGAGCCAGGAAGGGCACACCATCGTCCGTCGCGCACCCTATGTCGATATCGTGTTCGGACCGCAGACGATTCATCGCCTGCCTGCGCTCCTCGAGGCGCGCCGCACATCGGGCCGTCCGCAGATCGATATCTCGTTTCCCGAGATCGAGAAATTCGATCATATGCCGCCGGCACGGGTCGAGGGACCTGCCGCGTATGTATCGATCATGGAAGGGTGCAGCAAGTACTGCAGCTTCTGCGTCGTGCCCTATACCCGCGGCGAAGAAGTATCGCGCCCCTTCGATGACATCATCGCCGACATCGCCGATCTGGCCGAGCAGGGCGTGCGGGAAGTAACCTTGCTTGGGCAGAATGTGAACGCATGGCGGGGTCGGATCGAGGGCGATCCGGCCGATGACTTCGCCGCGCTGCTCGAATACGCCTCCGCGATCGAAGGCATCGAGCGGATCCGTTACATGACCTCCCACCCCAAGGAATTCACGCAGCGCCTCATCGATGCGTATGGCGAGCTCGACAAGCTCGTCTCGCATGTTCATCTGCCGGTACAGTCCGGTTCCGATCGCATCCTCGCCGCGATGAAGCGCGGCTACACGACACTCGAATACAAATCGATCATCCGCCGGCTGCGGTCCGCGCGCCCCGATGTCTCGATTTCTTCCGACTTCATTGTCGGATTCCCGGGCGAAACCGATCAGGATTTTGCGAAGACCCTGAATCTCATCGACGACATCGGCTTCGACGGCTCGTTCAACTTCGTCTATAGCCGGCGGCCCGGCACACCCGCGGCTGATCTGCACGATGAAACGCCTGCGGCCGTCAAGCTCGAACGCCTGCAAACCATCCAGGCACGCGTCGACAAGGCCGCAAGCGACATCAGCGCGGCCATGGTGGGAACGCTCCAGCGGGTGCTGGTCGACGGCCCTTCCCGGCGAGACCCTGGTGAGCTCGCCGGACGCACCGACAACAACCGCACCGTCAATTTTGCGGGTGATGCGCGTTTGACCGGCCGTTTCGTCAATGTCGCCATCGATGCGGCGCTCGCGCATACCCTGCGCGGCCGAGTCGTGACCCGCCCTGCCACCCTGCCACAGGCGTCGACCCGTTGAGAGCCGCCACCGTAGATCTACAGCTTGCGCCGCTCGACAATGAGCGACTTTCGAACCTGTGCGGCGCGCTCGATGAAAATATTCGTCAGATCGAAACCGCCTTCGACGTGTCGATCGCCAGACGCGGTGAACGATTCACCTTGCAAGGTGATGCCAAGCAGGCGGCGCGTGCGGCGAAGCTACTCGAAAAATTCTACGCCGAGGCGGCGGGTACTTTGACCGTTGATGACATCCAGCTTGGATTAGTCGAGTTCCAGCAGTCGCCGTTGAAGGATCCTGCGAGTGAAGGTCGCGGCACCGCCCGCAAGGCCTTGCGCCTGGCTGATGATCCGCAACAGCCCGCGCTCATGACGCGCAAGCCCGATCTGCATGGGCGCACGCCTCGCCAGCGCGAGTACCTGCACAATATTTTCGAGCACGACATCACCTTCGGGGTCGGGCCTGCGGGCACCGGCAAGACGTATCTCGCAGTCGCGTGCGCAGTCGATGCGCTGGAGCGGGATGCCGTCAAACGCTGCGTGCTGGTGCGGCCCGCGGTCGAAGCAGGCGAGCGCCTCGGATTCCTGCCCGGGGATCTCGTCCAGAAGGTCGATCCGTATCTGCGTCCGCTCTATGACGCGCTCTACGACTTGATGGGATACGAGAAGGTCGGCAAGTTGTTCGAACGCAGCATGATCGAGATCGCGCCGCTTGCGTTCATGCGCGGGCGCACGCTCAATCACGCCTTCATCATTCTCGACGAGGCGCAAAACACGACACCAGAGCAGATGAAGATGTTTCTTACCCGGATCGGTTTTGGCTCCAAGGCGGTGATTACCGGCGATGTCACCCAGATCGATCTTGCACGCGGCCAGAAGAGCGGTCTGATCGAGGCGCAGCGGATCCTCGCAAAGGTGCGCGGCATTGCGTTCACCCAGTTTCAATCCGAAGACGTCGTCAGGCATCCACTGGTGCAGCGAATCGTGACCGCCTACGAGGAATATGAACGGCGCGACATCGACGACGAGCCCCCGCGGGGACGCTAGAGGCCGGTAAGGCGTGGCAGACCGTCGCCTTCGCCCGCGCGCATCCGGCGTCTCGAACAAGGGTCGCGATGTTCCGGCGCATCTGGTCATTCAATACGCAACGCGCACTCGCATCGGATTGCCGCACCGCCGTTCCATCCGGCGCTGGGCCGATGCGGCGATGGCCGGCGGATTCGCGGTGACGATCCGGTTCGTCGATGCAATCGAAGCGCGCGCGCTCAATCAGCGCTATCGGGGGAAAGACTATCCAACCAATGTACTCACGTTTTCGTATGACGGCGCGCCTGCGGGGAAGGTCCGGTCAACGGCGGGGGCGGCAGCCGGAGCAGGACATGCCGGTGACATCGTATTATGTTCGATGGTGATCGCCAAGGAAGCCCGTGCGCAGAGGAAGCCGTTACGTGCGCACTACGCGCACCTGATCGTGCACGGACTCCTTCATCTGCGGGGCTACGACCACGAGCGCGCGCAGGATGCCAATAGGATGGAATCGCGTGAGCGGGAGATCCTGGCCGGACTCGGGTATTCTGATCCCTACACGCCGGTTTGAGCGCCACCTGAACGCACGCAGCAAATAAGAAGGAAGCCCGTCCCCGCCCGCCATGGAAGAAGCGCGACCGCAAAAGCATCCCTCACTTCTTGAGCGGCTTTCAGCATGGATCCTGCGCGAGCCCGAGGATCGCGAGCAACTGCTCGCGCTGCTTCATTCCGCGTACGAACGCAACCTGCTTGATGCCGATGCGCTTTCCATGGTGGAAGGCGCGTTGCAGATGTCGGAGATGACGGTGCGGGATGTGATGATCCCGCGCGTGCAGATGGAGGTGATCGACGTGAACGACACGCCCGGCACCTTCATTCCGGCGGTGATCGCGACCGCACACTCGCGCTTTCCGGTCGTCGATCGCGACCGCGATCGGGTGATCGGCATTCTGCTTGCCAAGGATCTGCTCCGCTACTACGCGGGCGAGGAAGAGTTCAATGTGCGGGAAATGCTGCGCCCCGCGGTCTTCGTTCCCGAGTCGAAACCCCTCAATGTGCTGCTGCGCGAGTTTCGGTCCAGCCGCAACCATATGGCGATCGTCGTCGACGAGTATGGCGGGGTGGCGGGTCTGGTGACGATCGAAGACGTACTGGAACAGATCGTCGGTGAAATCGAGGACGAACACGATTTCGATGAGGTGGACGACAATATCATCACCGAACCCGCCGGTACCTACCGCGTGAAGGCGCAAACGACGCTCGACGATTTCAACGAACATTTCGGTACCCGCTTCTCGAGCGACCAGTACGACACGATCGGCGGGATGATCATTGCAAGCTTCGGGCGCCTGCCCAAGCACGGCGAGCGGGTCACGATCGACCAGCTGCGATTCACGATTCGGCGCGCCGACTCGCGTCGCGTCCATGCGTTGCAGGTGGAGCGGGCAGAAATCTCCACGACGGACCACGCCGAGTCCTGATGGCCGGCGCGTGAAGCTCTCGTTCGCGTCCGCGGCCCTTCTCGGCGCGGTGGCAGTGTTGGGATTCGCGCCGTTCGGCTACTGGCCGGTTCCGATCGCCTGCCTGGCCGTGATGCTGTGGCTATGGCATTTGCATCCTGCCCCACGCACCGCGGCGTTGCTTGGATTCTGCTTTGGGGCAGGTCATTTTCTTGCAGGCGTGAGCTGGGTCTATGTGAGCCTGCATACCTTCGGCATGATGCCCGCCCCACTTGCCGCCTTCGCAACGCTCGTGTTCTGTCTCATCCTCGCGCTCTATCCGGCAGCGGTCGGCGCGCTCTCCGCCCGCTGGGATGTAACGCGCCCGTCGGTGGCGCTCGTCCTCGTCCCTGGAATGTGGACGAGCCTCGAGTGGCTGAGGGGATGGTTCCTCACCGGCTTCCCATGGCTTTCTCTTGGCTATTCACAGATCGACACACCGCTTGCAGGTTTCGCGCCGATCGTCGGCGTGTACGGCATTTCATTTTTGACGGTCATGATCGCGGGCCTGGCCTGGCTCGCCGTGCGATCACCCATGCGAATCCGATGGGCCGCGCTCGCGATCGGCATCGTTATCTATGCGGGCGGCGCGATGTCGGTGCGAACAACATGGACGACCCGAGCCGGGCCCGGGTTGGACGTCGCCCTCCTGCAAGGCAATGTCCCGCAGGAATTGAAGTTCGTGCCCGGTCGCTTTGAATCGACCCTTGCACTCTATACGCGGTTGATCGAGCAGACCAATGCGCGACTGATCGTGCTCCCTGAGACCGCCATCCCAAGATTTCAGGACGAACTGCCGGTCGCGTTCGTCGAACGGGTGAAAATGCACGCCCTGCGCAATGAAGGCGACGTGCTGGTCGGTCTGCCGACTGGTGATATCCGCAGCCGCTATTTCAATTCGTTGCTATCGATCGGCAGCGCGCCCGGCCAGATCTACAGCAAGCACCACCTGGTGCCGTTCGGCGAGTTCATCCCGACGGGCTTTGGCTGGATCGAACGCGTGCTTGCAATTCCCCTGTCGAATTTCACCGCCGGGCCGCCGACCCAGCAACCCCTCGCGATCGCGGGCGAAAAGGTTGCCATCAACATCTGCTATGAAGATGCGTTCGGGACCGAAATCATCCGACAACTCCCGGCCGCATCGCTCCTGGTCAATGTGAGCAATGTCGCCTGGTTCGGGGATTCGCTCGCGCCGATCCAGCACCTGCAGATTGCCAGGATGCGTGCCTTGGAATCGGGCCGATTCATGTTGCGGGCCACGAATTCCGGCGTGACCGCGATCATCGACGAACGCGGGCGCGTGATCGAGACCTTGCCGGCATTTACCGAAGGTGTACTGTTCGGTCGAGTCCAAGGATTCCAAGGGGCGACGCCCTATGTACGAATTGGCGATTCGATCGTGCTGGTCGTGCTGGCCGGCGCCGCGATCGTGATCGCGTGGTCGTGGCGCCGGCGGTCGAGGTCATAAAGCGTTGTACCGCCGAGAGACTCTCTCCAGAATGACGCGACGATACAACGGGCTCAACGCAAAGCTGTCGTGTACCGTCGAGTCGTTGCGCCGTCGTGATTGCCCGAGAGACGGCGGCATTGAGCCGTCGTAGTTGCCCGAAATACGGGGCGATTGATCGCGCGTAAAGCCGGTAGAATCGCGCTCCAATTCGAACGACCCGCCTCCCTGTGCCGTCTTTCCAAGAGATCATTCTCACCCTCCAGACGTTTTGGAGCCGCAAAGGTTGCGCGCTTCTGCAGCCTTACGACATGGAAGTCGGTGCGGGCACGTTTCACACCGCCACGTTCCTCCGCGCGATCGGCCCCGAACCCTGGTCCGCCGCGTATGTGCAGCCGTCACGCCGGCCCAAAGACGGGCGCTATGGCGATAACCCGAATCGATTGCAGCACTACTATCAGTATCAAGTCGTGCTGAAGCCGTCGCCGCCCGACATCCAGGATCTCTATCTGCAAAGCCTCGAGGCGCTTGGCGTCAATCCGCGCGAACACGATATCCGCTTTGTTGAAGACGATTGGGAGTCACCCACGCTTGGCGCCTGGGGCCTTGGCTGGGAAGTTTGGCTCAACGGTATGGAGGTCACCCAGTTCACCTACTTCCAGGAAGTGGGAAGTCTCGTCTGCAAGCCCGTACTGGGCGAAATCACCTACGGACTGGAACGTCTCGCGATGTACCTCCAAGGCGTGGAGAACATCTTCGATCTCGTATGGACGCCGGGGGTCACCTACGGCGATGTCTATCATCAGAACGAGGTCGAGCAATCGAAGTACAACTTCGATCACAGCAATGCTGCATGGCTGCTCAGCCAGTTCAACGATTTCGAGCGCGAGGCCAAGCGCTTGATGGAAGCGGGACTGGCCCTGCCCGGCTACGAGATGGTCATGAAGTGCTCGCATACGTTCAATCTTCTCGATGCCCGCGGCGCGATCTCGGTGACCGAACGGGCCGCCTACATCGGACGCGTCCGCGCGCTGGCACGGCAGGTCGCACAAGCGTATTTCACTTCGCGCGAGGCGCTCGGATTTCCGATGCTGAAGAAAGCGGCTGCATGAGCGCGAGCGCGAATCTGCAAATGAGCACGGGCGCGAATCTGCAAAATACGCAAGCGAGCCTCCTCGTCGAGCTTCTCACCGAAGAGCTGCCGCCCAAGGCGCTCCGCTTGCTGGGGGACGCATTCGCGGAGGCGCTGGTCCGGGACCTGCGGGCCGAAGGACTCGCCGCCGCCGGTGCCGCGTTCACCGCCTTTGCTACACCAAGGCGACTTGCCGTCCTGATTCGCGATGTCGAAGCGCGCGCCGCCGATCGCACTGTGATCGTGAAGGGCCCATCGGTAAAAGCCGGGCTCGGTGCCGACGGATCCCCTTCCCAGCCGCTGCAGGGATTCGCGAAAAAACAGGGTGTTACGGTCGAGCAGCTCGAGCGTCAGAGTGATGGCAAGCAAGAGGTCTTCATTTATCGATCAGTCGTACGCGGAGCGACTCTGGATGCGGTGCTGGCCGACAAGGTCGCCCTCGCGCTCAAGAAACTGCCGATTCCTAAAATGATGCGATGGGGCGATACCGATCATGAGTTCGTCCGCCCGGTATGCGGGCTCGTGATGCTGCACGGCGAGCGGATCGTCGCGGGCTCGGTGCTTGGTCAAGCCAGCGGTCGATCCACTCGCGGTCATCGATTCCTCGGTAAGTCTGACCTCGTGATCGGTAACGCCGCGAGCTATGAGCACGTGCTTGAGACCGATGGAAAGGTGATCGCGAGTTTCGGTGCGCGCGCGGAAATAATCCGGCAGCAACTTGGAGAGGCCACGCGCGGCGCGACCATCGCCGCCGACAGCGCACTATTCGATGAAGTGACCGCGCTGGTCGAGTGGCCCGCCATCTACGAAGGAACGTTCGACCAGGCATTCCTCGATGTCCCGCAGGAATGCCTCATGCTCACCATGCAGGCGAACCAGAAGTACTTCCCGCTGGTTGATGGCCAGGGCAAGCTGATGAATCGATTTCTTGTCGTGAGCAATATGGCGATCGACGATTCCCGGAATATTGTGCGGGGCAACGAGCGCGTGTTGCGGGCGCGGCTCTCCGATGCCCGATTCTTCTTCGACCAGGATCGAAAACAGACGCTCTCCTCGCGGGTCGAGCAACTTTCGAACGTCGTCTACCATAACAAGCTCGGCTCACAACGCGCGCGGGCCGGTCGCATCGAGCATCTTGCTGAAGTCATCGCCGGGCTCTTGAAGGCCGATACCGGCACGGCGCGCCGGGCGGCGCATCTTTGCAAGGCAGACCTGCTCACCGGCATGGTGGGTGAGTTCCCGGAGCTGCAAGGAATCATGGGGCGCTATTACGCGCGTCATGACGGTGAGTCCGAACGGGTCGCCGATGCGATCGAAGCGCACTATCGACCACGCTTTGCGGGCGATGCGCTGCCTGGTCATCCGACCGGTGATGCGGTGGCCCTTGCGGACAAGTTGGACACCCTGGTCGGCATCCACGGCATCGGCTTCGCACCCACCGGCGACAAGGACCCATTCGCGTTGCGCCGCGCCGCGCTCGGGGTGCTGCGCATCCTGATCGAACATTCATTGCCGCTCGATCTTCCGGAATTGCTTCGATTCGCGCGCGACGGATTCGCCGGCACCGTGTTGCACGAGACGGTCGACAACGATGTGTTCGTCTTCATGCTCGATCGCCTGCGCTCGATTCTGCGTGATCGCGGCTACGCGCCCGACGAAATCGAGGCGGTGCTCGATTCGATGCCCGCACGGATCGATCTCGTCATCCCACGTCTGGAAGCGGTACGCGAGTTCCGCAAGTTGCCGCAATCGGCGAGCCTTGCCGCCGCCAACAAACGGATCGCAAACATTCTCAAGAAATCGGGCTTCGTTGACCGGATCGATCCGGATCTCCTGGTGGACGCGGAAGAGGTTGAACTCTACGACCTTCTCGTTAATTTGGAACCGGACCTCGAGGCATTAGTGGGTGAGCTGCAATACACCGAGGCCCTGCGATCGCTTGCCGGCGTGCGCGGTCGCGTCGATGCGTTTTTCGATAAGGTGCTGGTCAATGCCGACGATGCGAAGCTGCGCAGCAATCGCCTCGGCCTCTTGACCCGCCTCAACCGCCTGATGAATCAGGTGGCCGATATCTCGAAGCTCGCGACGTAACAAGGCAACCGAGGCAACATGAAATTAATCATTCTCGATCGCGACGGCGTCATCAACCATGACAGCGATCGGTTCATAAAGACCCCGGAAGAATGGCTTCCGATTCCAGGCAGCCTGGAGGCGATCGCCACACTGACCCAGGCGGACTTTCGCGTCGTGGTGGCGACGAATCAGTCGGGAATCGGCCGCGGGCTGTTCGACATGTCGATGCTCAACATGATCCACGAAAAAATGCATCGTGCGGTGCATCAGGCAGGCGGGCGCATCGATGCGATCTTCTATTGCCCGCACGCCGCAGATTCGACGTGTGAATGCCGCAAACCCAGGCCGGGAATGATGAAAGAGATCGCCAACCGCTTCCACACGTCGCTCGATGGCGTGCCCGCGGTGGGCGATTCATTGCGTGACCTCGAGGCCGCTGCGAGCGTAGGCGCGCGGCCGATTCTTGTTGTGACCGGCAAAGGCAAGCAGACCCGGGATCAATGCACCCTCCCCGCCGGTACGCTCGTGGAAAGCGATCTCGCGGCGGTGGCGGCCACCCTCTCGCGAACATGATGCATCTTCGCTCGGCGCTCTATCTGCTCGTCCTGGTCGTGGTGACGCCGCCGTACGCCTTCTTCGTCATTGCATGCGCATGGCTGCCGCGCCTTGCACGCTGGCGTGTGATCTCGTGGTGGCCGCGCTTCGCGACCTGGCTCGCGCGCTGGCTGCTCGGCATCACCTACGAGGTGGAAGGCAGGGAAAATATTCCGAACGAGCCGTGCATCATTCTCTCGAAGCATCAGTCCGCCTGGGAAACGCTCGCGTACAACGGCGTGTTCCCGCCGCATGTGTATGTGCTCAAGCGCGAGTTGTTCTGGATTCCGTTTCTTGGCTGGGGGCTTGCGCTCTACAGCCCGATCGCCATCGACCGCTCCAATCGCAAGACGGCGATGCAAAGAGTGATCGATCAGGGACGTGAACGATTCAAACAAGGTTTCTTCATAATGATGTTTCCCGAAGGGACACGCGTTGCCGTCGGCACGAGAAAAGCATATCGACCGGGCGGTGCCCTACTCGCGAAACAACTCGGGGTGCAGGTCCTGCCCGTCGCCCACAATGCGGGCCTACGTTGGCCGCGCAATTCGTTCCTCAAATCTCCAGGGAAGGTCACCGTGCGCATTGGAGCACCGATAGAATCCGCCGACAAATCTCCCGAACAATTGATGCGTCAGGTTGAGGAATGGGTCGAGACACAAGTCGCCGAGCTCGTGGCACACCGCTAGTGATCAATCAACTCGAGCTCCCCCTGCCGGCGCCGCGCGCGCAAAGCGCCGTCGCGGGCGTGTCGATCCGCGCGATACAGCTTGGCAAGCGCATCCTCACCTACCGGTTTCGACGCGCATCCCGACGTACGATCGGGATCAGCATCGGTCGCGAAGGACTCGTCGCCGCGGCACCGCGATGGGTAACGATCGCGGAAGTCGAAGCGTTCATTCGAGAGAAGCAACACTGGGTCATCGAGAAGCTGTTCGAATCGGCCTGCGCCGTTCGACCCCGCGTGGAATGGGTACCAGGCGTTCGGGTCCCACTCCTTGGGCGCGATACGCGTATCGAGCTTGGCGCGCCGCGCAGCGCCTCTCGGCTCGACGGCGGCGTCCTCAAGCTGCCGACCGATACGTTGCAGGGCGATTGCCTGAGAACGGGGCTCATCGATTGGATGAAAGACGCGGGGCTTTCGCATTTTGCACGCCGTGCTTCCGAGCTCGCGCCGTACCTCGGCGTGCCGTTTCCAAGAGTGCGGATCTCCAATGCCAAGGCGCAGTGGGGACATTGCACGCAGAATGTCGTCGGCGACGCCCGCGTCTATCTGCATTGGCGATTGATGCATTTCGACGAGCGCCTGATCGACTACGTGGTCGTGCATGAGCTTGCGCACATTCGCGAGATGAACCACTCCGAGCGTTTCTGGGATCTGGTCGGCACTGTATGCCCCGATCATCGCGAGCTTCGCAAAGAGATCGACGCGCGCTCGCGCTCGCTGCCGGAGTTTTAGAGCCGAGTCGTTTAGTGTTTTTAGGAGAAAATCGGTAGCCATACGGCAAGATACAACCCAAATAAGAGGGCAGATAAAATCGCAATATACAAACGAATCAAAGAGGCGGCCAAATATTAAGCTAC
>JANMUI010000053.1:0-1543 GCA_031391405.1 Betaproteobacteria bacterium
GGCGCTGAATGTGTAGAGATCGGATTGGTCACCCGGCTCACCCCGCAAGAGGATTGGGGCGAGGAAGAACGCCAGCTCATTCATGCCGCGTGCGTGCTGGATGCCGGCGCGGCCCGGCGACTGCGATGCGCGACGATTCACGATGCGCGAGCCGTCGACCTCGCGGATCTTGTCACCAGCGCCACCGAGGGCGATTTGAAGGAGCGAATCCGCCAGTATCGGCAAGGCGGTTAGAGTCGGACGGACAGCGTTGGCGCGGCGACGCAACGGGCACAGCGATCACAACGAATGAAGCCGTCGAGCCGGTCGAGCCCGTTGCCTAAGTCGAGCCGTCGTGCTTGCCCTGGCAGTCTGCGCGCTCGACTGCGTGGATTCCTGGCTACCGCAACGACGCGTTGATCCGATTCAGCGCGGCCGAACCGGGGATCAGCTCCGCCTCGTTCATGCGGTTGAATGACTTCTCCGTCGTATTCAGATTGCCATGCAGGTCCTCGGCGTCAGGATCGAGGAACAGCACGCCGGTCACGACTTCGCCTGCGGCTTGCCGCTGCAAAAGATGATTCATCGCACCGATTCGATCGGTCGGGTCGTAATCCTCGGACAATTTTCGCAGGCGCAAGACGCTGCCGTCGTGTTGACGCACTTCCTGCAATGACCCCGCCGCGTATTCGGTGGTGATTTCCGCGCGCGGCTCGATGAAGTCGATCCGGTTCACCGCTTCGTTGTGGTCGCGCACGAAGTCGTAGCTCTTGGTGGATCCGTCGTGGTTGTTGAACGCCACGCAAGGCGAGATGACGTCGAGGAATGCCGCGCCCCGATGCAGGATGGCCGCCTTGATGATCGGCACCAGTTGCTCCTTGTCACCGGAGAAGCTGCGGGCAACAAAGGTCGCGCCCAGTTGCAGCGCAATCATGATCAGATCGATCGAGTCTTCAGTATTCACCGCGCCGCGCTTGGATTTCGAGCCCTTGTCGGCGGTAGCGGAGAACTGCCCTTTGGTGAGGCCATAAACGCCGTTGTTCTCGACGATATAGACCATGTTCACGCCGCGGCGCATGCTGTGCGCGAACTGCCCGATGCCGATGGACGCCGAATCGCCATCACCCGAGACACCCATGTAGATGAGCTCGCGGTTTGCGAGGTTGGCCCCCGTCAACACCGACGGCATCCGTCCATGAACGGTGTTAAAGCCGTGGGAATTCCCTAGGAAATAGGTGGGCGTCTTCGACGAGCATCCGATGCCGGAGAGCTTGGCAACCTTGTGCGGCTCGATATCGAGCTCGAAGCACGCGCTCACGATGGCCGCGGTGATCGAGTCGTGTCCGCATCCCGCGCATAGCGTTGAAATCGCTCCTTCATAGTCGCGCCGGGTATAGCCGACCTTGTTCTTCTGGAGCGACGGATGATGCAGCTTCGGTTTGGTGATGTAGGTCATGGGGGTACTCGGTCAGCCACTATTGCGCGACTTTGCGGATTGGCGTCACTTTGAGGATCGCCACCTTCTCCGCGATTTCCCGGATGATGAACCGCGCGGTGATCGGGG
>JANMUI010000063.1:0-3573 GCA_031391405.1 Betaproteobacteria bacterium
CCATCCATTCACGCAATGCGCCATCATGTTTGCCATGCCCCGCAAAGATCATGTTCTCGCACAGGTTGGGATGTCCGCGTTCGCAGAATTCACAACGCCCGCAGGAAATCGCAGGGTCAATCGCCACGCGTTGACCATCCTGTCTCACGGATGCTCCGGCATTCACCCTTCGACAGGTTCAGGGCGAACGGTCAATCTCCTAACTCGCTTAAATTCGCTTAAGTAAGTGCCATTCAGGTCTAGCCCCACAATTCCTTCGTAGCGATCTGCGCGCTCTCGGCGAGTGATCGTAGCTTCGCCCACATGATCGTCGGATGCCCGCGCCGCGTGAGCGGGCTTTGCGCGAATCCGCAATCGGTGCTTGCCATGACATGCTCTCGCCCGACGATCTTCGCGAGGCGAACGGGGCGTTCGGCCACGAGCTCCGGATGCTCGACGATATCTTTCAGCGCTAAGCCGTAGACGTGCGGACCGTTTCAGCTTCCCCAGCAGACGTGATAGCGCGATCGTTCCGGCGGAATGCAATCGAGCGCATGATTGCGCGCATCGATCCGTAGCTGCGCCCACTCGCGGTATTGCGCCAGCGTCATCGGCGGCACCATCTTCTCATGCATGTATGGAGGGAACGCATCGTCGATCTGCACGATGAGACCCGCGTCGACGATCGCTTTGTATTCGTCGCGCAGCGCCTTCGCGAGGGCGAACAGGAGGTCTCGCTCATTCGCATAGAACTGGTTTTGCGACGACGGCATCGGCTTGTTGCTGAACGACTTCGGCGATCGAGGCGCTAAGACACGCCTGATAAGCGGCCGGATCGTAGGGTTCGTCGGCGTCGATCTTCTTCAAGAATTCGACGAGCCGAGGCGAACAAACGAGGCTGCCGACATGTACGCCGACATTGAAGACCGCCCCGTTAGCCGCATCGCTTCGATTGACGCCGCCGCAACCAGAACGGAATCGAGGAAACTCCCATGCGCTCGTATCGCTACAGTCCGCTTCCTGACATCAACTCTGAGAACGTCAAGGGGCTGACTGATTCGGAGCTCACGTCGAAAATCCGCAAAGGGAAGGCCGGACAGATGCCCGCGTTCAAGCGACAGTTCACCGAAGATCAATGTTCTTCAGTACCGAAGACGAAATAATGGAAGCGCTCGCCAAGGGCGAGATCCAGGCGGTCGCCGTGACCGCCGCTTCAGCCGGCTACTTCAACAGGCAGCGTGGCGGGAAGCTATTGAAGATCGCGCGCGCCGAAGACAGCGAGCTCCAACTGAAATGGTCGGTTGCGATCGGCATGCGACGCAGCGACGAAGCGCTCATCGAAAAAGTGAACGCGGCCGTCAAAGACTTGCTTGCGAGTGGCGAAGTGGCTGCGATCTATGCCAAGTACGGAGTGGAACATCGGATGCCCGAGGGGCGTTGACAATCGAAGCGATCCGGTTCGCGCTCTTCATTGCAGTAACGTCATGCCCACCTTTGCTGCTGCCTTGTCGAACGTCACGGTCCGCTCGCACCCTGCCTGCGCGGCGCATTCGGCGATCAACGCGTCAGCAAAATCTCCCGCCCGTTTGCCCAGGCGAAGGACGGCGCGGGCTACGGCCAGGCGGTGCTCCACGACAAGTTGTCGAGCATCGAGCAAATCGCATACCGTTACACGCACTTCGTCCTGGGTGGCGTCATAGAGCCGCTTGAGCACCCAACACGTTTCCACCAAGACAACCACGGGAATGAACCCTGGGGTGCGTTCGGAAAGTTCCTGTTCGATGAGGCGGGTCGCGCGGCGCGACTGACGGGGGTCGTCCTGTGTCAGATAACGCACCAGAATGTTCGTATCGAGGCCAATCACGATGACTGCGCGACGCCGGTTATTTCGGCCGCCGCGCAGGGCGTGGTGAGCTTGGACGCGACAAACGTGTGCGCTCCGCCGCCTCATCGCCGACGGCCTTTTCCATCGCCTGCAGGCTTACCGGCCGCGCCACGCGGCCCGCGAACCGCCCACGCAGAATCGTCACATCCTTGCGCAGGGCAATCACCTTGAAGCCACCGTCCTCGTCGGGGACGAAATCGATCTTGTCGCCCGCTTGCAGGCCGAGAGATTGACGGACCGATTGCGGCATCGTTATCTGGCCTTTGCTGGTGAGTGTAGCGATGGGCATGAAACGGCTCCTTACGAAGGGTAAGGAAGCATATTTGACGGGGTCAATTGAGTCAATCTCCCATTGATGTCCTATTGATCGCGCGAAAGCCGCTCCGCCTCGTCCCGCTCGCGCCGGGCCCGCGCCGCTTCCATGTCGCGCTCGCGGGCAAGGCGTGGCAGGTCAGTAGCGCTGCTCCCACTTGGCGGAGTGCCTGCGCCCTGCTCGACGCGCATCTGGATCTCCTGGCGCGAGTGGACGGCTTCCTGACGCAGCCGCTGCTGCAAATGGAGCTGGTCGAGCGCCATGCTCCGGCGCGAATCATTGGAGGGTGTTTGCAGACGTTGCTGCCATTGCTGCAAGCGCAGAACCTCGCCGTCGTGCTGCTGCTGTCGCTGGAGGAGCGCACGTTGCGCGGCCTGCTGCGGATCCTCGGCGTGCGCTGCGGGCACCAGGACCATCACCGACACCGTGATCAGGGCAATGTGCAAACGCGGGAGAAATGATGCGATGTTCACCGCGCGTTCAACACGAATGATGCGCCCCGTTCCGCGATCATGATGGTGGGCGAGTTGGTGTTGCCCGATGTGATGGTCGGCATGACCGACGCATCGACAACGCGCAGGCGCGTGATACCGCGCACCCGAAGGTCCGAGGTGAGCACCGCATCGGGATCGTCATCGCGGCCCATCTTGCAGGTCCCCACCGGATGAAAGATCGTCGTGCCCACGGTTCCCGCTGCTTTGGCAAGCTCGTTATCGGTCTGGAATTGCGGGCCCGGCAGAAATTCCTCCGGCCCATATCTTGCTAACGATTTCGTGCTGGTGACGATTCGTCGCGTCAATCGCAACGCATCGCAGGCGACCCGCTGGTCTTCTTGGGTCGAGAGGTAATTCAGCATGATCGCCGGATGCGCGCGTGGATCCGCCGATTTGATCCGCACATGACCGCGCGAGGTCGGCCTGAGATTGCACGCACTCGCGGTGAACGCGGGAAACGTATGCAGGGGATCGCCGAACTTGTCGAGTGACAAGGGCTGGATGTGATACTCGATGTTGGCCGACGATTGCCCCGGATCCGATTTCGCGAACGCACCCATCTGCGATGGCGCCATCGTGAGCGGACCGGTGCGATATAGCGCGTATTCGAGCGCCATCCTCGCCTTGCCCCACCAAGAGCTGGCCATCGTGTTGAGTGTGAGGACGTTCCTGATCTTGAACGCCATGCGCAGTTGCAGGTGATCCTGAAGATTCGCGCCGACGCTAGGGGCGTCATGAACAACGGCGACGCCGTGTTCCTGAAGCAAGCTGCCCGGCCCGATGCCCGATAGCTGCAAGATCTGCGGTGATCCGATCGAACCCGCCGCAAGAATCGTTTCCCGACGCGCTTCGACGAACCGATCCTCGCCATCCAAGATGAGCTCGATCCCGCGTGCGGTGCG
>JANMUI010000459.1:0-10428 GCA_031391405.1 Betaproteobacteria bacterium
CTTGATGCTTGAATAAAGGAATCACCGTTTGCCCAACGTAGCTAAGTTCGCGGCCATGATCGGCCTGCAGGAAGAGATGAACCGCAAGGTGAATCCGTCGTGGCGCACCGCGGGTTACCCATGGCATCGCGCCATTTGGACGGAATGTGCCGAAATGCTTGAACACGTCGGCTGGAAATGGTGGAAGGACCTTTCAGCCGAACCCGATATCGAGCAGATCCGCCTCGAAGTCGTCGACATCTGGCACTTCGGCATGTCGGACCTGATGGGGCGTGAAGCCGACACGACCCGGATTGCTTCGCGTCTGACCGACGACTACCAAACGATCGCCGGCCGTTCCCATGACGAAACGCTGCACGAGCTCATAGAAGCGATCGCACAGACCACCCTCACACGACGATCATTTGATCCGCAAGCGTTCTTCGCGCTGGTGCGTGGCGTCGATCTGGACATCGACAGCCTGTATCGCCGCTATGTCGGCAAGAACGTGCTTAACTTCTTCCGGCAGGATCATGGGTACAAGGCGGGCACCTACCGCAAGGCCTGGAACGGACGCGAAGACAACGAGCATCTGGCGGAAATTGTCGCTACCTTGGACGCAGATGTTGTTTCGTTTCGCGAAGATATTTATCGGGCGCTGGCCAGCCGCTACGCTTAGAGAAGGTTCTCGAAGAGCGCGATCTTGACCTTGTCGTAGTAGTTGGAAATCTGTACGCCGCAGAGCTTGAGCACTTTATAATCTCTTAGAATTGAAAATGAACCACAGGGGACGCCGAGGACGCAGTCAGATCAAACAATGCGCGGTTTTCTTCCAAGGGCGGGAATGCGATTCGGAGCTGCCGTACATGACTGATGAGCTTCCTCGTGCGGCACCTGAACCGCTTTTACTGCGTCCTCTGTATCCCCTGCGGATCAATCAGGATCAAAGGGTCAGGGTTTAGGTATCGACGCATGCCGCCCCAGCTCCCATTTCGCGATTGAATTGCGGTGCACTTCGTCCGGGCCATCCGCGAACCTGAGCGATCGATTCCAGACGAACATGTAGGCAAGCGGGAAGTCGTCCGACATGCCGCCGCCACCATGCGCCTGGATCGCCCAGTCGATGATCTTCTCCGCGACATTCGGTGCGAGCACCTTGATCATCGAAATCTCGGCACGCGCCGTCTTGTTGCCGACCGTGTCCATCATGTAGGCGGCCTTCAGCGTGAGGAGCCGTGTCGTTTCGATACCGATCCGCGCTTCGGCGATCCGCTCGTGCCACACGCCTTGCTCCGACACCGGCTTGCCGAACGCCACCCGTGATGACAGCCGCTTGCACATCAGTTCGAGTGCGCGCTCTGCCTGGCCGATGATGCGCATGCAGTGGTGGATGCGACCCGGTCCAAGCCGGCCCTGCGCGATCTCGAAACCCCTGCCCTCGCCAAGCAGGATATTGGAAACAGGTACGCGTACGTTCTCGAAATCGGTGAGCGCGTGGCCGTGCGGCGCATCGTCGTAACCCAGAATGTTGAGCGGGCGCACGACCTTCACGCCGGGGGTGTCGCGCGGGATCAGGATCATCGACTGTTGCGAGTGCCGCGGCCCGTCCGGATTGGTCTTGCCCATGAAGATGAAAATCTTGCAGCGCGGATCCGGTGCGCCCGACGACCACCACTTGCGCCCGTTGACGATGTAGTGATCGCCATCGCGACGAATCGACGCCTGGATGTTCGTCGCGTCCGACGATGCGACGTCAGGCTCGGTCATCGCGAAGCACGAGCGGATCTTCCCTTCCAACAGCGGCGCGAGCCATTGCTGCTTATGCTCTTCGGAACCATAGCGGAGCAGCGTCTCCATATTGCCCGTATCGGGCGCCGAGCAATTGAACACTTCGGGCGCCCAGGTGACGCGACCCATGATCTCGCAGAGCGGCGCGTATTCGAGGTTGGACAGCTCACCGCCGTGACCTTTCGGCCTCCACAGGTTCCAGAGGCCCGCCGCGCGGGCTAGCGGTTTCAATTCATCGATCAGCGGCACCGGCGTCCAGCGCTGGCCCTTGCGGGTGTTCTCCGCGATGTCGGCCCAATAACGCGCTTCATTGGGATAGATGTGTTTGTCCATGAAGGCGATCAGCCGGTCTTGCAGCGCCTTCACCTTGTCCGAGTAGGTAAATTCCATGATCGTTCTCCGTTAGAGATTGCCGATGATACCCGCGTCGCGCGCACACGGGCTCAACCGACCGCCCGTTCGATTGGTGTAACCTCGGCCCGTTCGCCACTACATGTTGATGGGGAGGTCATGTCAAAGCCTGACATCGAGCGCGTCCTTGCGCTCTATCGAACGATGCATCTCATTCGCGCCTTCGAGGAACGGGTCGGCGTCGAAATGGCAAAGGGGAACATTCTCGGCTCCGCCCATCAGAGCACCGGGCAGGAAGCCGTCGCCACCGGTGTCGTGGCCCACTTGCGCAAGACCGATTATCTCTTCAGCAATCACCGCGGTCACGGCCATGCGCTTGCAAAGGGTGCCAATCCGTTCGCGATGTGGAAAGAGCTGTTCGGACGTGCGGGCGGCACCTGCGGCGGCAAGGGCGGCTCCATGCACATCGCCGACTTTTCGGTGGGCATGCTGGGAGCCAATGGCATCGTGGCCGACGGTGCGACGATGGCAGTCGGCGCGGCGCAGGCCACCCGCCTGCTTGGCGAAGATCGCATCGTCGTGGCATTCATCGGCGATGGCACGATCAATCGCGGCCCGTTTTCCGAAGCGCTCAACTGGGCCAAGGTCTACGAGTTGCCGGTGCTGTTCGTGATCGAGGACAACGTCTATGCATCGACCACCGTCACCAAGACGATGATGGCAGGCAAGGGCGTTGTCGCACGGTCGGAAGCGTTCGGCGTGCCGGCTGCAAGTGTCGATGGCAATGATGTCATCGCGGTGAGCGACGGGGCATCGAGAGTTATTGCGGAAGTGCGCGCCGGCAATGGACCTCGATTGATCCACGCCACCACCTATCGCGTTCGAGGCCATCTTGCGTTCGACAAGATGCTGTATCGCGACAAGGCGGAGATCGAAGACTTCATGCAGCATCATGAACCGCTTGGGCGATGCCGGCGCTGGCTGATCGAGCACGGTGGCAATGCCGCAGTGTGCGACAAGATCGAGAATGAGATCGCCGCAACGATCGATCGCGCGGTCAACGCGGCACTCGCCGCCCCCTACCCTGAGGCACGACTCGCCTACACCGACATTCAAGACATGGGAGCCCCGGTATGGCACGGATGACCTACGCGGATGCGGTTCGCCATGCGCTCGCCGAGGAGATGCGACGCGATGCGCGCGTCTGGGCGCTGGGCGAAGATCTCAGCACGGCGCATGGCAACAGCAGTGCGAACCAGTACACCGGACTCATCGATGAATTCGGGCCGAAACGAATCGTCAATACACCGATCGCCGAATCCACGATCATGGGCGCGGCAGTCGGCGCGGCGGTGGCCGGTACGCGACCGGTTGCCGATCTGCGCATGATTGATTTCGGCTTGTGCGCGATCGACGAGCTGGTCAATCAGGCGGCGAAGATCCGCTACATGTTCGGCGGGCAGGCACGCGTGCCGCTGGTCGTGCGTGAATCGATCGGTATCAAGCAGGGTATGGCCGCGCAACACACGCAGTCGTACGAGGCATGGTTCGCGCACGTACCCGGTCTGGTGGTCGTGACCCCGGCGACGCCCGCTGATGGACGCGGACTATTGAAGGCGTCGATCCGTTGCGATGATCCGGTGGTCTTCATGGAGCACAAGGATTTGTGGGGCCTCGAAGGGGAGGTTGATCTCGACACCGAAGGTCTGGTTGCAATCGGCAAGGCGCAGACACTTCGATCGGGGAAGGATCTGACGATCGTGGCATGGTCACGCATGTCGCATCTGGCGATGCGCGCGGCCGATGAGCTCGCCAAGCAAAACGTTTCCGCGGAAGTGATCGATCTTCGCACCATCTACCCCTGGGATCGCGATGCGGTGCTCAGTTCGGTAGAGAAGACCGGCCGCTTGCTGGTGGTGCAGGAAAGCGTGTTAGCCGGCGGATTCGCGAACGAGATTGCCGCCGAAGCTGCGCAGCAGTTGCATTGGAAGTTGCGCGCACCGGTGGCACGGCTCGGTGCGCCGAGGATTCCGGTCGGCTATGCGCCGACCTTGGAAGCGGAGCACCGGGTGGAGCCGGATCAGATCGTGCGGGAGGCGATGCGCACAATAAAAGCCTCCAAAACGTAACGCCTCAGAAATTCACCACGGAGGTAAGGGAGGACAAAAAGGAGGTACACGGAGGAAAAGTCGAAGATCCGATAGTGTCCGCGCCCGATCTGGCTGGTTACAGGTTACGAGCGCTCACTTTATCTTCCCTTCTGTTTCTTCCATTCTGTTTCCTCCTTTTCCTCCTCCGTCCCCTCCTTTACCTCCATGTCAATTTCTGAGGGAACTAGTTTCTGAGCGCTTTAGGCGATGTAAGGTTTTCCAAACGCCGGCTCATTCGACTTGATCGGCGGCAGTCCCCACCCACCCGTCGATGGCGGCCGGATGTTCGCATCGACATGCACATCGATCAGGCACGGCTTGCGAAGCTTGACCGCGTGATCGAGCGCGCCTTTGAAGTCTTCGGACTTCGTCACAGTCATACCCTCCACGCCTGACGCCCGCGCCCACGCCGCGAAGTCCGGGTTGTACGGTTTGCGATCATCGCCTTGGTAGAACGCCGTCCCATGCTCACGGCCGCCAAAGTACCCCATCTGGATATCGCGAATCGCGGCCCACGAAAAATTGTTCCACACGACCCATACCGCAGGGATATCGTATTCAACAGCGGTACACAGCACATGCGGCACCATCGTGAAGCCACCATCGCCGCAGATCGCCACGCACGGACGATCAGGCGCGGCGAGCTTGGCACCCAGGATCGCACTTGGCCCGAAGCCCATGCCGGAGTATCCCCAGGTGTTCAGCATCGTTTGTGGCCGCCGCGCGTTCCAGAACTGCATGAACCAGTTGTGATGCACGCCGGAATCGAGCGAAATAATGGCGTCATCGGGCAGCACCGCACGACAATCGGCAACCACGCGTTCCGGACGCATCGGTGTGGCGTGTATCTCGAAGTTAGGCGCGACAAATGCCGCCCACTCGGTGCGCCATTTCGCGATATCGGCATGCCAGGCGTTCAAGCGTGGCTGCTTGCCGCCGCCGCCGCGGGTCGCAAGCTCCGCGATCAACTGCCGCAGAAATTCTTTCGCATCGGCTAGGATGCCCAGATTCGGCACATAGTTCCTGCCGAGCTCGGCATGGTCGACGTCGACATGGATCAATTTCGTCGTCGGGAAATTCCACGAATAACCCGGCACCCATGACGAGGACGAGCGATCATCGAATCGCGCGCCCACCGCGATCACGAGATCCGCATGGCGCCCCGCCTGATTCGCAGGGTAGGCACCATTGCGGCCGATGAAGCCGACCGACAACGGATCGTCCATGTTCAAGGTGCCCATGCCGTTCGGCGAGCTGATGACCGGGATGCGCAGGCTTTTCACGAGCTCAGTCAGTTCAGGACCCGCCTCGGCAAGTGTCGTGCCGTGCCCGACGAAGACCACCGGACGCTCCGCGGCGAGAATCATGTCCATCGCCGCGCGCACATCGTCCATCGCCGCGCCGCTGCGGCGCAACTTGAAGCCATCCCAGGCGGGCTCGTTCTGTATGTCGGCCTCTTCCTGGAAGAGATTGAACGGCACATCGACATTGACCGGCCCCGGCCGGCCGCTCGTCATGGTCGTCACCGCCTGCCGCAATGCAAGCGGCAACATTTCCACGCGCGACGGCTGGAAGCTTCGCTTCACCACCGGCCGCACGATGTTCGGAAAATCAGCCTGGTTGTGCCGATTGATCTCCTGGAAGGGTCCGCGATTGAACTGCGAGGTCGGCACATTGGCTGTGATCGCAAGCAGTGCCGACGAATCGGTCTGCGCCAGCGCAAGTGCCATGATGATGTTCGCCGAGCCTGGCCCGGTCGAGGTGAGCGTCGCGACCGGCTGATGCTTGACGCGAAAATATCCATCGGCCATGTGGCCCGCGACTTGCTCATGACGCGGTGAGACATACTTGATCTTGTCCCGCACCTGATACAGCGGATCGAGCAGCCCGACATTGCCGTGACCGCAGATGCCGAACACATAGGGAATCTTCTCGTTGACCAGGAACTCGGCGATGAGCTCCCCACCTTTCATCTTTGGCATGGCAGGCTTTCTGAAAATTGCGATGGCATTCCAATCGAGCGGCTGCGGGCCATTATGCCGGAGGATCGCGGTAGGATAGCGCGCTCACGGGGCGTTCCACGCCGCGTTGCGCAACGGCGATTCAACTTTGATCAAGGAGAGCCAACATGCCGAACACCCCTTTCCTCGCCAATGAAAGCCGGCTCGGACCACTCGAGTCGCGCATCGTCACCGTCGTTGATTTGCCGTGGAAACCGACGCCCACACCAGGCATCGACATGAAGATCCTGATGGAAGACAAGGAAACCGGCTTGCTCACGGCGCTGTTCCGCTGGGCGCCCGGCAGCGAGCTTGCCCTGCACGAGCACATCGAAATCGAGCAAAGCTATGTGCTCGAAGGTGAGTTCGAAGACGCCGAAGGGGTGTATTCGGCGGGAAACTATTCGTGGCGGCCTAAAGGTCACAGTCATTCAGCGCGCTCACCGAAAGGCGCGCTGGTGCTGTGCTTCTTCTTGAAGCCGAACAAGTTTCTCGACGGAAAACTCGCGGGGCAGGAGTTGAAGTAGGGACGATCGATTCTTCCCAAGAAACCCAGAGCGGAATGCGCCGCGCTTTTGCGCCCTACGCTCCACACATTTCCCGTTTCACGATACCCGTTTCCCTCTTTGCGAGCTACCGCCGCGCCGTCTGCCCGACGAAGATTCCCGTCATCACCAACGCGAATCCGCCTAACGCAAACCAGGTGGGTGTCTCGCCGAGAAACACAAACGCCAGCAGCATGCCGCACACGGGTACGAGGTGCGTGCCGAAGCTCGCCTTGGCCGCGCCCAGCTTGTCGATCGCATAGTTGTAGGTTATCGTCGTAACGATCGAGCCGATGATCGCCATGTACAACATGCCGACGACGACCTGGGTGTTCACGGTGAAGTCCCAGCCGAGTGCAAGCTCCACGCCATAGACCGGCAGGATCGCCACAACCCCGATCGCCGAGACGATCGTCACGAATGTCCAGGAGCTCAGGTGCAACGGCCGCCGCGGCACGAGCACGGAGTAGAGCGACCAGTTGATGAGCGCGGACGCCATGATCAGATCGCCGTAATTGACTGCATAGCCTCCGGTTGCGGAGCGTGATCCACCCATCACAATGCAAAGAACGCCGACAAGCGAGACGAATACGCCGGCCCACTCGCCGTGACTCGAGCGCCGGCCAAAGAAAAGCGACGAGATCACCAGGATCCAGATCGGAATCGTTGAATTGAGCAGCGCCGCGTTGGTCGCCGTCGAGTAATAGACGCCCCCAATAGAAGACCGTATTCTGAAGCGATGTGCTCATCAGTCCGAGCAGCACGAGGATGCGCCAGTTGGCTTGAATGCTCGCGCGCTCGCGCCGCACCTCCGCGAAAGCGAAAGGCAGCACGACCGCGAGTGTGATGCTCCAACGAATGAACGAGAGCGTCGCCGGCGGCACGTAGGTCACCACCGCTTTCGCCGCAATCGATTGACCCGCCCACAACGCCGCCGTGACGACGAGCGCGATCCACGCCTTGCGTTTCGGGGATCCGAGAAAACCTGTTGTCATTTCCCTATCGCAGATACCGCTCGTGGCGGTGCGACGTCCATTCCCCTATTGCCATGATTCCGGAGCACGCCGCGGTAATCAGAATTGATAGCGCCGCCGCAGCCGGAAAATCCGACCCCGACTCCGAGATCAAACTGTAAAGTTGCAGCGGCAGGATTTGGAGTTGCGTACCGACCAATGCGAGCGCGGTGCCGTACGCTCCGAACACTACCGCGGCAATCAAACAGTATGCGCCGATCAATGCGCCGCCGATTTGAGGCAAGAGCACATGGCGCAACGCCTGGTTCGGCGTCGCACCCAACGACTCGGCGATGTCAAGCTGGGCTCGATCGAAATTTACCAGCACGGGCAACAGCATCATCACGACGCGCGGGATAAGGTAGTACGACGACGCGAATGCCAGACCGAAGGCCGTATACAGCAACCCGCCCACCGTGGCCGTATCGAGGCCGGCGTATCCGAGCAGTTGCGTGACGAAGCCGGCGCGGCCATAGGAGAGGATGAATCCGTACGCCACGATCAGACCGGAGAACGTGAGCGGGAGTGCGATGATGAACGACAGCGCAGTACGCCGATGCTCGGGCAAGCGCGCCAAGTACATTGCAACAAGCAACCCGACCGCCGCAGAGAGCGTCGCGGCGACGAACGTCAAGGCGACACTACCCACCAAGGAAGGCCAGAACGTGGGCAGTGCAACCGCGCGCGCGAATCCCGCGCCTCCTTCTGACAACGCATCGACCACTAGCGCCGTGAGCGGCACGGCGAAGAACAAGCCGAGCAATGCCGCGGCAGGCGACGCGAGGAGCGAAAAAGTCTTGGCGCGCACGGTCGTCCGGGCGGTGGACTAACGAGCACCCGTTGCAGCGAGCCAACCCTTGTCGATGTCCACCTTCCTGGCGGCGGCAGCAGCCACATCGAGCGGACGCACTTGTGGCGCAGGCGGCAGCTTGTCCGCGACGGCGTCCGGCAGCTTCACGCCCGGCACAGACGGTCGCACGAAGCCTTGCGCGAAGATGCCTTGGCCAAAATCCGTCATGATGAAATTGAGCCATAGCTTGCCGGCGTTCGGATTGGGTGCGCGCTCTACAAGGCTGATCGCGTAGGGCGCGGCAACCGATGCCTCCTTCGGAATCACCACTGCAACCGCATCACCCAATCCGTCGGTGTGCTTCGCCTTGAGTCCGTCGTTCTCGTAGGAAATCCAGATCGGAATCTCGCCCTTCACGAATTGGGCGTACGGCGTCGTGCCGAGTACGCGCAACACGTTGCCGGCCTTGTGCAGCCGGCCGAGATAATCGACACCTGGTTGCACATTGCCCATATCGCCCCCATTAGCGAAGTTTGCAGCGAAGACGAGCACCTGACCGACGCCGGTCGAGCGCGGATCGAGGTACACGACCGAATTCTTGTGCTCGGCCCTCAACAGATCGGCCCATGACTGCGGAACGTTCTTCACCAGCTTGGTATTGACGACGAACGCGATCGTGAGCGAATGGATGGTGAACCAGCGGCCCTCCTTTTCGCGAAATACGTCGGGCAGCTTGTCGAAGTTGATCGGCGTGAAGGGTGCAACGAGATTTTTCTTTACCGCATCGACGGCCGAGGCAGCGAAGTAATACGCGGTGTCCGCCTGCGGACGATTGCGCGCCTTTTCAAGGGCAACCACCGTGGCCGCCGAGCCAAGGTCGTTGTAGACGATCTCGACATCGGGGTAGCGCTTCTTGAAGGCCGCGAACTGCGCCGCCCAATTGGCCCAGGTCGGACCGGTATCGAAGCTCACGACCATCCCTTCCTTCTTGGCCGCTTCGTACAGCGCCTTCTCGCCAGCATAGAGCTCGGATGAATCGGCGACGGTTTGCCCGATCGCGTGCGCCGTCATGGTCAACGCCGCCAACAACAATCCATTGCGTAGGTACTTCATCGACTTCTCCTTTAGGGTTTTCTTGCGACGCTGGTGTTATCCCTCAGGAATCTGCGCGTCCTGGCGCGCGGATTCGTCGGGGTTGGAAAGAAACTGGATCGCGTCCCGGGGAATGCGAATGCAATGCACCGGTCCGCGCTCGACGGTCTCGAGTTTGAGATGCGCACCGCCGCAGGCAAGATCCACCTGTCGCGTCGCACCGAAGAATCGATCGCGTTCCACCGTGACCGGGAAGACGTTCTCGCCCTCTTGCAGCCTGACCAGTTCGATGCGTTCGGGACGAACGAGCATCGACACCGCAGCGTCGCGGCGCTGTGCATGACGATGTGTGATGAGTTGACCAAATGACGTTAGCACGGTGTCCGCCGAGGCGGCTCGTCCTTCGATCACATTCGCCCGGCCGACGAATCCGGCCACGAACGCATCGCGCGGGCGATCGTAGATGTCGTGGGGCGAGCCGACTTGCATCAGCCGACCGTCCTGCAGGATGACGATGCGATCGGCCAGCGACAGTGCCTCGTCCTGATCATGCGTGATGAGCAGGGTCGCGACGTTCTGCTGGCGTTGAATGCGCCGGATCTCGTCGCGCATCGCCACGCGTGTCGCGGCATCGAGCGCGGAGAGGGGCTCGTCGAGCAAGAGCGCCTTCGGTTCGAACACGAGCGCGCGTGCGAGGGCAACCCGCTGCTGCTGTCCACC
>JANMUI010000080.1:0-1401 GCA_031391405.1 Betaproteobacteria bacterium
CTGGAAACTGACCGGACTGGTCTCTGTCATGCCGTAGCCGATGGTGATCTCGGTGAGATGCATCGTCTCGACGCAACGGCGCATCACCTCGATCGGGCATGGCGAGCCGGCCATCATTCCGGTGCGCAGACTGGAGAGGTCGAACTTGTGGAAGTCGGGATGCTCCAGCTCGGCGATGAACATCGTGGGTACACCATAGAGCGCCGTGCAGCGCTCCTCGGCCACGGTTTCCAACGTCGCGAGCGGATCAAACCCTTCGCCCGGAAATACCATCGCCGATCCGTGAGTGATGCAGGCGAGATTACCGATCACCATGCCGAAGCAGTGATACAGCGGAACGGGAATACACACCTTGTCCCGATCGGTGAAGCGCATGACCTCACCCAGCGAGAACCCGTTGTTCAGAATGTTATGGTGCGTCAAGGTCGCACCTTTCGGCATGCCGGTGGTGCCCGAGGTGAACTGGATATTGATCGCGTCATCGAACTGCAGCGTCCCAGCCAGTGCAGCCAGCCGCGCGCGTTGTTCAGCACCGCCCATTGCCGCAACCGCTTCGAAGCCGAGCGCACTTTGCACCGTGTGGGTGCCGATCTGGATTACCGTTCGCAGGCTGGGCAGCTTCGCCGCGTTCAATTTTCCTGGCAGTGATCCCTTGAGCTCGGGCGCCAGCGTGTTGATCATGCCCATGTAGTCGCTGGCTTTGAACGCGGTTGCGCTGATCAATGCGCGACAGCCGACTTTATTCAGCGCGTATTCCAACTCCGACAAACGATAGGCGGGGTTGATGTTGACGAGGATCAATCCGGCTTGTGCCGTAGCAAACTGCGTCACGACCCATTCGGCATTGTTCGGTGACCAGATCGCGACCCGGTCACCCGGTTCCAAACCAAGCGCGAGCAACCCGGCCGCTAACGCATCCACGCGGGCACCAAGCTCCGCATAATTCCAACGCACGCCTTGCTGGCGAACAATCAGGGCCGGGCGGTCGCCCCAACGTGCAACAGCACGGCCGAAATGATTGCCGATCGTCTCACCGATGAGAGGCGTGTCGATCGCGCCGTGCACATAGCTCAGGCTGACGCCAGTCATGGATTCCTCCTAAAGCGCTTGGGCAACTGGTTCGGTGCGGCAGACGGCGCTTGATCTACCCGCGCCGCAATGCGTCGATATCGAGCTCGATCTTCGTACCCAGCCACATCGCGTGATCGGTATGGTCGATCACATCGTCGCCGGTTTCCGGATGCACGAGCACATCGAGCCCTTCGCGATGGACCATAAGCCACGGCACCACGCGTGGAAACTCCGCAACCGCGAATGCAACCTGATACATCGAGATCGGATGCGGGCCCACCGGCTTGTCATGCCAGCGCCCAAGGCGCACATCGAAGCGCGCGCCAAGCC
>JANMUI010000082.1:0-3101 GCA_031391405.1 Betaproteobacteria bacterium
AACGCCGGGCAACAAGGAACTCGATGCCGCGATGACGCAGGCGCGTCCCGCGATCCCGCATCAATCCAGCTCGAATCGGATGCCCTGCGCGAGCGGCAGGTCGCGCGAGTAGTTGATCGTGTTGGTGGCGCGGCGCATGTAGGCTTTCCAGGCGTCGGTGCCCGACTCCCGCCCACCGCCCGTGTCCTTCTCGCCGCCGAATGCCCCGCCGATCTCCGCACCGCTGGGCCCGATGTTGACATTGGTGATGCCGCAGTCGCTGCCTGCGCTCGACAGAAACGTCTCGGCTTCGCGTATGTCGTTGGTGAAGATGGACGAAGCGAGTCCCTGCGGCACGGCGTTATGGAGCGCAATCGCATCGCTCAATTCCCGATAGCGCATGACATAGAGAATCGGCGCAAATGTTTCCCGGCAGACAAGTTCCGACTGCGCGGGCATCTCGGCAAGTGCCGGGCGTACGTAGTAGCCGCCCGCGCAGCCGTCGATCGTTACGCGACCGCCGCCGTGCACGCGTGCACCATCGCTTCGCGCCTCGGCGAGCGCTGCTTCCATCGCTGCGAACGCGCTCGCGTCGATGAGCGGACCGACCAGCGTTGCGGGCTCCAGAGGGTTGCCGACACGCACGCGCGTGTAGCTGTTCACCAACCGCGGCACCAGCGTGTCATAGATCGATTCGTGCACGAAAGCGCGCCTGAGCGTCGTGCAGCGTTGGCCCGCGGTACCGACCGCGGCGAAAAGCACGGCACGCTCCACGAGCGCAGCATCGGCGCTCGGACCGATGATCGCGGCGTTGTTGCCGCCCAGCTCGAGCAGGGCTCGGCCGAGCCGGCTGGCCACGCGCGGTGCGACCGCGCGGCCCATGCGGGTGCTGCCGGTCGCCGATAACAACGCGATGCGCGCATCGCCGGCGAGCAGCTCACCGAGCGCCGCCCCGCCGATGAGGACCTGCGACAAGCCGGGCGGTGCGCCGCCTGCACGCCGAGCGGCGCGCGCGAGCAGCGCATTGGCCGCCAGCGCCGTGAGCGGCGTCTTCTCCGACGGCTTCCATACCAGCGCATCACCACACACCAGTGCGAGCGCCGCGTTCCACGCCCACACCGCGACCGGGAAGTTGAACGCCGAAATAATCCCGCATACGCCAAGCGGGTGCCAGGTCTCCATCATGCGATGGCCCGCGCGCTCCGAAGCGATGGTGAGACCGTAGAGCTGGCGTGAGAGTCCAACCGCGAAGTCGCAGATGTCGATCATCTCCTGCACTTCGCCCTGCCCCTCTTGCAGGATCTTGCCATTCTCGATGCTGACCAGTCGACCGAGCGCCTGCTTCGCCGCACGTAGCTCCTCACCGAAGCAGCGCACCAGCTCACCGCGTTTCGGGGCGGGCACCAGGCGCCAGGCGAGAAACGCTTCATGCGCCGCGCCGATCGCCCCATGCGCCTCTTCGATCGAGGTGTCGTGCACCCGCGCAAGCGGCGAACCGTCGATCGGCGTGCGGACTTCCCGCGCACCTGCCGTGACGCTGACGGCGGCAACACCCAGTTCCTCGAGCAATGCGTGAATATCCATAAGCCCTCGCGCAGACTATTCGTTGTCGATCAAGTATCCCATTGACCGCTCGACCTGCCAAGCGTACTAGTCTCTGACGTTATCCCTGGACGCGCTCCCCGCCGCCCTGAACAAGAACTAGTGATTGATGCTTTGCCCGCCATCGAGATAGATCGTCTCGCCGGTCAGGAATCCGAAGTCCTGCGTGGCCAAGGTGGTCACGATCGCACCGACCTCTTCCGCGGTGCCGGCACTCCCGCCTGGAATGCGCTTCGAGAGGAATTCGCGTAGTGATGTAGCGGCCATCGCCTCGCGATTGAGGTCGGTCTGGATGTAACCGGGCGCGACGTCGACGACGCGAATTCCTTTCGATGCCCATTCCACCGCGAGGCATCGTGTGATGGCGCCCACAGCGGCCTTCGAGGCGCAATAGGCGAGGTTGCGCTTCACGCCAAGTTTGTCGAAGAACGAGCCGATGTTGATGATGATTCCACCCGCGTTCGCGACAAGGTAGGGGAACGCTTCGCGGGATACAGTGAACACCGCGGTCGCGTTGGTGTTCATGACTCTAACAAACTCGGCGGTGCCGAAGCGATCGCTCGGTCCGACGACATGAACCCCGGCGTTGTTCACCAGGCCCCATAGTCCGCCTGCGCTTTTCGCCACGGCGGCCAACGCTTGCCGGACACCCGCTTCATCGTCAACGTCGCATTGCGCGGGAATCATGCGTGTCGCGAGATCGGCTGTCATGTCATCGCGCGCGGGAAGTCCTCCGCTTCGCGACAAGCAGCCGACGGTGCACCCGGCTTGCGCCAGTGCGACGGCGATCGCGGCCCCGATGCCACGACTCGATCCGGTTACCGCGATGGCGCCACGGCGATTCATGGTCGCGTCCCCTTGTTGTTGATCAGCGGAATGCTAGCAGCGGCGTGTCGGGCGTGTTTACTGTGTTCTTCGCCACGCGTGGTCGTGGAAGGCGCTTCGGCAAACTGCCCCTCGGCCGATAGACGATCTGATCGATCCCGATCGAAGCGCACGCCCGCCTCAAAGTTGATCAGTGCATTGAAGCAATCGGAGTCCGCATGCCGAGCGACGGCGCGCGCTACAACATCAACGCCGCCCGCTTCCAGTAGCCACGGGCGTTGCAGGGCAAGCGCGACATGAAGCGCCTATCATTGATGGTGCATCCCGAACCACGGAGCCCATCATGCCAAGTGACCGCACGACCGATGAACGCCTGCGTGCCATAGAGGATCGCCTCGAGATCTACAACCTGGTAGCGAGCCATCCCCCCAGCGCGGACACCGGCGCCGACTACTACAGTCGCGCGATCTACCTCGAAGACGGATCGATGGATCTTGGCGGCGGCAAGGGTGCTGTCGGCAACGAAGCAGTCGCCGCGATCGTCAAGACTCCGGAGCATCAGGCAGCGATCGCAGGCGGCTTGGCGCACTTTGCCTCGCTTCCGCATGTCACCATCGATGGCGACACCGCGGTCGCTACCTCCTACCTGCAAATTCTCATGCCGCATCCGACCGCCGAGCCGATGGCGCTTTCCG
>JANMUI010000117.1:0-16433 GCA_031391405.1 Betaproteobacteria bacterium
CGAGAAACTGAACCTGCGCCGATTCTTCGGGATGCCGTCTTTCTCCATCTGCGATTCTGCGCGTGCCTGCAATCCGTCGAGCACGCTATTCACTCTGGACGGCGTAAATGGCGAACCCTGAATATCCACCTGTTCGTACACATGCAGGATATCGGCCGAGGCCGCACCAAACGCACACCAGGTCGAGGCGATCTCACGCAGCGGCACGATCACCTTTTGCACGCCGAGCTCCGAGCCGAACACGCTCGCATGCACCGGGCCCGCCCCGCCGAACGCATACAAGACGAAATCGCGCGGGTCGTAGCCCTTCTCGACCGTCATTTTGCGAATGATGTCGGCCATCTTGAACTCGGCGATCTTCGCGATCCCGGCTGCCGCCTCGTTGAGCGACAGCCCAAGCTTGTCAGCCACGCTCTTCACCGCTGCGATCGATTTCGACTTGTCGAGCTTGATGCGACCGCCGAGAAAGTTGTTCGGATCGATGTAGCCCAGCACGATGTCGGCGTCGGTCACGGTCGGGGTCATGTTGCCTTTGCCGTAGCACGCCGGCCCCGGATCGGCACCCGCGCTTTGCGGGCCGACCCGCAACGTCTTGGCAAATTCGTCAACGACCGCAAGGCTGCCACCGCCCGCGCCGATCGCTTCGATATCGACCTTGGGCAGGAAGTATTCGTATTGGATGACATTCGACTTGAACGAGTATTCCGGCTGCCCGTTGGCGATGATGCCGACGTCGAACGACGTGCCGCCCATATCCGTGGTGATGATATTCGGCGTACCGACAAGGTTGCCGAAGAAGGCCGAACCGGTGACACCGGAGACCGGGCCGGAATCCAAGGTCAGGAGCGGCGACTCCATGGCCTTGTCGATCGAGACCGAGCCACCGCCGCACTGCGTAATCTGCAGCGGTTGGCGATAGTTGTGTTTTTTCAGTTGCTCATCGAGATTGGCGAGATAACGCGACATCACCGGACCGATGTAGGCATTGAGCACGGTCGCGGTCGTACGTTCGTATTCGCCCCACTTGGGCGCGATATCGATGGACGCCGACACGAACATGCCCGGCGCGACGCGCTTGACGAGCTCCGCCACCCGACGCTCGTGCGCGGCGTGCCGGAACGACCAGAGGAAGCAGATTGCGATCGCCTCGCATCCCAGATCGATAAGCTCTTTGATTGCAGCTTCCGCTTCAACTTCGTTGAGCGGAACGATCACGTCACCGAAGCAATCAATGCGCTCGGAGACGCCGCGAACATAGCGCTTCGGCACGATCGGATCGGGCTTCTGGCTTTCGGGGAAATGGACAACCTTGGAGATGTCGCGCGAATTCACACCGCGCGAGCCGCGCATGATGTGGATGGCGTCTTCATGGCCCTTGGTCGTGATGAGGCCAACCTTCGCGCCCTTGCGTTGAATCAGCGCATTGGTGCCAACGGTCGTGCCATGAGTGAGAACGGAGATCCGCTCACAAAACTGATCGAACGGCATCGATAACCGCTCGGCTGCTACGCGCATGGCATTCAGCATGCCTTCGGCGAAATTGCCCGGTGTTGATTGCGCTTTGGTGGCGGTGATGTTGCCGCGCTTGTCGAGCACGACGCAATCGGTGAACGTGCCACCGATGTCCACACCGACGAGGTAAGGACCCAAGATACTCCTCCTGTGTTGTAGTCAGGGACGGGGCGCTGGCTGAGGCCTCTGTGAGGAATGTCGGCGCGACATGGCAACGCCGGTCTTCCAGGCCTGCACGTTCGACCCCGGGGCTAGCGGAAACCGCTTACTCGGTGCAGTATAAATGTCCGCGCGCAGACATGAAAGTTATCAGTTGATAATTTCGGCGCGCATATCGGGTCGAACGTGCAGGGGCGGGCGTTCACATGCGCCCATTCCCTGCGAGGTGAGGGTTCCATGGCGCATTGGTTGATTGCCTTCCTGTCGATCGCATGCGCGTACACGCTTGGCGCGGGTGCGCAGCCGATCAAGACCCAGGAGCACACCGTGCAAGTCACTACATTGGTGAGCGGACTTGAAAATCCATGGGGACTGGCCTTTCTGCCGGATGGCCGCCTGCTCATCACTGAGCGTCCGGGGCGAATGCGGATCGTGACCAGCGAGCTGAAGCTTTTACCCGATCCGATCAAGGGCTTGCCGATGGTCGCTGCGGTAGGACAAGGCGGCCTTCTCGATGTTGCCTTGCATCCGCGTTTCGCAGAAAACGGCTGGGTGTATTGGTCGTTTGCGGCCGCCGGCAACGGCGGGGTGGGAACCGAAGTTGCCCGTGGCAAACTGCGGGGCGATCGAATGGAAAACGTCGAGGTGATCTTCCGCGCGCTCCCGAAGCGTAATGGGGGCCTGCACTTCGGTTCGCGGCTGGTGTTTGATCGAAGCGGCTACCTGTTCATCACGCTCGGCGATCGAGGCGATCGGGACCGCGCCCAGCGCCACGACGAGCATCTCGGCAAGATCATCCGCCTGCACGATGACGGCAAGGTTCCGGGGGAAAACCCGTTCGCGAACAAAGCGGGCGCGCGACCGGAAGCGTTCTCACTCGGCCACCGTAATGTCCAAGGTGCCGTATTGCATCCTGCGACCGGCGCATTGTGGAGCCATGAGCATGGACCCCAAGGCGGCGACGAGGTGAACATCGTCCTGGCCGGGGTCAACTATGGTTGGCCTGAGATCACGTTTGGCGCCGAGTACGGCAGCGGCGCCCGCATTGGATTCGGGACTGGCAAGGCCGGCATGGCCCAGCCCGTCCATACATGGGTCCCCTCCATCGCGCCCTCGGGGATGGCGTTCTATGGCGGATCGGCATTTCCACGCTGGCAGGGCGATCTTTTCGTCGGCGCGCTTGCGGCACGCGTTCTCGTGCGCCTGCGCTTGCAGGGCGATAAGGTCGTACACGAAGAGCGAATGTTATCGGGCGCGATCGGGCGGATTCGCGATGTGCGGGTCGGGCCGGACGGTCTGATCTACTTGCTTAGCGATCAAAATAACGGCGTGCTGGCGCGGGTCGAACCGGTGCGATAGTTGGACTTTGCATGATTCTTCGTTTTCTTGGTGTGCTCGCGTTCTTCTTGCTGCTCGCGATCCTGTTGCAAGCGATCATGGGCGGAGGCGGTAGCGCCGAACGCGATGCGCGCGGCACGTATCGGCCGCGGGCCCGCTGGCGGGATTGGTTTTTCGGGCGTGGCGATCGATCGGCGCAGAGCGGACTGGTCCACATCGTGAAACGCGCCGAGCTGGCCGGTGTGCGGGACGCATTCTCGAGCGCCTCGATCGATCCGGAGCGGCCGCTCTATCGTTGCGCTACCTGCCAGGGCTTCTATCACGATGCGAGCGTGACGGCGTTGGCGCGTGAGAACCATCATCGCTGCGCGGTGTGCGGTGGCACCGACATCGGACCGGTTCATGTCGTGGACTAAGGTCAACGATTCAATGGACGAAACGCGATACGCGCGACATGCCTTGATCGATTGGTTCGATCAGGATCGTCTGCGCGCAGCACGGATCGCCGTCATTGGCGCCGGTGCGGTTGGCAACGAGGTCGTCAAGAACCTGGCGCTGCTGGGTGTTGGTGCGATCGAGATTTTCGATTTTGACCGGATCGAGCGCCACAACCTGACCCGCAGCGTATTTTTTCGCGAGTCGGACGTCGGGCAGGCCAAGGCGCCGGTGCTCGCCGAGCGCGCAATGCAGTTGAATCCGGAGATTCGCGCGCGCGGAATCGAGGGCGATTTCTGGCGCACGCTCTCACTGCACGCGCTGCAAGCGATGTCCACGGTCATCTGTGCAGTCGACAACTTCGAGGCCCGCGTCCGTCTCAATCAGATGTGCGGAATCGTTGGGGTCGACCTGGTGAATGCGGGCATCGACAGCCGCTTTGCGGTGATCGAGGCATTCCCGTTCAAGGCCCATCTGGAATGCGCCTGCTACGAATGCCATCTGCCGGCGTCAGCCTATCAACGCATCGGCGAGCGCTATTCATGCGGCGGGTTGAGAAAGCGTGCTTGGCAGGCAAAGAAGGTGCCGACAACGGCGATTACCGCGAGCATCGCAGGTGCGTTGGCGGTATCCAAAGCGCTGCGGCTTGGTACACCGGACGCGATCATTGGTGCGGATCGCATTCTGGTCGATACCCATACCGGGCGCTCGTCGACGAGCATGCTTGATCGAAACGACGAGTGTCCTGGCTGCACGATGCCCTGGCGCGGTGCGAGGCTGCTCCGATCGGGGCGGCGGCTCGCGCCGTCGCTTGGGCTTGGTTCGGGCGCGGCCATCATGGATGTATCGATTCACCTCAGCGAATCGGTGATCACAGCGTATGAATGTGTTCGATGCGGGGTCCCGGACGATGCGGCGCAGCTATTGATGCGACCGGCGGCGGCCTTCGATGACGAAATCACCCTTTGTACGCGTTGCCGCCAACACACGATGCGTGTTGAAATGCGGGACGTCATTCCCATTGAAGCGTTGATGACGGTGTACCGGACGCACGCACTTGGCGCGAAGTATGTGCTGGCCGAGCTGGCGCGCGGTCCGGTGTGCATCGAGCTGGAGGACTAGAGCAATGAGCGCCACGTTCAAACTGGTTGTGCGGTCCGCCGATCAAACGCGCCGGGCGGAAATCACCCTTGCGTCATCGAGTACTGGCGGTGAGGTGGTCCAGGCAGCCGTCGACAACTGGGCGCTGCCGAAGGACACCGACTACACGCTCGTCAATGTCACCACCGGTAAATCAGTCGCTCCACAGGATTCGCTTGACCGCTCGAAAGTGAAAGAAGGCGATGTCCTCGAGGTGCAACCGGTGCTGGTGGCCGGGGGAATCTGCGCGGCTCATCGCGCACGCAGCTTGGCAAGATGAATCCGCATTCGATCCGGCGAATCGCCGACCTCGAGCGCCTGCAAGGGCTGGCGGCCGGAACGGGCGGCAGAATTCATGTGGTGGAGGACGGTCAGCGCAGTGCGCGCTATGTGCTCGATATGCGCTTCACGACGGCCGGATCAAGCGGCTATCCGCTGGTGAAGCAATCGAGCACGCGGTTGGTCGTGGATCTCAGCGCGCGCTACCCGTTTCAGGCACCGGTGGCAACGATCGTGAGCCCCATCTTTCATCCGAATGTCTTCGGGTCCGGTCTCGTCTGTCTCGGTACGAAGTGGCTACCTGGCGAGGGGATCGATCTTTTCATCCTGCGAATCATCCGCCTGCTCACATTCGATCCATTGCTGGTGAACCTGCAATCGGCCGCGAACGCGCAGGCGCTGCATTGGTATGTGCAGGCGCGCAAGACTTATCCGGGCTCATTCCCGAGCGATCGCGTTGAGCTGGCGGGTAGCGGCATCAAGCCTGCAAGCGGTGCGACCCCCGGTATCCAATGGGGCGATTCCGGCGCGCGCGTCGTGGTGCCTTGCCCGCGATGCAACACCAAGCTCCGGCTGCCGCAAGGCCGAGCAGGCCAGGCGAAGTGCCCGCGGTGCACGCACACGTTTGAAGCGAGAACATGATTGCATGGCGCGAAGCGGCTGGCGGTGCGCGACCGCAGCCAATCGAGGCCCTCTATCGAACCCTTGCGCTGCCTGATGTGTTGTCGCTTGCGGCGAGCACCGACTTCCATCCGCTGATCTTGATCGCACCGCACGTCCGGGAAACGGTCGTTGCGCACCTTCGGACCAGTCCCAATGAGTTGGGTGGACTTCTGATTGGCGAAGCGTTCTACGCAGCAGAGAGCGACGCGCCTGAGCGAATTGCGGTGATCCGCGTATTGGAAGCAGTGGCAGGCGATGAATTTTCCAGCAGCGCCGTTTCGCTCCGTCTGGGTGCGAGCGTGTGGTCAAAAGCCCGCCCACATTTGGATGCAGGCCGATTAGTGGTCGGCTGGTACCACAGTCACCCGCATATCGGCGCGTTTTTCAGCGCGACCGACCGGCGCACGCAACGAGCGTTCTTTGCCCACGCGTACAGCGTTGGTTGGGTCGTCGATCCGTATCGCGCCGAAGCGAGCTTATGTGAGCGGATGTATCTTGGCGCCGATGCAACCGAGGTGGCGCCTGCAATGATCGTCACGGTGCCGGCCGGGCGCGTGTTGTCGACGTTGTAATCGGCGGCGCGGCCAGTCATTGCACCGAACCGAGTAGCCGGCTACGCTTGATGCACCAACCCACCCTTACTTTTCACTACTAGGACGACATGGCCACATCCTTCGGCGGCCCGGCTAACCGGGCGGACCAGGCACTTGCCTGGAATATGAAACTCATTGCGCAACACGAGCTCTCCGGATTCGGGGGCGTCGGAGAAGGCATGGCGATGCAGAAAACAAAGGATGGCCGGCGCATCCTTTGGCTTGCACATGAATCGGCGCCGAAGAACTTCACCGCGATCGATGTGACCGATCCGAAGAATCCGAAACAGGTCGTGCAGACGGAGCTGCCGCATGCGCGCGTACGCTCGAATTCGCTCGACGTTGTGGGCAATATCATGGCGGTGGCCTACCAGTGCCAGCAGGTCGGGATGAAGCCGGCCGGCGTCGATCTGTTCGATATATCGACACCAGAGGCACCCAAGCTCATCTCCCATTTCGATGCGTCGGGCCCGCATTCGCGCGGCGTGCACTGCGTCTGGTTCGTCGATGGCGAATACATCCACATGGCGAGCGGCGCGGCAGACTTTGAACCGACCAATCCGAATGACGATCAGTTTTACCGGATTCTCGACGTTCGCAATCCGTCCAAGCCGATCGAGGCGGGGCGCTGGTGGTACCCGGGCACCCGCAAGGGGGACGACGTTCCGCCGCCCTCTCGGTTGCCAGGCGACTTCGACACCGGCTTTCGCGTCCACAATGTCAACGTCTATCCGGAGCGGCCCAATCGCGCGTACATCGGCTACATTGATGGTGGCGCAGTGATCCTCGACATCACCGATAAATCGCGCCCGAAGCAGGTGTCGATCTGGCGGTACTCACCGCCGTTCAACGGTTTTTGCCATACGGCGATGCCGCTGCTGTCGCAGGAGCTCTTGATCTGCAGCGATGAATGCACGAAAGAAGCTGGCGCCGACTGGCCCAAGCTCGTGCGGGTCGTCGACATGCGAACGGAAACAAATCCGCAGCCGATTTCGACTTTCCCGATGCCATCCTACGATTCGTTCGCGAAACGCGGCGGTCGTTATGGCGCGCATAACCTGCATGAGAATCTGCCGGTCGAAACATCATGGCGATCCGACAAGATCGTGATCGGCACGTTCTTCAATGCCGGCGTGCGCGCGTATGACGTCTCCAACCCATACCAGCCGCAGGAAGTTGCCTACTTCGTGCCGGCGGCACCGCGCATGGCGCCAAGCGGCGCGATCCAGATCAACGACTGTTATGTCGACGATCGCAAGCTTGTCTATGCGGTCGATCGGCATATCGGCGGCGTGTACATCCTCGAGATGACCGTGTGACGGTAGTCAGCGACCAGGGCCGTGACCCGTTCGCGGGTCGCATCCCGATTACGATCATCACCGGGTTTCTCGGCAGCGGGAAGAGCACGCTGCTTGGACGGCTTCTGCGACACCCGGACATGCATCGGGCGGCGGTGATCGTCAATGAGTTTGGCGAGGTCGGCATCGATCATGCGTTGCTGTCCGGCTCGACCGAATCGATGACCTTGCTGCCGAACGGATGTCTCTGCTGCACCGTTCGCACTGACCTGCAAGAGACGCTGCGCGAGATGTTCATCCAGCGGCGAGCGGGCGAGATCATCGATTTCGATCGGGTAATGATCGAGACATCGGGGCTCGCCGACCCCGCGCCGATCATGCATTCTTTGGTATCGGACACCCTCCTCGCCTCGCAGTTTCGCCTTGATGGTGTGGTCACCTTGGTGGACGCCATCAATGGCATGGGCTCGCTTGCCGACATGCCGGAAGCCGTCAAGCAGGTCGCGGTCGCGGATCGGCTGGTGATTACCAAAAGCGACCTGGCGCCGGAAGCGGATATCGCGGTCGTGGCGGAAGCCTTGGTGCGACTCAATCCGCATGCCGACCAACTGCGTGTGGTGCGCGGCGATATCGACCCTGCGGCGCTGTCGAATCTTGGCATTGCCCGCGGGCAGGCCGATCTACCTGCAATCGAGCGTTGGCTCGGACGCATCACGGGAGCGTCGGCCGGCGACGATGCCTACCTCGGCGCACGCATTCCCCGCGCGGCACATCTCGCGTCGGTGCGATCGTTCGTGTTGTGGTTCGACGCACCGTTCACCTGGCAGAGTTTCACCACGATCGTGCAGGTGTTGACGTCGCTTCGCGGACCGGATCTTCTTCGCGTCAAGGGGCTCGTGAATATCGCCGAGGAACGCGGGCCTATCGTCGTCCAGGGCGCGCAGCATTTGTTCGATGAGC
The DNA here is from genome assembly GCA_031391405.1 of Betaproteobacteria bacterium. Lineage (GTDB taxonomy): Bacteria > Pseudomonadota > Gammaproteobacteria > Burkholderiales > SG8-39 > SHXR01. The sequence goes on from JANMUI010000117.1 coordinate 8,378, forward strand.
CGGCGCGATTGGCAGCGTGGCCGAGCGACGATCACCGTTCACGGCTGGTGTTCATTACGAAGAACTTGACGCGCGAAATTGTCGAGGGTCTCTTCAAGGCAGTGGGCACGATGTCTGCGCCGCCGGCAATTCCGGGCGCTAGCGGTTAAAGCGCTGCATCAGATCGTCGAGGTGATCGAGGCTCGTGTATTCGATGACCATCTTGCCGCCCCCTGACTTTCCATGCTTCAGTTGAACGGTGGTGCCGAGCTTCTCCGAGAGGTCGTCCTGCAGCCGCGCCACATCGCGATCGATTTTCACCGCTGGATTCACAGCCGCCACTTTCGGGTGCAAGGTCTGATTCACCAGCGCTTCCGTTTCACGCACGGACAGCCCTTTTTCGACAATGTGCTCAGCAAGGCGGACCTGCGTCGCGCCATCGAGCGACAAGAGAGCGCGCGCGTGTCCCATGTCGAGCTTAGCAGCGAAGACGAGCTCCTGGACCTGGCGGGTGAGATTGAGCATTCTTAACAGATTCGTCGTCGCACTGCGCGAGCGGCCGATTGCTTCGGAAGCCTGCTGATGGGTGAGGCCGAATTCGTCGATGAGGCGCTGCACGCCTTTCGCCTCTTCCATCGGGTTCAGGTCTTCGCGCTGGATGTTCTCGATCAGGGCCATCGCGAGGGCCGCCTGATCGGGCACCTCGCGGATGACGACCGGCACTTCCGTGAGCCCCGCCAGCTGCGCCGCGCGCCAGCGCCGTTCGCCGGCGATGATTTCGTATCGGGCGGCCCCAACACCGCGCACCAGAATCGGCTGAATCATTCCTTGCGCCTGAATCGATGATGCGAGCTCTCGCAACGACTCTTCGTCCATCCGGGTTCTGGGCTGGTATCGACCCGGTTGCAACTGATCGACACGCAATTTGGCCAACGCGTCCTTGGCGGCGGGCGATGGTTGGTCAGCGCCCAGTAACGCATCGAGTCCCCGACCAAGGCCTTTAGGCTTGATCACGATTAGAGCTCTCCGGCGGGCGAGGTTTGGCGGAATCGCTCCAGCATTTCCAGGGCTAGCTGGACATAGGCCTGCGCGCCCTTCGACGCTTCATCGTAGCGGACGCCGGGAATACCGTGACTGGGCGCCTCGGCCAATCGAATATTGCGCGGAATGACCGTGTCGTAGACCTTGGCGCCAAAGTGTTGCTGCAACTGATCGGACACCTGCTGCGACAAGGTACTGCGAGGATCGAACATGGTGCGAAGGAGCCCTTCGATTTCGAGCGACGGGTTGATCGACTGGCGCACCTTGCGCACGGTACCGACCAGGTCGCTGAGTCCTTCGAGCGCATAGTATTCGCATTGCATCGGAATCACGACGACGTCGGCGGCGGCGAGCCCGTTCACGGTGAGCAGACTGAGCGATGGCGGGCAGTCGATGAGGATGAAATCGTAGCGATGGGCAACGAGTGCGAGCGCGCTTTTCAGCCGCGTTTCGCGATTCTCGAGGTCGACCAGCTCGATCTCGGCGCCGGCCAGGTCCCGGTTGGCCGGCAACACGTCAAAGCCGCCGTTCTCGGAATGGACGCGCGCCCGCTCGGTGGTCGCGAGTCCAAGCAGCACGTGATAGACCGTCTGTGGTAAAGAACGCTTGTCTATCCCGCTGCCCATCGTCGCATTGCCCTGCGGGTCCAGGTCGACCAGCAGGACGCGCTGGCCCGAAAGTGCCAGGCTTGCCGCGAGGTTGACCGAGGTCGTGGTTTTGCCCACGCCACCCTTTTGATTCACTATCGCGATCGTGCGCGGCATTAGATGGACATGATAACGAGGTGGCGCGTCGCATCGAGCCCCGGTATCACCAGAGGTTCCACGCGTTCCACGATAACCGAAGGCGGCAGTCGTGCGATTTCGTCGTGCGGGTACACACCCTTCATCGCGAATAGCCTGCCCTGCGGTTTCAAGAGATGTCGCGACAGGGCGGCAAACTCCTGCAACTCGGCAAGGGCTCGCGAAACGATAAATGGGAACGGATGCGGAGTAATCCAGCGTTCTACCCGCGCGCAGACGCTGGTTGCGTTGGCGATCTTGAGCGCCCCGATGGTCTGTTGAAGAAAGGCCGCCTTCTTCTGATTGCTATCGAGCACGGTGACCTGCAGGTCCGGACGCGCGATGGCGAGCGTCAAGCCGGGAAACCCCGCGCCGCTACCCACATCGAGCAGCGTGACGCCCTGCGGCAGGAACGCCGAGAGGGTCAATGCGTCAAGCACGTGATGCGTCACCATGCTGGCGCGATCGCGTACGGCAGTGAGGTTATGAACCGCGTTCCATTTTTCGATGAGGGCCAGGTGTTGCGTGAGGCGCGCGATGGCGTCTGGTGGCAGCTGCACGCCCATTGTCTGAGCGCCTCGCGCCAAGACATCGGACTGATCGATATCGACGGGAGCGTTCACGCAGCATCCTGATGGTGTGGGTTGCGCGCGCGCAGTCGGCGTTTCTTGAGGTGAACGAGGAGGAGTGAGATCGCGGCGGGTGTGATGCCCGAAATGCGCGCAGCCTGCCCGACCGTTCCAGGCTTGTGCTGATTGAGTTTCTGCTGAACCTCGTTCGAGAGGCCCCGGACGTCCCGGTAATCCACCTCCGTTGGCAATTCGAGGGACTCCAATTCCTCGTTACGTGCCACCTCATCCTGCTGGCGAATGATGTAGCCGCGGTACTTGGCTTCAATTTCAACCTGCTTAGCTACTGCCGGATCGGAATTCCCAGGTCCCGCGCCCGGCAGCGCCATGAGTGAGGCGTAGGTTACATCGGAGCGCTTGAGAAGATCGCCAAGTGGGTACTCACGTTCGAGTGGCTTTCCGAGCACGCGGAGAGCAACCTCCGCGTCAACCATGCGCGGATTGACCCATGTGGTCTTGAGCCGTTCGATCTCGGCAGCGACAGCATCGCGCTTGCGCGCGAAATGGTCCCAACGGTCGTTGTCGATCAGACCCAGTCGGCGCCCGGCTTCTGTGAGGCGCAGATCGGCGTTGTCCTCGCGGAGCATGAGTCGATACTCGGCGCGGCTGGTAAACATCCGGTAGGGCTCACTCACGCCACGCGTTACCAGGTCGTCGACGAGGACGCCAAGATAGGCTTCGTCACGGCGCGGCCACCACGGGCTCTGCCCTTTCGCTCGCAACGCGGCATTGGCCCCCGCAAGCAGACCCTGGATGCCCGCTTCTTCATATCCGGTCGTCCCATTGATCTGGCCTGCGAAAAACAGATTGTTGATTGCTTTGGTTTCAAGCCAAGTGTGGAGCCCGCGAGGGTCGAAATAGTCGTATTCGATCGCGTAGCCGGGACGCAGGATGTGGGCGTTCTCCATGCCTGGGATGGTACGGACGAGTGCGAGCTGGACATCAAACGGTAGACTGGTCGAGATACCGTTCGGATAGAACTCGTTCGTCGTCAGCCCCTCCGGCTCGAGAAAGATCTGGTGGCTCTTCTTGTCTGCGAACCGATGGATCTTGTCTTCGATCGACGGGCAATATCGTGGACCGATTCCCTCGATTTTTCCGGTGTAGAGCGGCGAACGGCCGAGGCCGCCGCGGATGACGTCATGCGTGGCTTCGTTCGTATGCGTGATCCAGCACGGTCGTTGCGCCGGATGCATTTCGCGCGTCCCGAGAAATGAGAACACCGGCGCAGGATCGTCGCCCGGCTGGCGCTCCATTACGCTGAAATCGATGGTGCGTCCGTCGATACGCGGTGGCGTTCCTGTTTTCAAGCGACCGACCGGGAGGTTCAGCGCGCGCAGGCGTGCCGACAACGTTTTGGCAGGCGGGTCGCCGGCGCGGCCGGCCTCGTAGTTGGAGAGCCCCACATGGATGAGCCCTGCCAAGAAGGTTCCGGCGGTCAGAACTACCGTTCGGCCCTGAAATACGACGCCGAGTTGTGTCACAACGCCTGAGACGGTATCCCCGCTGAGCTCGAGATCGTCGACCGCTTGTTGGAACAGCGTAAGGCCGGGTTGGTTCTCAAGGCGCGTGCGGATCGCCTTTCGGTATAAGACGCGGTCAGCCTGTGCTCGAGTTGCGCGGACGGCTGGCCCCTTGCTGGAGTTCAAGGTGCGAAATTGGATTCCCGCTTCATCGGTTGCGATAGCCATTGCGCCACCGAGTGCATCGATTTCCCGAACCAGATGCCCCTTGCCAATTCCGCCGATTGAGGGATTGCAGGACATCTGCCCAAGGGTTTCGATGCTGTGGGTGAGAAGGAGCGTCGCACAGCCCGCGCGCGCCGCCGCGAGCGCTGCCTCAGTGCCGGCATGGCCACCGCCGACGACGATGACATCGAATACTTTGGGAAACCGCATGTGGGATCGATCCAGGAAGAGGCAGGATTGTAGCGATGTTCGCCTCGGACAAGAAGTCGCACGAGGTTTCACGTGGAACGCGAGCTCGAAATGGACGCTTCGCCCGATATGAAGCTACTCCACGAGTTTCACGTGGAACATTGAGATGCCCGCTTGTCGTCACATTGCGCGACGCGTGAAAAAAGCCACCCGAAAACAAAACGGCCGCGAAGCGCGGCCGTCTCTGTGCGGATCGCGGATCAACCGAACGCCAACTCCAGCGCTTCCCGCCGCAATCGCAATTCGCGCGGGAGTCGACTCGCAAGCAAGCCAAGAATCTCATCATGCATCTTCAGCTCCTTGCCCCACTGCCCCAGCTCGATGCCCGATATCTTCGAAAACTTATCGCGACCAAAGCCCTCCAGGCCCGCCCACGACAAATCATCGAATTCGGGCACCCATCCTAGCGGCGTCTCCTTCGCATGCGCCTTGCCGTCGCAACGCTCGACCACCCACTTCAGCACGCGCATGTTCTCGCCGAAACCTGGCCACAGGAATTTCCCGTTCTCGTCGGTACGAAACCAATTTACGCCGAAGATGTGGGGTCGATGTTCGACCTTTCGACCGACGCGAAGCCAGTGACCGAAGTAATCACCCATGTTGTAGCCGGCGAATGGAATCATCGCGAACGGATCACGGCGCACCACGCCAATCTTTCCCGTCGCAGCGGCGGTCGTCTCCGAGCCCATGGTCGCCGCCATGTACACGCCGGCGTCCCAGTTGAAACCCTCCACCACCAACGGCACGGTGTCGGAACGGCGTCCGCCAAAGATAAACGCCGATATCGGTACACCCTCGGGATTCTCCCAGTCCGGATCGATTGACGGACACTGATCGGCAGGCACCGTAAAGCGCGAATTGGGGTGCGCCGCTTTGCGCCCGCAATCCGGCGTCCAGTCATTTCCCTGCCAGTCGATGAGCTTCGCCGGCGGAATATCTGTGAGTCCTTCCCACCAAACGTCGCCGTCCGAGGTCAGCGCAACATTGGTGAAAATCACGTTCTCTTTGAGCATCGCAACGCAATTCGCGTTGGTCTTAATCGAGGTTCCCGGCGCCACCCCAAAAAACCCCGCCTCAGGATTAATGGCGTAGAAGCGCCCATCCTTACCCGGCTTGATCCAGGCGATATCCTCACCGACGGTGGTAATTTTCCAGCCCTTGAACGCAGCCGGCGGCACCATCATCGCAAAGTTCGTCTTCCCACATGCAGACGGGAACGCCCCGGCAACGTAGTGCTTCCTGCCCTCGGGGGATGTGACCCCGAGGATCAGCATGTGCTCGGCGAGCCAACCTTGCTCGCGGCCCATGATAGAGGCGATGCGAAGGGAAAAGCACTTCTTACCGAGGAGCGCGTTGCCGCCGTAACCGGAACCGAATGACCAGATCTCCTTGGTTTCCGGAAAGTGAACGATGTACTTGTCTTCCTTGTTGCAGGGCCATCGAGAATCCTTCTGCCCAGGGGTCAAGGGCGCCCCCACCGAGTGGATCGCCGGCACAAAGTACCCATCGGCGCCGAGCACCTCCCAAACCTTCTGGTTCATGCGGGTCATGATCCGCATGTTGGTCACCACGTACGGCGAATCGGAGAGCTCGATCCCGATATGCGCGATATGCGAACCAAGCGGCCCCATGGAAAACGGCACCACATACATTGTTCGACCGCGCATGCAACCGTCGAACAGGTGATCGAGCGTAGCGCGCATTTCGGTGGGCTCAACCCAATTGTTAGTCGGGCCCGCATCCTCCTTGGACTTGGCGCAAATGAAGGTCCGATCCTCCATGCGCGCGACGTCGCTCGGATCCGATAACGCGAGATAGCAATTCCTACGATGCGCCGGATTGAGGCGCTTGAACATGCCAGAGGCCACCATCTCCCCGCACAGCCGGTCGTACTCGTCCTGCGAACCATCGCACCAGTAGATCCGATCGGGTTTGGTCAAGGCGGCAATTTTGGCGACCCACTCGATCGCACCGCGATGTTTCACATAGCCCGGGGCGGAAACGTCAATCCCGGCTGACGAAGGTTGATTCATCGGAAATTCCTACGCGAAGGTGAAGGGCGCGGCTCGCGAAGCGAAACTTTGCAGCCGCATAGCTGTGTCGACAGCTGACCACGAGGGAAGGCGCGAACTGTATCACGGCCACTTGCGCCAGCAAATCCGCGCTGCAACGTATTGAACACAACGGGCGTCTTTTCCGTGGAAATCTGAAAATTCCCCTTGCGCAGCGCCGGTAACGGGGGACCGGAAATCCCGACTCAAACCAACCTCGGACACACGCTTCAGGAAGGCCGGACGGCAATCATGAATAAGCGCCTGAACGGCAGAACCGTCGTCCCATCCCGACGCGGCGGATACGCCCTTGCGGCCCGCTCGGCGTAAGCACGCTCGAATGCCGCCCCTTCATCCGCATCGAGCGCCGCAACAAACTGGCGCAACCACGATCCTTTAATCCACTCAAGTACGGCATCGTTCCCGTGCAACACCTGGATGTACTCCGTCTCCCAAAGTTCGACCCGCGCAAACCGGTCGACGAGTAGCTCGTAGTAGAACCCGGGCTCCTTGACCGGCGGAGGCTTGATCAGATGAAGCAGCTTACCGCCCCAACGCGACTCAGCCGCCAAGTCCTGGGCGATTACATGGGACGGTGCGCCGAAATTGCGCGGCATCTGCACCGCGAGCACCCCGCCGGACCGCAACTGGTCAGCAAGTTGCGGAAACAAACGTTCATGTTCCGATAGCCAGTGCAACGCAGCGTTCGAATACACCACATCGGCGCCACCCGGGATCGACCACTGGGCGAGATCGGCCTCAACCCACGAGATTAAAGGATTCCCCTGGCGTGCCAGAGCGAGCATCTCCGCGGAACCGTCCACCCCGATCACTTTCGCGCCCGGCCAGCGCTCAACGATTTTCTCGGTGATGCTACCGGTCCCGCACCCAAGGTCAATAATCGTGGACACCACCTCCAACGGAACACGGCTCAACAGATCAAGCGCAGGCCGGGTCCGCTGATCGGAGAACTTTGCGTACTGCGCGGGGTTCCAACTCATCGAGCGCTCTCCTAAAGCGGAAATTCAGGATGATCTTGATCCGATCCGGCTGCAACGATCCGGCCGGAAACCGCTTTATTTGCCAATACAAAAGCGAGAGAAGATCTCGCCAAGCAGATCGTCGGCAGTGAATGCGCCGGTAATTCCGTTCAGCGCCTCTTGCGCCAATCGAAGTTCCTCTGCCAGCAGCTCGGTCTGTCGCATGACGCCCTCGGCCGCACTAAGGGACACGCTGGCGCGCGTCAACGCCATCACATGCCGCTCACGCGCCATGAAAACATCCTCCGCCCCCGGATGCCAACCGGCGATCTCCAACAAAACCTCCCGCAAGATCGGTACGCCGGCGCCGGTCAGCGCTGACAGCACGATCCTGATGCCGAGCGCATCATCGCTTCGGCCACACGTGCTATTCGATAGATCCGCCTTGTTGTGGACAATGACACGCCGCAATCGCACCGGGAGCTTTTCCAGCGCCGAACGGCTCGGCAAGCCGCTGGTGTGGTGGCAGCTGCCGATCGGCAACCCCGCGCTGCCCGACCAGAACCAGAAGTATCGCGACAATCGGGTCGACTATTTCTTCAGCCACCCAAGTGAGATCGCCGCTGCGCACGGAGCGGTGATCGCTTTCGGCGCCGG
>JANMUI010000121.1:0-3359 GCA_031391405.1 Betaproteobacteria bacterium
GCCCGATACGAATCATCGTTCCGTTCCCGGCCGGCGGCGCGGCCGATGTCCTGACGCGTGTGCTGGCCGAGCAATTGCAAACGAAGCTCGGCCAACCGCTCGTCATCGAGAATCGCACCGGCGCGGCCGGCAACATCGGCATGGAAGCGGGTGCGAAGGCGGCGCCGGATGGCTACACCATTACATCAGCGACCATCGGCACGCTCGCCATCAATCAGTTGTCGGGCGAAATGTATCGCCTGCGCATCGGACTCAAGGCGGTCCATGTGCCATCGCGCGGTGCCGCGCAAACGATCCCGATGTTGCTGTCGGGCGATCTGGATTTCGGGATCGACAATCTCGCGAGCTATCTGCCGCTGCTCCAGTCGGGCCAGGTGCGGGCGTTGGCCGTCACCTCGTCCGAGCGCTGGCCAACCTTGCCCGACGTCCCGACCATGGCCGAGGCGGGCATGCCCGATTTCGTGGTCACCTCCTGGGGCGCATTCGTGATGCCGGCCGGTACGCCGGCCGCGATCGTCGACAAAGTCTCCGCGGCAATCGGCGAGAGCGCGGCGGATCCAGCCGTGCAAAAGCGCTTTCTCGCCACTGGCGCACGTGCAGTTGCAACGACGCCGAAAGAGACGGTGGCGTTCGTCGAGCGCGAACGGCAAAAGTGGGGTGAGGTCGTACGCGCCTCAGGTGCGCGGACCGAATGATGGAGGTGAACCAGTGTCGCGACTGAACCAATGGCTCGCAGGCGTGCGCGTGCTCGACCTCTCGCGCTATCGGCCGGGTCCGTTTGCGACGATGTTGCTCGCCGACATGGGCGCCGAGGTGCTCAAGATCGAAGGTCCGGATGGAGACGACATGCAGCATCTGGGCCCCCGCGATGCGGCGGGCCAGCCGATCTTCTATCCCTCGCTGAACGGCGGCAAGAAAGTCCGCCGCATGGATCTCAAGAACGCAGCGGTCCGCGCCGAGTTCCTTAAGCTTGTCGAATCGGCTGATATCCTGCTGGAGACCTTTCGTCCCGGCGTGATGGCGCGGCTCGGCGTGGGTTACGACACGCTATCGAAGATCAATCCACGGCTCGTCTACTGTGCGTTGTCCGGCTATGGCGCGAGCGGTCCGCTCGCACAGGCGGCCGGACATGACGCGAACTATCTCGCGCTCACCGGCATCCTCGCCCGGAACGGCCGCGGTACCGGCGCCTACTTCGATCCTCCGATCGCCGATGATGTGGGCGGGCTGTTCGCGGTGATCGCGATCCAAGGCGCGTTGCGTGATCGCGATCGCACCGGCCGCGGTTGCGAAATCGATATCGGCTTGGCCGATGCGGTCTGGCCGCTGCAGAGTTTTCAAGTCGCGGATTATGGCGAGCGTGGCTATTCGCCAGGGCCGGAAGAAACCTACCTGAATGATGGCGCGGCCTATTACCGCGCGTACAAAACCCGGGATGGGCGCCTGGTCGCGCTCGGCGCCGCGGGTGGCCCGTTCTGGAAGCGCTTTTGCACGGCCGCCGGACGACCGGAGTGGATTGATCGTGAGGCCGACCCGATGCCGCAACGTGCGTTGATCGCCGAGGTGGAACGGTATTTTGCCGGCCTCGACCTGGCGGAATGCATCGCACGGTTCGAGCCGGCGGATTGTTGCTTCACGCCGGTCATCGGACTCGCCGAAGCGATCGAGTCGAAGCATACCCAGGCGCGCGGGCTGGTCAGGCGCGCGCCATCGGGGCAGCTCCAGGCATTGTTCCCGGCCCGTGTAGACGGCGAGGTCCCGGCGTCGCGCAGGTCGATGCGCGATACGAATGGTGGCTTCGGCGAATGATCGAAGTGCGGAAAAACCGTGTGACGCATTCGGTATGAATCCTTCTGGTTAGCTCAATCGCGACAGCCGCGCTAACATCGCATCAACCGGACTGCAAAGGAACCCGATGCCATCTATTTCGTTGCGGAGCGCCGACATTCACTACGGCGTTTCAGGACAGGGCGAGCCACTGCTCTTGATCCCAGGACTTGGACTCGATCGCAACTACTATCGCCTCGGCATACCCGCGTTGTCGAAACACATGACGGTGTATGCGGTTGATCCGCGCGGCATCGGTGAATCGACCAAGTCACCGCCTCCCTACACGGTCGAAGCGTGGGCCGAGGACTTTGCCGAGTTCATCCCGGCGCTCGGTTGCGGCCCGATGCATGTGTTGGGTTCTTCGCTTGGCGGCGCAATGGCGCTCGCGCTGGCTGAGCGTGCGCCGTCCTTGGTGAAAAGTCTGATTGTCGTTGGTGGATTCAGTGAGCTCGACCGCGCCGCCGAATTGAATTTTGGACTGCGCATGCGGCTCATCGAGCGCATGGGTATGAATCAAGACGTCGCCGACTACATGGGCCTTTGGACCATGACGCGCGAGTTCGTGAACTCGGATGCGGGCTTCGCGCAGATGCGTGCCAACCAGGAAATCATCAAACGCAATTCACCCGCGCTGTATCTGGCATTCGTCAAATCGGTACTCGCCTGGGGCAGAAGCCTGCCGGAGCAAAAGGGCGAGGCGAAGTTCACGGCTCGCCTGCCCAACATCAAATCCCCGACCCTGGTGATCGGCTCGGGCAATGACCAACTCATCCCGCTGGCGTTGAGCCAGACGATCGCGCAGGGCATTCCCGGTGCGAAGCTCAATGTAATGCCGGACGGCGGCCATATTCCGTTCATCGAGAAGCCGCAAGAAGTCGTGAAGATCGTGCTCGATTTCATCCGATCGCTCGGACGTTGATAGCGCGCGCTCATCGCTGCGCAAGAATCGACACGCCACATGGGGCTCTTTGGCACGAGGCAGGTCCGCTCCGAGGACGACAATCTGATCGTTGGTTGCGGCCGCTTTATCGATGACATCCGGCTGCCCGGCATGCTGCATGTTGCGATCGTGCGAAGCGCCGCGGCGCGCGCCAGGATCAAAGTGGACGTGCGCGCTGCAACCAAGGCGCCGGGCGTGCTCGCGGTATTCACTGTGGCCGATTTGCCTGCCACCGCGCGCATGCTGCCCGATTGCCATCCGAGCCCGACCCTGCAATTCCCCACAAGTTCGCCGGTGCTGGCGGACGGCCGGGTGCGCTATGTCGGCGAGCCAGTGGTGGCGATCGTAGCTGAGAGCCGCTACGTGGCTGAAGACGCAGCTGAACTGGTCGAGATCGACTACGACACGCAGCCAGCGATCATCGACCTGGAACGCGCGTTCGCGAACGCGTCCGACAAAGTACATCACGATCTGTCGTCGAACGTTGCGGCCCGCATCCCGATAGCAACCGGCAACACGGACAAGGCCTTCGCCGAAGCCGCCTGCATCGTGCGGCGACGTTTGCAAATTCAACGCGGCGCGGGGCAGG
>JANMUI010000124.1:0-5644 GCA_031391405.1 Betaproteobacteria bacterium
ACCCCTAGCCCAACCCATGCTGCCGCGCGAACCCGGCGGCTTCCGTGCGGTTGACCGTGCCGGTCTTGGCCAGAATGCTGCGAACGTGATTCGCCACCGTGTTGTCGCTGAGGGACAGTACTCGCGCGATTTCCTTATTGCTGCGGCCGATGGTGACCAGCCGCAACACCTCCGCTTCGCGCGGAGAGAGGCCGGCAGGTAGCTCCGCTTGGCGCGGAACGTCGGCCGAGTTCGCCCCCAGGTTCTCGTCCAAGCGGGCACTGAGCTTCTGAAGCAGCTCGCTCAACCGAAGCATGCCGAGGCTCGCGCTGGTCGCGGATGCTTCGTCGATCAGCACCCTGGCGCGATCGCGGTCGCCCGGGCTGTTGCGTGCGACAAGCATTCGCGCGTGCTGATGCTGCGTATGCGCGACCCACGGCAGTGCACCTTGCCGCCGGTTTGACACCGTCGCCGCGATGAAGTGTTCCTCGGCTAGGTCCCAGCGTTTCATCGTCGCGGCGAGCATGCCGAGATGGCGATCGGCGGCGCCTTGGCAGACTAGATTCGAGCCAGTCACGAGATTGCGGTTCCGGTACGGCACCATTAATCGGTAAAGAATATCCGCCTGCTGCTCGTCATTCAGATACGCGCAGACCTCGGAGAGATAGCCGATCGATGTGAGCCAGAGTGCGTCGCGTGACAGGGCGCCAAAGTTGTTCGCAGAGAGGTGATCGAACTCGCGACGGGCGTCTTCCCGCGTGTCGAGCTCGGTATAGATGAGCGCCAAGCCTGGCCTCCACGCTCCGGAAGTCGGAGTCGTCGCGAGGAAATGCTTCACCACGGGCGCGACCTCGCGCAATCGCCCTTGCTCGCGCCGGATGCTGAACATCTGTATGCCGAACACGCCCAATGCGTCGATGCCCGGCTGGCGCTGCCCAAGCGCGAGGGCCTCTTCGGCATACCGCTCGCTCTCCGCGAGCTTGCCGGCGAATAGCGCGAAGCTCGCGTTGAAGGTGGCCGTATAGTAAACATAGAAAGGTTGCCGGAGCGCCTGTGCGCGCTGCTTGAATCCTTCGAATAATTCCGGACGTGTGGTGAGGTCCTGACGCTGCATCAACGCTGGGAGATAAGTGGTGATCGCTTCCATGGCGTGATTCGTGTCGCCTAGCTCGTCGGCAATTCGGATCGCTTCCTCGCCATTCGCGATGCATGTTTCAATCCTCTCCGGTTCCATGAAATCGACAAATGCGCCCATTCGCAACGCCATCTCCAGCGTAGCAGGGTCGTGCAGCCGCCGAGCCATCTCGATTGCATCGCTGCTTGTCATGGTCGCTTCGATCCGAGCGCCACTCAATGCAAGGGCTCTACCCAGCGCGGACAGCACGCGCGCACCATCAACGCTGTCACGCTGACCGAGCTTCAGGTGTGCCTCCTTCAGCAGCCGAACGGCCGCGGTTCCCGGTTCACCGGGACGCCAACCTGCCGACTCGAATCCAAGCGCTGCACGAGCGAGGAGCGCGATTGATTCGGGAGATCGCACGGCGCGTACGGCGTTGGCTGCATGGACGAAGGTCTCGCGTGCCTCCAGGTACTCGCCCGCGCTGGTCAGCGACTCGCCAAGCGCCGCCAGCAGTGCGCCGCGTTGGAGGGGTTCCACGCCGTTTCCTGCCTCCCATGCCTGCAACGCCATTCGAAACAGCCGGGCTGCCTCTTCATAGGCGAACAGCCCTTCAGCCCGTTCCGCCGCCATGCGCGCGTACTCCAAGGCCTTGCTTGCATCACCGCCCGGCAGCGCCGCGCAGTAGTGATGCGCGATGGCGGCAAGCGTTTTTATATCTGTCGGGTCGCGGCCCCCTTCGAGCATGGTTGCAACGCGCTGATGCAGGCGCGCGCGCCGCACCGCGGAAAGCTCGTCGTAGAGCGTCTCGCGGATCAGCGCGTGCGTGAATTCGTAGGATCCCGGTTCTTGTCCCGCTGCGACGATGTGCGCGGCCTCGGCTTCCTCCAGCGCGGCAATGCAATCATCGCCACCGAGCCCATCGTTGACGCGCGTGAGCAGATCGATTCGGAATGCGCGCCCGATCACGGCCGCATTGCCAAGCACCTGATTGCAAGTCTTCGACAGTCGATTGAGGCGCGTGCCGATAACTTCCGTGATGCCTTCCGGGATGCGTCGAACCGTCACGAGCCCGCCCGCAGCGGGCGCATTCGCGCCGATCACGCCTTCCTGCGCGAGATAACGCGTCATCTCCTGCAAGAAGAGCGGATTGCCCTCGGTCTGCCCGTGCACCGCATTGATCAACTCTCCCGATGGTTCACGGCCCGCGGTCGCGATCACCAGCGCCGCGGTTTCGCCAAGCGCGAGCCCGCTCAGCCGGATCTTTTTCACCCACGCATGGCGAGCCAGCTCACCCAGCGTATTGGACAGAGGATGGTGACGCGACAACTCGATATCGCGATAGGTGCCAAGCGTCATTATGCGGTCACTGCCGATCTCGGACGCGAGGAATTCCAGCAAGCGGAGCGATGCGGTATCCGCGGCATGCAGGTTGTCCAGCACAATCAGCAGGCCGCGCGTCCCGGCCACCCGCTTCCAGAATGCGGTCAGCGCATCGAATAGCTGGAATCTGGCTTGGTCCGGATGCGATGCGTGCGCGACCGGGGGCAGATCGGGAAAGCGGACCGCAACTTCCTCGGCGATTCCGGCGATATGTCCCAACCCTCGACCGAGCGCGGATCGCAGCGTAGCGTCGTCATGGTCGAGCGCGAAGGCGTCGATCGCCTGCAGCCATGGCCAATAGGGCGGCGCGCCGGGCTCCTCCTTGCAGCGGCCCCACAGCACGAGCATGCCGCGTGCCTTCGCCTCGGTGGCAACACGCGTGGCGAGACGCGTCTTGCCGATACCGGGTTCGCCGGCAACCATCACGATCTGGCCGTTGCCCGCGATCGATTCGTCGAGGCTCTTGGCGAGTCGCGCGAGCTCGGGAACGCGACCCACGAAGCTCCGATCACCCGAAACGAGTGCCGCACCGTTGGTCTTCGCGGGCGCATCGAGCACCGCCCCGCCGCATCCGTCGCAGAACGCGGCACCGTCCCGATTTTCACGCTGGCAGGTGGGGCAGAGGAGCGGCAATTGGGGTGCGTGCTATTCCTGGTCCGCGCACGCTACGTCAAACGGTGCTCACGCGCAAATGCCGCCGCCTCGATTCTGCGCCGATCACGCTGTCGCGGCGCGGCGCAAAGACCCCGCTTGCTTGAGCCTCTCATGCAGCGAACGGGCGCTGAGCTCCAGCCCGTTCGGCCAACAGAGCGCACCGAGCTCGAGGAAGAACCTGCTGAAGTATTCCGGCTGCGCGAGCGGCCGCGTCATTGCGGTGTCGCGGGCGAGGGTGGGCGCAATGTCCAAGTCGCCCTCACTGCCGTCGCTGAAGGCCAATCGCATGACTCTGTCGTGCAACAAACTTGCTGAAACCAGCTTAATCATTGTCAGCTCCCGCAATTCGCTCCAACGCTTCGAGATTTTGCGCTCGTTGCCAATTGGCGTGCAACTCGGCTCGATGCTGCTCGGACCATTCGCGCACCAGCCGATGCGCCCGTCCGGGAAGTTTCCCAGCCAGAATTTCGCCGGTTTCAATCACAATGAGCGCCTCGTGCCCTTGGTACTCCACGTGAAAATGTGCCGGGCCGTGGTCGGCATGGTACGGATGTAGATGCCGAAGAAAAAGGATATGACGGGCATCGTTGGCTTAGGCGCATGAAGTGGGTTAGGGCCAATTTATACGAACGGCGATTCGATCGCAACGAATTCCTCGCCGACACGAATTCCTCGCCGTGAAAACGCTACGTCAAACGGTGCTCACGCGCAAATGCCGCCGCCTCGGTGCGATTGGCCGTTCCCGTCTTCGCGAGAATGTTGCGCACATGGTTGGCCACGGTGTTGTCGCTGAGCGATAGCACGCGGGCGATCTCCTTGTTGCTGCGGCCGAACGTTACGAGGCGGAGCACTTCGACTTCGCGGGCGGAGAGGCCGGCTGGGAACGCGGCGGGACCGGACGGTTCAACGATTCGTTTCCGCAGCTGCGCAAGCTGCTCCGTTAAGCGAGCCATTCCCAGCGTATCGGCGATTGCAGAGGCTTGCTCCGCAAGCGCCGCGGCCCGTTCGCGATCGCCCGCGCGATTCCGGGCAAGGAGCATTCTGGCATGCTCGTACTGCGAATGCGCCACCCACGGCAATCCCCCATTCCGAGCATTCATAGCTGTCGCGGCGGTGAAATGTGCGTCTGCATCGTCCCAACGTTTCATCGTCGCGGCCAGCATGCCAAGGTGGCGATCAGCCGATCCGAGGCATGCGATGTTTGATCCCGTCACCAGATTTCGTCCACGATAGGGGAGCAGGAGCCGATAGAGGACGGCGGCATGTTTCTCGTCGTCGAGATAAGCGCACGCCTCAGCGAGATAGCTGATCGATGTGGCCCACAATGCATCCTTCACGAGTGCGCTGAATTCATTGGTAGCAAGTAAGCTGAATTCGCGGCTGGCCTCTTCGCGCATGTCGAGCTCGGCGTAGATCAAGGTCAATCCCGGGCGCCACGCCGCAGAGGCGGGCGTCTTCGAGACGAAGTGCTTCACGACCGGCGCGACTTCCCGCAAGCGTCCCTGCTCCCGCCGAATGCTGAACATCTGCATGCCGTAGACGCCCAGTGCATCAATGCCCATTTGGCGTTGGCCCAGCGCGAGCGCATGCTCGGCCAGTCGCTCGCTTTGACCGAATTGGCCTCGGAATAACGCGATGCTCGCGTCGCATGTCGCCAAAACGTAACCGAAGAAGGGTCTGCGTAGAACATTCGCCCGTCGGCGCACTTCGTTCATTTCCTCCAGGTACAGATGAAGATCCCCGCTTTCCAGGGTGTCGAACCCGTAGAAGGAGACCGCTTCCAGAGCACGCAATTCATCGCCAATGTCGTCGGCGAGCCGAAACGCTTCGCGGCCGTTCGCGATTCGGATTTCGAGGCGATCGGTCTGCCAGCGCGCGGCCAGACCCGCGAGCAACGCCGTCGATAGCGTCGCCGGATCCCCGAGTCGACGCGACATTTCGATAGCGCGATCGTTGATGTCGTTTGCCGCGTCGACCTTGCCGGTGTGGACGAGGGCACGCGTCAATGCCGACAACACGCGGGCCCGCTCGATGGTGTCCTCGGGTCCCAGGAAATCGAGGGATGTCCGCAGTAATTGAACGGCCGCCTCCCCTTGATCGCCCGGCCGCCAGCTTGCATCCTCGAAGCCGACGGCCGCGCGCGCAAAAAGTTCGCCGTTGCTTGGTGCGTCGTGCGACAGGATGCTCTCCGCAGCCCGGCGAAAGGTTTCCCGTGCCTCAATGTGTTCAGCCGCCTTGACCAGAGAGTCACCCAAAGCAATGAGCAACCTTGCGCGCTGAATCGGATTCCGCGTGGCTTGGGCTTCGAGTGCCTGCAACGCAAGTCGAAATAACGCTGCGGCCTCTTCGTACGCGTACAGCGCATCGGCCCGCTCTGCCGCCATCTGTGCGAATGCGAGCGCCTTGACAGCGTCACCGCCTGGTAGTGCCGCGCAATAGTGGTGCGCGATCGCAGCAAGAGTCGCCATTTCACTGGTGCCATTGCCCGACGCGAGCACAGCACCCACCCGC
>JANMUI010000045.1:0-4977 GCA_031391405.1 Betaproteobacteria bacterium
CAGATCTTTCGAATTTCGACCTCCTTGTGATCGGCGGCGGCAACGCCGGCCTCTGCGCCGCCCTCTGCGCACGCGAAAAAGGTGCGAGCATGCTGGTACTCGAGAGCGCGCCGCGCCATCTACGCGGCGGCAACAGCCGGCATACGCGCAACCTGCGCTGCATGCACGAGGCGCCGACCGACATCCTCACGGAGAGCTATCCCGAGGACGAGTATTACGCCGATCTGTTGCGGGTGACGGGCGGGCAGACGACCGAGAACCTGGCGCGATTGACCATTCGCGAATCGGCGGCGTGCCCCGACTGGATTCGCCGCTACGGCGTGCGCTTCCAGCCATCGCTCACCGGCACCTTGCATCTGGGCCGCACCAACGCATTTTTCCTGGGTGGCGGCAAGGCGCTCATCAATGAATTTTTCGTGGCGGCCGAGCGTGCGGGGATCAAAGTCGTGTACGAAGCCGAGGTCAATTCGGTCACGCTCGATGGCGACACATTCCGCAGCGCTCGAGCAGTCATCGGTGGCAAGACCGTTGAAGTTCGCGCCAAGGCGCTGGTGGCCGCAAGCGGCGGATTCGAATCGAACCTCGAATGGCTGAAAGAGGCGTGGGGGCCGCCCGCCGAGAATTTCCTCATTCGCGGCACCCCGCACAACACCGGCCTCGTACTGAAGTCGCTGCATCAGCAGAAAGTCAAAGCGATCGGCGATCCAACCCAATGTCATGCGGTGGCGATCGATGCGCGAGCGCCGAAATTCGACGGTGGCATCTCGACGCGCCTCGATAGCGTGTCGCTTGGCATCGTCGTGAACAACGCGGCCAAGCGCTTCTACGATGAAGGCGAAGACTTCTGGCCGAAGCGCTATGCGATCTGGGGGCGCCTGGTGGCGATGCAGCCTGATCAGATCGGCTATTCGATCATCGACGCAAAGGCGATCGGCAGGTTCATGCCCTCGGTGTTTCCCGCAATCCGTGCGGGCTCGATCCGCGAATTGGCGGGCAAGCTTGGCCTCGATGCTGACACGTTGCAGCAGACCGTCGATGCATACAATCGCGCGGTGCAGCCGGGTACCTTCGATCACGGCATACTCGATAACTGCCGTACGGTCGGGCTCACACCGGAAAAAACGCATTGGGCGTTGCCGATCGATGTGCCGCCCTTCTCGGCGTACCCGCTGCGACCGGGCATCACCTTCACGTACCTCGGCGTCGAGGTCGACGACAAAGCGAGAATGCGCATGGACGACGGAACTCTGTCCGCGAATATGTTCGCCGCGGGCGAAATCATGGCGGGCAATGTGCTCGGAAAGGGCTACCTTGCCGGCATCGGCATGACGATCGGCACGGTATTCGGCCGGATCGCAGGACGAGAGGCGGGCGCGTATGTCACTCGCTGAACTGGTGAAGGAAGGCGAGCGGATCATGACGATCTGCAACGCCTGTCGCTACTGCGAGGGGTTCTGCGCGGTGTTTCCTGCCATGGAACGACGGCTCGATTTCGCCGCGGGCGACATGAGCTACCTCGCCAATTTATGCCACAACTGCGGCGAGTGTTATCACGCCTGCCAGTACGCCCCGCCGCATGAATTCAATGTGAGCGTGCCGCAGACGCTCGCGAAGATCCGCGCCGAGACGTATCATCAATACGCGTGGCCGCAGTCGTTGTCGCGCGCAATGGCAACGAACGGGGTGGGCACCGCGATCGCGATGATCACCGTGCTCACGATCGCGATGTTCGCCGGGACCTGGATGCTCGCCGGCACCGAGCGGCTGTTCGGCACCGCGCCCGATGGCAATTTCTATCGCGTGATCCCGCACGAAATCATGGCAGGTACCTTTGGTGCGGTGGGGCTGTTCATCCTGCTCGCATTGATCATCGGGTGCCTGCGCGCATGGCGCGACATCGGTGAGCCGATCGCGGAACTCGCCCATCCGGGCGCATGGCGCCAAGCGCTCGCCGATGCGTTCACGATGAAATACCTCCATGGCGGCGGCGTTGGCTGTTCCGAAACCGATGTGCATCGCTCGAAAGCGCGGCGTCTCGCGCACCACCTTACGTTCTACGGATTTCTGCTTTGCTTCGCGGCGACGGTGGTCGGCACGGTCTACCACTACGCGTTCGGTTGGAAGGCGCCTTACGGATTTACGAGTCTGCCGGTGATTCTTGGAACGATCGGGGGGATCGGGTTGTTGATCGGGCCGCCCGCCCTTTACTGGTTGAAAGGGCGCACTGATCCCGCCACGCAGGACGCTGCGAGCGAAGGCGGTGGCAACGCGCTGATCACTCTCTTGTTTCTCACCAGCCTCACCGGTCTTCTCTTGCTGTTCGGGCGCACGACGAGCGCGATGGGCGTGTTGCTGGTTGTGCATCTTGCGGTGGTGATGGCGCTTTTCCTCACCATTCCGTACGGTCGGTTCGTGCATGGCTTCTATCGCCTCGCTGCGCTGTTGAAGTTCGCGATCGAAGGGGCGCGGCCGATCAAAATCATCGGCGGAGAAGGTTAGCGTCAGCATGTAAGGAGGAGCTGCGGCGTGAAAGCATTGCGATTCGAGCAAGCGGGCGATATCGCCAACCTCGCGTACACGGACATTCCGACGCCCATTCCTCGCGCGGATGAGGTGCTGGTGCGCGTCATGGGCGCCGGCCTCAACAAGAGCGATGTTTCGAATGTTTCCGGGTTTTTTTCGTACACGACCGTGCCGCGTATTCCAGGGCGCGATTTTGCCGGCGTGGTGGAAAAGGGGCCGGCTTCGCTCGTCGGCAAGCCGGTGTACGGCAGCGGCAAGGAGATCGGATTCACGCGTGACGGCAGTCATGCTGAATTTCTGTTGCTGCCCGCTGACGCCGTTTCGATCAAACCCGAATCGCTTTCGTTCGCTGAAGCGGCCAGCTGCGGCGTCCCGTTTGTGACGGCATGGTTCGCGGTCGAGAACACGCAAGTCAAAGCCGGTACCAAGGTCGTTGTGATCGGTGCGGCCGGCGGCGTGGGCATTGCGACGATGCATCTTGCGCGCATGCGTGGCGCTGAAGTCGTTGGTGCAGTGCGTCGACCCGAGCAGGCCACCGCACTCGCATCGCGCGGCTTTGTCGCAATCGTGCTGGGCGGACCAGAATCGCTGGCCGAGGGCGTGCGCAAGCACTTTACCGACGGCGCCGACATGATCTTCGATACGCCGGGATTCTGGCTGAAGGAATCGATCAACGCGCTCGCCAAGTATGGTCGCGTTGCCGTTATCGTTGCGCCGGGTGACGGCATGGCGAATGTGCCGCTTCGACACCTCTATCGGATCGGCGCTTCGATCGTTGGCGTGAACTCGCTCCTCTATTCGGCGGCCGAGTCCGCGCGCATGTTCGACGGCCTTCGCGACGGATTCGAGCGTGGCCGGTTGCGCGCACCGGATGGTCTTACGCTGCGCCCCCTTGCATCCGGAAAAGATGTGTACGCTGCTTTGAAGCAAGGGCATGCCGGTAAATTCGTGCTGGTACCCGAGGATGCTGCGCGATAGACCTACGCAGAGTCCTGACGGTAGACACCCAAAATCCACCAAGGCAAACTGTGCAGATTCCTCTTGGAACGGATCTCGTGAAGCGGCCAATCGCTGCATTGCTTATTGCGCACCTCGCCGCCGTATCGTTGCTGATGCCATCGCGGGCCATGGGCCAGCAGGCAGGCGACTATCCGAACAAGCCGATTCGATTCATCATTCCGCAGACGCCGGGCGCCGCGTCCGATGTGCTCGCCAGAATCCTCGCGCCAAGACTGGGCGATGCGCTTGGGCAACCGATCGTCGTTGACAATCGTGCCGGCGCCGGCGTGAGTGCAGTGCATGTGCCCCACAAAGGGGCAGGGCAGTCGGTCGTTGCGGTCATCGCGGGCGAGGCGCAATGGACATTCACGCCGATGCAAGGCCCGTTGCCGCATGTGCGGGCGGGCAAGTTGCGAGCGCTTGCGGTGGGTGGCGCGACGCGATCAGCGATCTTGCCCGACGTGCCGACGGCCGCTGAAGGCGGACTCCCCGACTACTACTTCGCAAGCTGGTACGGGATCATGGTGCCGAAAGGGACCCCATCGCCCGTCATCGACAAGTTGAACGCGGCAATGCATGCGGCACTTGCATCGCAGGAATTCAAGGATCAGATCGTGTTCCAGGGCGCCGAACCCAAGGCGAGCACACCGGCGGAATTCGGGCGACTGGTGCAGGACGAATTCACGCGTGCCGGAAAAGTCGTGAAGCTCGCCGGCGTCAAGGTGGAGTAGAGCGGACGCGCACCATCGGGACGCTAAAGAACTATTTGGTGACGGAGGGGTAGCCTCTGATGCCGCACGCGCGCGCGACTATGTTTCGATCGTTGATCAGAAGACTGTCTCCAACGAGCAGCCATCCGCTCCAGAAAGGCTGGATCGCCGAACAGGTTCCGCACCGTGTGCGGCTCGCGATGCTTTGCAGTATTCTGCCGTGCGGCCGAGGCATTTCGCGCTCAATCCCGATTCGATGCCCGGTGCGTCACAAGAGGGAGGGAAATCATGTTGATCAAACAGTATGCCCGTTCGCTTGCCGCCGCGTCGCTTACGGTACTTCTCGCGCTGGGGCTTGCCAGTTCGGCCGGGGCTCAGGACAAACGGATCCGATGGCAACTCGCGAGCGGCTACCCGAGCACGATGATTCAACTCGGTACGCTCGGTGTGACGGTGACAAAGAAGCTCAACCGCGTCTCGGGCGGCAACATCGATATCAAATTCAACGAGCCCGGCGCGTTGGTCCCGGCGCTGCAGATCTTTGACGCGGTATCGAGCGGCTCGATCGACGTGGCGTGGTCGAGCACCGGGCTCTATACCGGCAAGGACATCGCATTCGCCTTCTTCTCGGCGGTCCCGTTCGGGCCGGAGGTCGGTGAGTATCTTGCCTGGATCTATTACGGCGGCGGACTCCAGATCTGGAACGAGCTCCACGACAAGTACAACGTTCATGCGATCCCCTGTG
>JANMUI010000234.1:0-11487 GCA_031391405.1 Betaproteobacteria bacterium
GGGTCAAACAAATGGCGGCATTTGTCGCGAACTCGCGAACTGGAAACCTGGACGAGATTCTTGAGAAGTACCCGATGCGCCCGCAAGACGCGCGCGTGCTCGTTCGCTACTCGGCAGGAGACGCCACTGCCGACGAGGCGCGATTGGCTTTTGTCGAGAGCCTACGTGATCCAAGATGGATGATGCAGTGGTTTGAAAAGAATCACGCGAAACTCACACCGATTATTGAATGGACCCGCAAGCCCGCTGCTGCGATGCTCCGCAGCCACAATTGACGAGCGATGTCCCGGAATGTCAGTCGGCATCCGGTCGCTTTACTCCGCGTGGTGGGCAACCCTGACGCGCACTCCTCGACACCCTAAGCCAAGTGACTTTCCAGACGCCCTTCACGCAATGTATGCGCCGTACGTGGATATCTTTCGAGCGGACTCATTCATGGCCGCGCACATTGCTCAGTACGCTACCCCGTTTGGCGTGCGGGTGGTGCCAAAGCTCTCGGGCCTAGTGTCCTCGATTAGAGTCGCCCTTGAGGATCAGTAGGAGCCATAACTTGCGGGTAAGGATGAAGTCCATACCATATGCGTCGGGTCCACCGCGATCAGATGTGATACGCGAACAAGCCGCCCAGCGCAATCATGAGGATATTGCGGTCGGAGCGAGGTAAGTCACGCGAGGCGCGGTCACTGTCTCGATCTGCCCTCCCCTATTTCGCATATGTGCCGTCTCCGAGCGAATTCATCTTGCAAGCGGGTCAGCGCAGTTTCGTTTAGAGGAGCGCAATCCAACGTTTTGTATAGCCTCAAAAAAATACTTCTTGCGGTAGTGAAAATAAAAACAGCCAAACTATTTCAGAATTGGCGAAGTCAAGCGGTACGGCTGCCGAAGGCGTTTCGCTTCAAGGGCGACGCGGTGTGTATCAAGAAATCCGCCAACGCGTTGGTGCTGATTCCAATCACAAATTCCTGGGACTCTCCGTTCGACAGTCTGAATAAATTCACCAAGGACTTTTTGGCCGAGAGGAACCAACCCGAACATCAAAAGCGCGCGACGATACTCCCCATACGGTTCTAGCCGGTGCGAGCCAGCTACGGCCGCTGACCCGCCGCGGTGAAGAACGGAAGTGGTTTCCGTCCGGTGATGACGTCGTCCTTGGCGAAGTCGCGACCGTCTTTGTCATACTTGGTGCGACGATCGATGTCGTGTTCGTCACGGATCGCGTTCTCCGTGAAAGGCTCGTCCGAAAATCGACCCAACCCGACGACCTGGCACTCGTTGATCGCAAGCCCTTCGGTCGTGTTCGTGTCGGCGATCTGCATCCCGTGCAGCATCAAGAAGGCGTGGATCAATTCGTGGGCCAGCCCGACGAAGGCCGGCCGGGGTGCATACGGCGGCCCCGGATCGGTGGGGTCCCACGAGACCGAGGCGCCGCTTTTTTCTGAATCGGACGGAGTGCTCCAAACGCGGAGGGGTCAATCGACCGGGAACGCTCGGAAAACGCTGCACGTGTTCACGCACGGCTAGCAGGACCCGATCACAATGGGTGATGACGGTATGGGGCGGCGATCAGGCCGCCTGGAACAGCGGCATGCGCCGCGCCAGCGATCGCGCTCGGCTTGCATGCACCCAAGGTCGTCGACAACGGCCGATCTTGTCGATAATCGGTTCGAGGTTAGGAATGCGTAGGATCTCGCGCAGCCACCAACGATCAGAAACGGGACTTCGATCTCAGCCATTGTGGCGCTCACGCGATCGATCCGCACTGCATGCTCACTCACCCTGCGCCCGCGTGCGATCGCGACCCTACCGTCCCTGATCGTTGCGCTGACGATAGAATCGAAAGCCAAGAAGGGGCCGGTTGGGTCCGTTCCCAACAACAGGAGGAGAGACGATGGCAGCCGCTGCGCGCGTACTGATGACCGGTCTGTTCGGAATCCTTGCGATCGGGCCACAGATTGGCATCGCACAGGAATATCCCAGCAAGCCCATTCGGGCCGTCATTCCATTCCCGCCCGGCACGCCGCAGGATTTCATCCTGCGCCTGATCAGCGAGCGGGTCCAGACGGGATTGAAGCAATCGCTGATCATCGAGAACCGGCCGGGCGCGACAGGCGCCATCGGCACGGAAATCGTTGCCAAGGCACCGGCAGACGGTTACACCATCCTCGTGACGGTCGACAGCGTCGTCACCATCAATCCGCACGTGTACAGAAAGCTGATGTACAAACCCGAAGATCTTGTCCCGGTGATTTACCTCGCGAACAGCACGCTGACCTTGGCGTGCCATCCGTCGGTCGGGGTCACATCGGCTGCCGGGCTGGTGGCGCACGCGAAAAGCAACCGCGTCAACTATGCCTCGGGTGGGGCCGGTGCACCGGGACATCTGGCGATGGAGATGTTCACGAGCGCTGCGGGCATCACGATGAATCATGTGCCCTACAAAGGGCCGGTTCCGGCAGCCCAGGACATGCTCGCCGGACATGTTCAGTGCGGCTTCCTCGCGACGATCGCGGTCCTTCCGCATGTAAAGGCGGGAAAACTGAGCGGACTTGCAGTCAGCACCTCGAAGCGCTCGCCGATTGCACCCGAGCTGCCGACGTTGGCCGAGGCGGGTATTGCCGGCTTCAATGCAGGATTCGGAGAGATGGTCCTCGTGCCGCGCGGCACACCCGAGCCGGTGATTCGTTTGCTTGCCGATGAAATGGCCAAGGCCCTCGCGCAACCCGACGTTCGCGAGCGCATGGTGGCCGCCGACCTCGAATATCCGCCGGGTACGCCCGCGGAAGCGGCAGTGCGATTGCAGCGCGAGTCGGCGAAGTGGAAGCAAGTGGTCGAGCGTATCAAGCTGCAGGTGGATTGAAATGCGCGCAACCGCCTTCCCACTGCCCTCGTATGCCGATCACGTCGGCAGCCTGGTCTCGACGAAGGTGTCGGCGCTCGAATCGAAGGACGCGCTCAAACGCCGCATCGATGAGGCGTCCAAGTACGTGCCGCTCGAGCGCCTTGCCCTACACGACGCGCAGATACTGCCAAATGGCAACATCACGATGTTCGCCAACGGCATGACCAACATGACCCGGCCCCTCTGCTCGCGCGTGCTCGAGCTCGATGCGCGTACGGGCGACGTGGTGATGGCGCCGACTCGCCTGAGATCGGCGGCCGACTTCCGCGACCCGTCTGAGCAAACATGACCGGAATCATCGACAAGATCAGTGTTGCCAATCGCGTGGTGATGATCACTGGCGCGGGCCAAGGTATTGGTCGCGTTTATGCGCGTGAATTCGCACGTGCCGGCGCGCGGGTCGCGGTCGCGGAGCTCGATCCCGCCAAGGCCGACGCGGTGGCAGCGGAGATCGTCAGGGACGGTGGCCACGCGATCGCGGTGCAAACCGATGTCGGCTCACCCGAGTCGGTGCGTGCGGCCACCGCCAAAATCGCCGCAACATTGGGCGCAGTCGAAGTCCTGATCAACAACGCGGCGATCTTCACCACGCTGTCACGCCATCCGTTCGACGAGATTCCATTCGAGGAGTGGGAGCGTGTGATGCGGGTCAATGTCACCGGCTCGTGGCTATGTGCGAGCGCGGTTGCCGCCGGCATGCGCAAGGCGCGCTGGGGCCGCATCATCAACATCTCATCCTCCACGGTGCCGCTCGGCCTGCCGGCGATGTTCATGCATTATGTGACGTCCAAGTCCGCGGTTATCGGACTCACGCGCACGATGGCCACGGAGCTTGGCCCGCACGGCGTCACGGTGAACTGCATCTTGCCGGGTCTGACCGAGACCGAAGTCGACACACCCGGACGCACCGATGCGATACGCGCGAAGATCGTCGAGATGCAGCGCATCAAGCGGCTCGGTGTCCCTGAGGATCTCGTCGGAATGCTGCTCTTTCTAGCCTCGCCCGCGAGCGACTTCATCACCGGCCAATCGCTCCTCGTCGACGGTGGCTCGGCGATGCTTTGAAGGAGACGCGCATGTTCCTGCACAACGAGTGGTACGTCGTCGCGCTCGCGAGCGAGTTGTGCGAGCGCCCGATCAAACGCTGGATTCTCGGCGAACCGTTGGCGCTCTTTCGTACTGCCTCGGGCCGCGCAGTTGCGCTTGACGATCGCTGCCCGCATCGCGGCGCGCCGCTCTCCTCGGGCGAAGTCCACGGCGAGACCTTATCCTGCGGCTATCACGGTTTCACATTCGATCCGTCCGGACAGTGCGTGCATGTGCCCGGTATGACGAGCATTCCGCGTCAGGCGTGCGTCAAGAGCTATTCGGTCGTCGATCGCTGGGGATGGGTCTTCGCGTGGATAGGGGATGCGGAGCGCGCCGACGAAGCGAAGCTGCCCGATTTCCGCTGGATGACCGAGCCGGGCTGGGCCGGCGAGAGCGAGTACCTTGCGGTCAAGGCGAGCTATACGCTGGTGCGCGACAACCTGCTCGATCTGACACATGCACGTTACGTCCACAAGAACACGTTGGGGACGAGCGCCGTCACGGAATTTCCGATCAGCACGGAAGTCGACGAGCGACGGGTGCGCGTCGTCCGTGAGATGCCGGGGATCGAGGCCTCGCCGTTCTTCAAGCGAGTGGTCGGATACACGACGCGCGTCGATCACCGTCAGCGGATCGATTTCTTTCCACCCTGCTATGTGCTGATCAACACGACCGTCGCCTCCGTTGCGGGCAGCGGCGAGGCGCTCGCGAGCTCGTGGTTCGTATTGAACGCGCTCACCCCGGAGAACGCCGGTGCGACGCACTACTTCTGGGGGTTGGTCCGCAACATCGCGCTCGACGACGCAAAGCTCACCGAGACGCAGCAATTGCTCAATCGCGCCACATTCAACGAGGATCTGTCGATCCTCGAACAGCAGCAACAGTTGCTCGATTGCGCGCCCGCGGGCTGGCGGCCGCTCGCGACGCCGCATGACCGGGGCTGCGTGCAGGCCGAGCGCATGATGAGCCGACTGCTCGCAGCCGAGCACGGCGCACAGCAATCGGCTTGAGACGTATATTCGCCGCATGACCGCTACGGCGGAACCGGTGAGATGCCGGTGTCAGGTCCGCATTGTCTTATCGCTTGCTGCCGTCTCCAACACCGTACGCGCCGGTATCGGGAGTGGCCTTGGCTGCCCTTGGGCGCCCGCCCATCGGATGCACGTACTCGAACTGCGGCCGCAGGTTGAATCCATCACCTTCACCTGGATCGTCGCCGACGCCAACCGCGAGCGAGCCCGGTTTGACGCGATAGTCGTAGCGCGCCGCGTCCATTAGTTGGGCGCGTTCGACAACGAGGTTCCGGCGCAGCGTCACAGGCCCTTCCGATACCGTGCCTTTGCCAGCGAATATGTTGTTAATGGCGAGCGCGCTTGTCGTGTTAGCCGCCACGAACACAAAGCGCCCTCCCTGGGGCCTGTCGTTTGCTACCGTGTTGTTGACCAGATAAAGCTTGTTCGAAATCCTTGCCCGGTCCCACGCGCAGAACCTTTGCGGACGATTTGTTCGACGGTGCCGCCCCCTCTTGCTCGGACCTCGCGTTGGGCGCTGCTTCGGCACCGTAAGCGGCCAGGTCGGAATAAAGGGCGATCGAGATTGCCAGGACAAGCAGTGAACGGGGACGCATATTCTTATCTGGACTCCATCTAGTATCGATTGTAGACAACTCAACCAGCGTATCGATGTCGCCGTCGATTCCTACCGCGGCGACAATTTCGTACGCAACACGCATCGCGCCGACTGCTATCCCGGCCGCCGCGCGTCGCGTGTATCCTTCCACACGCCACGACAACGCGCATTCATCATGATCCTGGCCCGTCTCACAATTACGATCGCCGTCGCGCTCACGATTCCGCTCGTCGCGAGGAGCCTCCACGGGCGGGAATTTCCATCACGCGATGATCCCGCGAAGTCGGACAAAGTCATCCGCGATCACAATATCAAGGACGAACGATGAATGGTGTCGTTCGCTGCGTCGTCGACTGCAAGGACGTGCTGGGCGAAAGCCCGGTGTGGAGCAAAGCCGATCGCGCGCTCTACTGGATCGACGTGTCCACGCCGACCCTGCATCGCTTTGACACCGGCAGCGGTCGTCACGAGCGTTGGGACATGGGCAAGCCGGTCGGCTCGTTTGTGCTGCGTCAACGCGGTGGATTTCTGCTCGCCTTCCGTTCGGGATTTGCGTTTCTCGACCGGCCCGGTGAAAGACCGCATTGGTTTGCGCCGCCCGGCCTCGACCTGGGTGATGCGCGCTTCAATGACGGCAAGTGTGACCGTCAGGGCCGTTTCTGGGTCGGCACGATGGACCGCAATGTAAAGCAGCCGATCGGCAAACTCTACCGACTTGATCCGGATCACACGCTGCACGAAATCGATGCGGACCTCATGATCTCCAACGGACCGAGCTTTAGCCCCGACGGGCGCACGTTCTACCTGAACGATTCGCCACGCCGGATCACGTATCGGTACGACTTCGACGAAAATTCCGGCATAGCACGGAACCGTCGTCCATTCGTATCATTCGAGACATTTCATGGCCGACCGGACGGCTCGACGACCGACGCTGAAGGCGGCCTCTGGATCGCGGAAGTCCACGGCAACCGCATCGTCCGATTCACACCGGATGGGAAGCTCGATCGCTGGATCGATGTACCGTGTGATCGGCCGACCAGCGTGTGTTTCGGCGGACCGAACCTGGAAACGATGTACATCACGTCGTCCGCACTCGGGCTCACGGCCGATGTGTTGGCGAAGCAACCGCTCGCCGGCGGCCTGTTCGCCGTCGAGCCCGGTGTGCGCGGCATTCCGGAGGTGCCGTTCGCCGGCTAGCGCGTGTACGCTTTGCGCGATGGCGGGGCCAAGGGTACGATGGATCGAAATCTCGAACCGAAGGGGACACCATGCATATTGGCAGAATGATGAGTCGGCTCGCGGCTGTCGCTTGTGCGACTAGCCTGGTCACCGGCAATTCGTATGCGCAACAGTATCCACAAGACGAAGCCAAGCTCTACGACGCGGCGAAGAAAGAGGGCAAGCTCGTGTGGTACGAAAGCGCGCCGCTCGAGGCCATGAAGGCCGTCGCCGCGGAATTCGAAAAGAAATATCCCGGCGTAAAGGTCGAGATCCTGCGCATCGTCGGGGTACAGCAGTACCAGCGGTTCATGCAGGAAGTGCAAGCGAAACAGCATGCCGCCGACGTGCTCCACATCAGCGATTTCCCCAGCATGGACGAGCTCATCCGTGAAGGCCATATCGCCGAGTGGCGCGTCCCGACGCACGATCGCATGCCCGAACAGTTCCGCATCCAGTCGCATGCCTACGCGAACTATACGACCGACAACGCGATCATCTACAACGTCAACAAGCTCAAACCGGAGGAAGTGAAGCTCCTCGCTTCCAGCTGGAAGGCGGTGCTCGATCCGCGATTCAAAGGGCGCTTCGCGGTCACCTCGATGAAATGCGGCGCGTGCTACGCCGGGATTCACATGTTCCTCGACCCGCAGTTCTCGAAGGAGTTCGGCCCCGATTTCCTCACGAAGATCGCCGAACAGAAACCGGTGGTATATGGCGAGGTGCTGGTCGGGCTCGATCGGGTGATCGCAGGCGAGCACGACTTCACTTTCTGGACGTGGGAAGGCATCGGCATTACCCATTGGCAGAAGGGCGCGCCGATTCGTTGGATCCGTCCGGCGCCGACCCCTGAATTCGGCAATTCGTGGCAGGCGGTGTCGAAGTACGCGCCGCGCCCGCATGCGGCGCGACTCTTCCAGAACTGGTCGATGGGCGAAGAAGGCACGATCGCGATGCAACTGAAGTACGGCTCGCGCACGGTGCTCAACGGGATTGCTGATCAACGGTCGGTCACGAAGGAGGCGTGGTACGAGCCGATCAAGCAGCCCTATAACGTCGACTTCAAACGCTGGGCGACCAACTACAACAAAGACATGGACCTCTGGATCAAGACCTTGAAGCAGTCCGGCCGCTGAATCGCATGGTACGTCGACGGTAGATCATGGTCATTCGCGGAATGGGCACGCGAGGATTGCGACCCAACGCTGCGATGCTCGCCTGGCTCGCGATGGCAGCAGGCGTCGCTGCCATCGTCCTCATGCCGCTCGCCTATACGGTCGATGCAGCGTTCTACGAGGAGACGAGGGTCGGCCTCTCGAAGAACCGCAGCCTCGTGGCAGTGACGAACGTCTATGCGACAGCCGAGTATCTCGGCTATCTCGGCAGTGCCCTCCTCCTCGCCGCCATCGTGACTGCGTTGTCGCTCGCTACCGGGGTACTCATGGCGATGCTGGTATGCCGCACCGACCTGCCCTGGAAGCGCACGCTCGAAACCCTCATCATCATGCCGCTCTTCCTCTCGCCATTCACCGGACTCATCGCATGGATCGCGCTCGGCTCGGAGAAGACCGGCTTCGTGAATGTCGCGTGGAAATCGATCGTAGGTTCTTTTTGGAATGCGCCACCGGCACTCGCGAACATCTGGACCTATGGCGGCGTGGTGTGGGTGATGGTGCTCTTCTTCGCGCCGTTCGCTTACCTGTTTACTGCGGGGAGCCTGCGCACCATCGATGCGTCGCTTGAAGAGGCGGCGCGCACCGCGGGGGCTTCGACCTGGCAGACGATGACGCGCGTGACCTTGCCCGTCTCGTTGCCGGCGGTGTTCGCCGCGGGCCTGTTGATTTTCATTCTCGCGGCCGAGATGTACACGATTCCGGGAATCATCGGCACCACCGCCGGATTCACCACGCTCCCATGGAAGATTTATCTCGACTCGACGCAGTTCCCCGTTCACCGCGCGCATGCGGCTGCATCGGGAACGATTCTGCTGCTCATCACGATCTTCGGCGTCTGGCTGCAGCGGCGCATGACCCGCGTATCGGAGCGATTCGTCACCGTTTCCGGCAAGGGCTTCCGCGGCAATCCGATGCGGCTTGGGCATGGCAAGTGGCTCGCGTTCGCGTTGATCGGCTTCTACATCCTCTCGGCCGACATCCTGCCGTTCGGCGCGCTCTTGATTTCTTCGTTCATGAAATTCAGCGCGGCCGCCCTCACACCGGAGATCTTCACCCTCGCCCACTACGAAGACATCTATCGGATCGACAATATACGGGGCGCTCTCTGGAACACGATCGTGCTGGGGCTGCTGGCGGGCGCGGTCTGCGTCTGCATCGGGCTTGCCATCAGCTACGCCGAGATCCGATCCCCCGGTCCCGGGACCAAATCACTCGCCTTTCTTGGTGTGCTCCCGGTCGCGGTACCCGGCATCGTGTTCGGCATCGGGCTGCTGTGGGCATACCTTCAAACGCCGCTCTACGGCACGATCTGGATTCTGCTGCTCGCCTATGTTGCGAAGTTTTTGCCGTATGGCATTCTCGTGAGCCATTCCGGGATCCTGCAGATCCATCCGGAGCTGGAGCAAAGTGCACGCATGTCCGGCGCCACGCCGCTTCGGGCGCTGCAACGCATCACCATGCCACTCATTAAGCCAACCCTCATTGCGATCTTCTTCTTCGTGATGCTGATGAGCATCAAGGAATTGTCGGCCTCGATCCTTCTCTACACCGATCGCAGCCAGGTGCTGTCGGTACTCACCTGGCACTACATGGACGCGGGCAACTACCAATTTGCCGCGGCGATCGGTGTCGTGCAGACGGTGCTCATGCTCGCGCTCGTGATCGGCACGCGCGCGGCTTTCAATGTGAGCCTTGAGCGTGCACTCGGCAAGGCCGGCGGATGAGCACCACACCACCTCCACTGAAAGGCACCCTCGCCTCGTTCGAGGGACTCACCTTCATCGAAATCGCCGAGGGCATTGCGGGTCCGGTGTGCGGGCTTTATCTTGCCGATCTTGGTGCCACGGTCATCAAGATCGAGCCGCCTGATGGGGATCGCGCGCGCGAGTGGGGCCCACCGATGATCGGGGACACCGCAGCGATCTTCTGCCATCTCAACCGCGGCAAGCAGAGTGTTGGATTGGATCTCGCCTCCGCCGCAGGCAAAGCGGCGTTGGAGACCATGCTCGCTCGGGCCGATGGCGTCATTTTCCACACCGACCCCGACATCCGCGCCGAGCTTGCGCTCGACTGGGACGCTTATGTCGATCGCTTCCCGAGGCTCGTCGTGGTCGATATCAACGACCTGGGCGAGACCGGACCGTTCAAGGATCTGCCGGGCTCGGAGCTGGTGGTGCAGGCGATGTCCGGGTTCACGCGCTATGTGGGTGAGTCGGGCGGCGCGCCGTGCCGGGTCGGCTACGAAATCGCGTGGGTCGGTGCCGGCATTCATGCCCACCAGGCACTGCTCGCAGCGGTGCTGCATGTGAAGGCCGGTGGCCCCGGACAGATCGTGCGCGTCTCGATCCTGAAAGCGCTGATGTCGATGAAGTCGATCCTGCTCGCCGCGCAGGTGGAACCGGATGCGTGGCTCGGCTTCCATCTCAACGGTCCGCGCTGGCTGCCCGACTGCGGCTGGCGCACATTGGACGGTCAGGTGACCTACGACTTTCGGCACGGCGAGCGCGACAACTGGGCGAAGTTCGTCGCATCGATCGGCCTCGCGCGGCTCACCGACGACCCCGTGTACAACGACTGGCGCTCGACCATCTACATCGGCGATCGGCGCCACACCGCGGGCAAGGTGTACGAGCCCTGGTTCGCGACGGTCACGTGTCAGGACGCATCGGATCGCATCAACGGCATGGGCGGCATCTCGGTGAAGTTTCACAACTATCCCGAGACCCTCTCGAATGAACAAGTGCAGATCCTGAATCCCACTGCAACCGTCGACTCACCGCACGCCGCAGAGCGCGAGCAACTCGGCCGTGCGCTCAAGTTCGTCACCGCGCGCGAGAAACCGCTTGGCCGTGCGCCGCGGCTCGGAGAACACACCGAGGCGGTGCTTGCTTCGCTGCGATCCGCGGGCGGCACAGGATGACGACCGGACCGCTCAAAGGTTTGAAAGTGATCGATGCGAGTCAGGGCGCAGTCGGTCCGTGGGCCGGCTCGTTGCTTGGTCAACTAGGCGCTGATGTCCTCAAGCTCGAAGCACCGTCCGGCGATTTCATCCGCGCCATCATGCCGGCCAAGCGTGGGCTCTCGACCACTTACATCGCCTCGAACTCGTCCAAGCGCGGGGTGACGCTCGATCTCAAACTGAAGGACGAGCGCGCCCAGGCGCATGCGCTCGTCGCGAAAGCCGATGTCTTCATCGAAAATTTCCGGCCCGGCGTCGCCGATCGCATCGGCATCGGCTATGCGAAGCTCGCGGCCATCAATCCGCGATTGATCTATGCCTCCGCATCAGGCTTCGGGCCGATCGGTCCGATGGTACCGATGGGCGCAACCGATCCGCATATCCAGGCCTTCACCGGCAGTTGCTCGGTGAACGGCGAACCGGGTGGCCTGCGGCAACGCATCCGCTGGTATGGCCAGTTCGACTGCAACACCTCGATTCACATCGTGCAGTCGATTCTTGCGGCGCTGTTCGAG
>JANMUI010000321.1:0-5842 GCA_031391405.1 Betaproteobacteria bacterium
ACGCGCTTCGTCAAAGCCATTGCCGATCAGGCGCGCGACGATCGGAATTTTCAGACCGGGTACCGCTTCCAGGGCTTCGACGAACAGCCGCGCGAATTCACCAAGATGCGTGATGCCCGCGAACACATTGACCAGAACGACTTTGACCTTGGCGCCGCGTGCGAGCCATGACAATACCTGGATCAATCGCGTCGGATTGCCGCGAAACTGTCCGGTGCGGATATCGACGAAGTTGAACGGCCGGTGACCTTTTGCGCGAAGCTCATCGATCAGCATCATCGAGAGTCCCGCGCCGGTGGTGAGCAAGCCGATCGTGCCCTGCGGATCGACCTCGACATAATCGAAGCCGGTGGTGAGCTTCAGTGCGGCTTCCGGATAAGCGAGCCGGCGCGCCTCGACCAGCGCAGCAAGGGTCGGACGGCGCACCAATGCGTTCTCATCGATCGCCAACTTGAGATCACCCGCGGTCCACGTCCCGTCGTCCGCGATGAATAGGGGATTCACCTCGACGAGCGTGGCCTCGCACTCGAAGAACACGCGTGCCAGCGCGCTGAAGGCATCGATCATCGCCAGTCGTGTTCGTCGATCGAATGCGGCGGTGAGCCCTTCGACGGCACGCGCGATGGCGAACGGTTCCGGCGCCACCATTGCGGACATCAGTGCGGCGCCGTTGCCATGCATCGCCTCGATATCGACACCGCCCCGCGCACTCAACATCACATGAACCGCGGCCGCCGCAGGATTGATCATCAGCGCCGCATAGGCTTCGCGCATGCCGACGACACTCGACTCGATGCGACAGCCGCGTACCAGGTGCCCGCGATGAATCGCGCCTGTCATCGCCTGCACATGCGCCTTCACTTCATCGATCGTGGCCGCCGGCCGGATCAACCCCGCCTTGCCGCGCCCGCCCGCTGGAACCTGCGCTTTGACCACCCAGGGTCCGGTTGAAAGTCGGGCCGCGCTGATGGCATTGATCGTTTCGGCGAGGACACCACCTGGCACATGGAGCCCATGGACCGACGCAAGCACTTTGGCGTCGTGCTCCAGCAGCATCATCGTGTGGGTCTCGTCTCGCTATTTCTTGCCGCTGCGGCCCTCGAAGAACGCCTGCACCGCCGCATCGTGCTCGGGGGTGGAATGCGCAATCGCCTGAAGTGCAGCCGACATTTCCAGGAGCGAGTCGAGCCGCGTATGCTGGCCTTCGCGCAGCAATCGCTTCGACATCCGCAACGTGACGCCGGGGTTGGAGGTGATGCGCCCGGCAAGCGCCCGCGCTTCCTTCATGAGATCGGCAGCGGGCACGACGCGCGACACCAACCCGCAGGCAAGCGCTTCCTTCGCATCGATCCGATCGCCGGTAAAGGTCATCTCCGCCGCTTTCGACATGCCCACCACGCGCGGCAACAACCACGCGCCGCCGTCACCTGGAATGATGCCCAGCTTGACGAAGCTCTCGGCAAACAGCGCGGTGTCCGATGCGATGCGAATGTCGCACATGCACGCGAGGTCATTGCCTGCACCGATAGCAGCACCGTTGACCGCGGCGATGCTCGGAACTTCGAGGTTGTAGAAGGCGAGCGGAATGCGCTGAATGCCGTTGCGATAGCCGTCCATGATTTCACGGCTGGACCCCGCTGCGATCCCTTTCTTGTCCCGCATGTCCTTCACATTGCCGCCCGCACAAAACGCCGGCCCCGCTCCGGTCAGGATGACGCACTTCACCGATTGATCGGCGTTGATGCGCGTGCATGCGTTCACGAATTCATCGAAGTGCCCGGTCAGCGGATTGCGTTCCTCCGGTCGATTCATCGTGAGCGTGACGATCGCGCCGTCCTTCTCGTACAAAAGAAAATTTTCCATGGATACCTCTAAAATGGATCTGCCGCGGAGCTACTTCGGATCTACTTCATCTACTTCGATTGCGCGACGCGGATCGCGTGCCACACCTTCGCGGGCGTGAGCGGCATATCGATGGTCTTCACGCCGACCGTGCGCAGCGCATGGAGCGAGGCGTTGAAAAAAGCGGCGATCGATCCGGTGGTACCGGACTCGCCGGCCCCCTTTACGCCAAGCGGATTGTTCGGACTGGGCACGCCGTTATCCCCGACGCGCAGATCGGCCAGCCAGCCGGCCCGAGGCATGCAGTAATCCATGTAGGAGCCCGCGAGGAGTTGTCCGGACTCGCGATCGTAGATGCCGTGCTCGCTCATCGCCTGGCCAATACCTTGCGCCATCCCGCCGATAAGCTGGCCTTCGAGCAAGGTATGGTCGATCACTTTCCCGCAGTCATCGACTGCCGAGTAACGCACGAGATCAATGACGCCGGTTTCCGGATCGACTTCCACCTCGGCAATGTGCTGCCCGTTTGGAAAGGTCGCACCGAAGACGCCTTCGCCCCACGCATCGAGCGGGTGATACTCGCCTTCCGGAAGATCTTTCGCCAGGCGAGCGACCAGGGATTCCATCGACAACGACTTGCCCTTCGCATTGAACACGCCGTCATCGAACTTGATGTCGATCATCTCGGCGCCGAGCTCTTCGGAGGCATAGCGCTTGGCGAGATCAAGCGCGCGGCGTGCCGCGAGCAGGCACGCGCTCCCCGCGCCGACCGTCGAACGCGAACCGCCGGTGTGATTGCCGATGAGCTTCGTATCCGGAAGGCTCGCCTTCAATCGGATCTTTTCGATGGGGATCCCGAGGACCTCGCCCACGATCATCGGGAACGCGGTTTCATGCCCCTGTCCCTGCGTCTGCGTCACCGTGAAAACCGTAATGCCACCGTCGCGATCGAAACGGATCTCGGCTTGGTCTTTCGGAAACGCTCCAGCGCCCGTCCCCTCGATGAAGCATGAGATGCCAACGCCGCGCAGGCGACCATTTTGCTTGGATGCGGTACGGCGTTGCGGAAATCCTTCCCATTCGAGTTGCTTCAACGCCATGGAGAGGCCATTCGCATAATCGCCGCTATCGTAGGTCGCCGCGTTCGGTGTCTTGTACGGGAACGCGTCTTTCGGAATGAAATTACGCCTGCGTATTTCAACCGGGTCGATCCCCATTTCATGCGCGGCCTGGTCCACGATCCGCTCATTGAGGAATGCGACATCCGGCCGACCGGCCCCACGATAGGCGGCCACCGGTGCGGTGTTGGTGAGCACCAGGGTCACGCGCCCGTAGTGCGCCGGTGTCTTGTACACACCCACCGCGCAAACGGCGGTGTTGTTGGTCGCGAGGAACGAACCGGTGAGCGATTGGTACGCGCCAAGATTCGCGATGAACTGGAAGCGCGAGGCGAGGAACACGCCGTTCTTGTCGAGGGCAAGCTCGCCGATCATCGAGATGGCGCGCCCGTGACTGTCGGTGAGGAAGCACTCGGAGCGGGAGGCCACCCACTTGATGGGCCGCCCGAGCCGCTTGGTTGCCACCATCATTGCGATGTATTCGGGATAGGCCGCGCTTCGCACGCCGAAACTGCCACCGACGTCGTGCGCCTCGATGATGAATTTTTCCGGCGGGACATTGAGGATTCCGGCGAGTTGGCTCCGCATGTTGAGCAAACCCTGCTTGGGCATGGCGAGGCGATAATTTCCGGTCGACGGATCGAAGCTCACCACGCATGCGCGCGGCTCCATCGGACTGCCGATCACGCGATTGCTCTCGGCCGCAACCCGGGTGATGTGGTGCGCCTTCTTGAAGGCTTCTTCCACCGCCGCCGCGTTGCCGGTCTCGCCTTCATAGCAGACGTTGCCGGGGATGTTCTCATGCAACCGCGACGAAGCCGGTGCCATCGCATCCGCTGCTTCAGTGACGACGGGCAGGTCACGATACTCGACGACGATTGCATCGGCCGCATCACGTGCGACTGAGGGAGACTCCGCGAGCACCATGGCGATCTGTTCGCCTACATACCGGACCCGCTGTTCCGCGAGGATCGGCCGATGGGTGCGGATGATGGTGGTCCCGTTACGTCCTTCGTATTTGCCGAGGATCGGGAGCGGACCCAATTTGGCCTCGACGAGATCGGCAGCGATATACACCGCGATCACCCCTTTGACAGCGCGCGCCGGCTTGAGATCAATCGCGAGAATTTCCGCATGGGCGCGATCGGCCCGGAAAAATGCGGCGTGGAGCTGATTCGGAAAATTGAAGTCCGCAGTGTATTGGCCCTGGCCGGTGATCAGGCGGTGGTCTTCGATGCGCCCATGAAAGTGATCGCTCAATGTTCTCTCCTTCGAAATCGTTTGCTTGTCAGCGAATGCAATCTGCTCGGAATCCATGTTCCCACATCGGAAGATTCCCGGTTTTTGCACTCGGCAGGGATGGCCGATCCGACCTTGCGGAGCGTGGCTAGCGCGTCGCGCCTGCACGCGCCCCGACGACGCGGCGCAACGCCTCCAACATGGCGTGATGATTCGCCTGGTTCTTGCCCGCGATGTCAAGCGCGCTGCCATGCGCGACGCTGCTGAACACGATCGGCGTTCCGATCGTCATGCCTGCCGTGCGGTTAGGCGCCAAGGTCTTGGCAGCGATATGACCTTGATCATGCATCATCACGATGAAGGCGTCGTATCCCGCTTTGGCGAACATCGTGTCCGCGCCGAACGGTCCATCGACATCGATGCCCATTGCCTTCGCGTTCGCGATCGCAGGCGCGATGGTCTCGATCTCTTCCTCTCCGAACATTCCGCCTTCGCCGGCGTGCGGATTGAGTCCGGAGACGGCGATTCGCGGCGTCGCAATGCCGATCTTATTGAGCGCGACTGCGGTCGCCGCAATGGCGCCCTTCACCCGTATTTGCGTTACCAGCTCGAGGGCTCGGCGCACACTCACATGCAGCGTTGCGTGAACGATACGCATGTGGTCGAAGCAGATCATCAGATACGCATCGTCGACCGGCGTGCCGGTACAACGCGCCACGAAGCTCGGATAGCCGTCGAATTCGAACCCGGCGGCCTTGATCGCCAACTCGGTTTGCGGCGCCGCCACCACTGCATCGACTTCCCCTGCGATCGCGGCTTCGATCGCAACCCGCGCGGAGTCGATCGCAGCGCGACCGTTGGCCGCACACACGGATCCGATGGACAGCGCCTCATCTGCGAATTGATTGCGACGCAGAAGCCACACTCCATCCGAGTTGTCGACAACGTCGAGCGCCCGTTCGACGACGCGAACATCAGGGTGCAGGCCGCAAAGGGCTGCATGCGCGTCGATCACATGCGGGTCGCCGACCAGAATCACGGTACAAATCGCCCGCGCTTCAGGATCCATCGCTGCCTTGAGTGCGATCTCCGGCCCGATTCCGGCAGGATCGCCAAGCGCTATCGCGATGCGTGGCTTGGGAATTTTCGGATTGATCATGCGGCCTCGGTGAGGGTTGCGTTGATCGTGAAGAAGCGTCTGGGGATCAGGCGTGCTTGTGAGATTTTACCGGGTCCGTCGCCGTGGTCCGATGACCGGCAGGCCAACGCGGGGTCCATGGCCGGCGCGAGCCTGCCGCGAGAAACTTACGCGTGCAGACGTTGACTGTGTGTAGTGCGTCACGTTCAATCCCCGACCTGCCAAGATTGCCACGTTTCAACCCGCCGGCGCCCCGCATTGGCATGCACATTGCGTTAACGAATGTCGCATGGGGGCTACGAGCGTATAAAAAAGCGGAGTGCTCGCGAGGTATCAAGAGCAACCAACGGTAACGGGGAAGCAAGGGAACGGCCGCGCGTCATGGACGCGCGGCCGTTTGCTTTTGCGGTGGCAAGATGTCGAAGATGCATCCGGCAGATGTTATTGCGGCTTGCGGCTGGTGCAATGCTTGAAGCCGTCTTGCCAGCCCTGGACAAAATTAGGC
>JANMUI010000368.1:0-4184 GCA_031391405.1 Betaproteobacteria bacterium
TTGCTTTTGCGGTGGCAAGATGTCGAAGGTGCATCCGGCAGACGTTATTGCGGCTTGCGGTTGGTGCAATGCTTGAAGCCGTCTTGCCAGCCCTGAACAAAATTAGGCACCCCCGCCGGCTTGGACGATGCCGCTACGCCCACCGCTGCGCACCCATCGGTAAAGCCTTGACGGTACTCGGGCGGGAAACCTT
Organism: Betaproteobacteria bacterium; assembly: GCA_031391405.1. Lineage (GTDB taxonomy): Bacteria > Pseudomonadota > Gammaproteobacteria > Burkholderiales > SG8-39 > SHXR01. The sequence continues at coordinate 194 of JANMUI010000368.1, forward strand.
GCAAGTTGATCGATTGCGTCGCGCGTTCCGCGCGCTCCTGGCGGACGCGCTGGGACGATTCGAGCGCACAACCTGCGAGGAACGCCACGAGCAGCACCACCGTGTGTATGAAGACCGTTTGCATGAAATGACTCCTTGGTTCAAGCATCTGTGTTCCTCCGGATCTCAAGCGACGGATCGAAACCGCCGCCGATGCACGACATTCGGCCGACACCGATAGAATGCCATGGACTTTCCTGCCCATTCACGCAAGAGCAGTCCGGTTTCCGATCGCCATCCTGCGTCCTGATGCAACAACGTCCCGTCATCGCGCTCATCGCAGCCCTTGCGCGCAACCGCGCGATTGGATTGGACAATCGAATGCCCTGGCACCTGCCCGATGACCTGAAGCGCTTTCGACAACTCACGACCGGTCACCGTGTCATCATGGGACGCAAGACGTTCGACTCGATCGGACGGCCGCTCCCAGGGCGCACCAACATCATCATCAGTCGATCGAACACATTCAATGCGCCCGGCTGTACGGTCGTCCATTCGGTAGACGAGGCACTGGACAGGACCGCTCCGGCGGGAACATTCTCATTTGTGATTGGCGGCGCCGAAATCTATCGTCAGGCGATTGACCGGGCCTCGCGAATGTTCCTCACCGAGATCGATGCGGAATTCGAAGGCGACACGTTTTTCCCCGCAATCGACAAACAGGATTGGAATGAGATTCGACGGGAATGTCGGAGTTCCGACGGTATCCACTCGATCGTCTACGATTTCGTCGAGTATGAGCGCCGCTGATCCGGATGTGCACATGCGTGCTCAATGCGCGACGAACAGGTTCGACAGGCGCTCCGGATCGTTGAGAAGCTCGGCGCTCGGACCGGCGTAGGCGATGCGTCCGCGATCGAGGACCATCGCCTGCTCGGTCATCTGCAGCGCGCGCTTTGCGGATTGCTCGACCAACACCAAGGTAAGCGAGTCTTCGCGAATCAGCCGGCTAACGACAGCAATGATGCTCTCGACGATGATCGGCGCCAATCCTTCGAGCGGCTCGTCCATGAGCAACAGGGTGGGATTGCCCATCAGCGCGCGGCCGATCGCAAGCATCTGCTGCTCGCCACCGGATATCTGATTACCCATGTGGGTCCGCCGTTCCGCGAGGCGGGGCAAAATGTCGTAGACGCGCTCGAGGCTCCAGCGCCCGGGTCGACCGGCGACCGTGAGGTTTTCTTCCACGGTAAGGGACGGGAAGATCTCCCGCGCCTGCGGTACATAGCCGATGCCGAGTCGCGCGCGTTCGTAGGGGGGCAGCCGATTCAACTCGCGCCCGCGAAAGACGATCTTTCCCGCATGCTGCGTGGTATGGCCCATCAAGGTGGCAAGAAATGTCGTCTTGCCAACGCCATTCCGCCCAAGCACCGCTATCGTCGCCCGCTCGTCCAAAACCAGGCTCACATCTTCGAGTACGACCGTCGCACCGTATCCCGCCCGAAGATCGGTGACTTCCAGGACGCTAGACATGGTCTTCCCCGAGGTAGACCTGCCGAACGCGTACATCGGTACGGATTTCCTGCGGAGAGCCCTCCGTCAAGACGGCCCCTTGCGCGAGCACAGTGATTCGCCTGGCGAACCGGAATACCAGATCCATATCGTGTTCGATAATGAGAACGGCGATCTCCGCCGGCAATGTTGCGATCACTTCGAGAATCCGATGCGATTCGAGGGATGGAACGCCCGCCGCCGGTTCGTCGAGCAACAGGACCTTCGGCTTGAGTCCAAGCGCGATCGCAATCTCGACCAGCCGCTGCTTGCCATACGGCAGCCCCGCAACGTGAGCGCGCGCGTCGTCCGCAAGACCGAGCGATGCCAACAGCGCCATGGCCTCGCCGACGACGGCGCGCTGCTTGCTTGCGACACCGATCATGTCACCGCTCACGCCCATGCGCTCAGCCACCGATAGCGCGACGTTGTCGACCACGGTGAGATTGCGAAACAGGGTGTTGATCTGAAAAGTCCGGCCGAGGCCGCGCTTGACACGCTCGCTCTGCGATGACCGGGTGATCTCCGCGCCGCCCAGCATGATCGACCCCGACGAAGGCGGGATACGCCCGGTCAGCATGTTGACGAATGTTGTCTTGCCAGCGCCGTTGGGACCGATCAGGGCGTGCCTCGCGCCGGCATCCAGCCGAAAGTCGATATTGTCGGCGACCGTCAATGCACCGAAGCTTTTGCAGAGCGCACGCGTTTCGAGGACAGCGGTCATCGCGTACCGACTCTTCCGATCCACGCGCGGATCGCATCGACGATGCCTAATATGCCGCCGCGAGCGAACAGTACGATCACCACGAGGAGCGCGCCGATCCAGAAGTACCAATACTCGGGATATTGCTTGGCGAGCAGGTCTTGCGCGACCAGGTAGATCAGCGGCCCGACGATGGCGCCGTAGAGTCGCCCGACGCCACCCAGAATAAGCATCACCAACAGGTCGCCCGACAATTCGAATCCGAGGACCTTGAGGCCGACAAACTGTGTCGTGTGGGTGAGCAGTGCGCCCGCGACGCCTGCGATCATCGCGGAGATCGTGTAGACGACTACCATCCGCCGATACACCGGTGCGCCGATCGCGTGCATGCGAACCGGATTTTCACGAATGCCGGCGAGCGTTGCGCCAAACGGCGAGTAGATGATGCGACGTACGATCCACCAGCCGACCACCAGAAAGACGAAGCTGTAGACATACGCCGTTTTCCCGAACATATCGAACCTGAACTGTCCGAAGATGGGATTCATCGTGATGCCGGACAGGCCATCCGCGCCGCCGGTCCACTCCGTCGCCTTGTTCGCCACCTCGTAGCAGATCGACGTGATAGCAAGGGTCAACATCAGAAGCGTCAAGCCGTGGGTGCGCAGGATGACCGCCCCGGTGATCAATCCGAATACGCCGGCGGCGATCGCAGCAACCGCGAGGCCAATGAAGGGATCGGCCGTCGCGAACTTGGCGAGAATGCCGGCGGCATAGGCGCCGATGCCGAAATATGCGGTATGCCCAAGGGTGATGATCCCGGCGTACCCGAGGATCAAGTCGACCGACAACGCAAAGAGCATCAGGATGAGAATGTAGCTGCCGAGCGGCAAATACTCAGGCGCTACAAAGTACACAACCGCGCCCGCGACCCACGGCAGGTATTCGATCGGGCGTATGCGCGGATCCGCGACATAGCCGCCTGCATGAGGCGGCAGTCGAATCGTTGTTGTTGGTGCCGCCTCAGTCGCCATTCAAGCCGTCCTTCCGAAGAGACCGGCCGGTCGCCACAACAGGACCGCGATCGTTGCCGCATAAATGAAGAACGCACCGAACTGCGGCAACCAGTATTTGCACGCGGTGTCGGAGACCCCGATCAGGAGCGCCGCAACGAAGGGACCGCGCAACGTGCCCATCCCGCCGATTGCCACGACAATCAGAAAAAATACGAGGTGCTCGAATGGATAGGTGGGTTGGATCGCGATCAGCTCGGCCCCCATTCCTCCGCCGATCGCGGCCAGCCCGGAGCCGAGGGCAAAGGTGAGGGTGAAAAGTCTTGACGTATTGATGCCGATCGATTGCGCCATCGGCCGGTTGTCGACCGCCGCTCTCAGCATCGCGCCCCAACGCGTACGCTCGACGCCGAACCAAAGAAGCATCACCAACACGAGGCTGAATCCAATCACGATAACGCGATAGGCTGGAAAATCGCGCCCGAAAAATTGCAGCTGTCCGCGCATATAGCTGGGCAGATTGACCGGTTGCTGCAACGTACCGTAAAGCATCCGCGCGGCGGCGATCGACATCAGGATGAGTCCGATCGTGAACAGCACCTGCGCGAGCTCGCCCGCCGCGTAGAGCCTCGAATAAAGCAGGCGTTCCAGCACGATGCTCCCAAGCGCGACGACGACGAATGCGATCGTGAGTGCAAGCGGAAACGGCACGCCGAACGCATTCATCATCGACAACATGACATAG
>JANMUI010000373.1:0-7665 GCA_031391405.1 Betaproteobacteria bacterium
CGAACCCCGGCAGTCCAGCTTGCGTTCGACCCGCTGCCGTCGGCTGCATTCGGTCATGCGAAGCAAGGCTCGCTGGTGCTGCTCGCAACGAGCGGTGCGCGTCGCCCGCGCGCTGCGCCCGACCTGCCGACGGTCGCCGAATCAGGACTGCCGGGGTTCGATGTCAGCTCATGGTATGGCGTGTTTGCGCCCGCAGGAACGCCGCAGGCGATCATCGACCGACTCGCCGTCGACATCAAGCGCGCGACTGAGTTGCCCGATGTGCAAGCGAAGTTGAACGAGCTCGGTTCGGATGGATACAACCTCGCGCCCGACGAATTCACGAAGCTCGTGCGTCGCGATCAGGATATGTGGATGAAGTTGATCCGCGAGCGGAATATCAAGCTCGATTTCTAGCCGGGTTCGCCATCATCGTGGTGAAGTCCGAACGCTTCTGCGCCATCGTTGCCGGCATGAGCGCCGCCTTGGGCGTCGTAGGGAGCGCCATCCTCGTCGCGATGCTGCTGATCGTGACTGCAAACGTGCTCCTACGCTATGGCTTCAACGCGCCGATCGGCTGGGCGGACCAGGTCACCGCCTATGGGCTGGTGTATGTCACGTTTCTGGGGCACCGTTCGCCCTGGCGCAACGGGCACATGTCGCGGTCGATATTCTGCATACGTTGTTGCGCCCACAGAGCGGCCGCCGGCTGTATGTGTGGCTTGATGTCGTGGGGAGCTTGTACTGCGCGGCCTTCACTTTTCTTGCGGTGAAGGAAGTCATCCGTGTCATTGAACGTGGGTCACAATTTGCCGATGCGATCGTTGTGCCGCAATGGGTGGTTCTGATCGCAATTCCGCTCAGCAGCTTTCTCCTGACTGTGCAGTTCATCGCGAATTTGTTCACCGATCTCGCCCGCGCAAGGCAGGTGGATCAGCCTCCTATGCCGTAGCCCAGCATGGACTGGACCACTGCCGCATTGCTCCTTGCCTTCGGGCTTGTTCTTGCCCTTGCCTCAAATTTGCCGGTTGCATTCGCTTTCGGCGTTCTGAATCTGATCGCCGCGTGGTTCCTCTTTGGGACCGTCGATGCGCTTTCCTTTCTGGTCCACGCCGCCTATTCGAGCGTCGCGAATGTCTACCTCACCGCCGTGCCGTTTTTCGTGCTGATGGGCACGATCTTCGTGCGCAGCGGACTGAGCGCGGTGGTGATGGACCTGATCGGTAAAATTCTCGCGGGTGTTCGCGGGTCGGGTGCCTATACCGCCGTTCTCGGTGGCGTCGTGTTAGGCGCGCTGATGGGTGCGAGTGTCGCGTCCACCGCCGTGTTGGGCTCGACATTGATCGCTGAGCTGCGTCGGCGCGGCTACAGCAAGGAATTGTCGGTCGGACCCGTGCTCGGCGCTGGAACCCTCGCCAACTTGATTCCACCAAGCCTCGGTGCCGTTCTCGTTGGCAGTCTGGCGGGCATTTCCATCCCGCACTTGATGTTGGCCGGCTTGGGGCCGGCTTTCGTTTTGTCGACCTTGCTCGTTCTCTACATATTCTGGCGGACCAGAGGACATCCGGAACTTGACGATGCGTCGGCCGCGAGCGTCACCATGCGTGATCGGCTCATCGCCCTGCTAAAACTAACGCCATTGCTCGTTCCTGTTTTCAGTGTGACGGGTGTGATCTATCTGGGCATCGCGACCTCGACCGAGGCGTCCGCGACGGGTGCCCTATCCACATTGCTGGTCGCGTACTTGTACCGGCGCTTCGGCTGGCGCGATGTCTATGCCATGGTGCGCGACGCTCTGGTGTTCTCGGCGATGATCATGTTCATCGTCGTGAATTCGAAGGCCTATAGTCAGATTCTCGCGATCACCGGCATTGCACAAGGCTTCGCGGGAATGGTGAGCGAGATGGCCGCCGGCCCGATCGTCGCCGTCACGGTCGTGCTCTTCATCGCGCTTCTGCTCGGCTGCTTCATGGACCAGACTTCGGTGATCTTTGTCGGGGTCCCGTTGCTGGTGGGCGTCATGAGCAAGATGAATATCGATCCGGTGTGGTTTGGCGTGATGTTCATGATCGTCGTGGGCACCGGTGGCATCACGCCCCCATTCGGACTCAACCTTTTCGCGGCAAAAGGCGTGGCACCGCCAGAGATCAGTATGCGGGATGTCTATGTCGTTTGCCTCCCGTTTTGCCTGCTGGAGCTCGCGACGGTCGCTGTCGTCCTGTTCAATCCATGGGTGGCGAAGATTTTCATTGATCAGTAACAGCAGTCGCTATGGTTCGATGGATGTACTTTCAAGGGAGAGAGACATGATGCGTGGCATTGGTAGGACTTGGTCTGGTCGGCGGGCCGGAAGTCGTTGCGCCGTTCGATCAGTTGAAGGCGCTCCAGACGGGACAGTTCGACATGATGGTGACCTCGTCGCTTTTCTTCACCGATCTGAAGGGCATGCATTTCATCAACTACATCACCTCCGCCGAGCAGGTGCGAGGGATGCCGAAAGGTCGCGAGCTGCTGCAACGCGTCACGCAGGAGCAGGCGAGCGTCGTGTTCGTGGGCCTTGCTACGCCGGGATTCCCGTTCTATATCTGGAGCCGTCAATCGAAGCCGATCGCCACGGTCGCGGATGCAAAGGGTCTGAAACTGCGCGGACTGCCCGGCGTGAACGAGCACCTTGTGCGTGTCCTTGGCATGGTCCCGACCAATGTTCCGAGCAACGAGGTCTACTCGGCGCTTCGATCCGGCATTATCGATGCCGCGATTCGGGACAACATCAAGGATTCGAAGATTCGCGACCAGCTCATCAGCATCTTCGAGCTTGCGCCTTACCTGAAGGATTGACCGGCACGTCGTCGGGCTGGGGTTCACGATGGGTTGCGCTGCGCTTCGCCGCCGGCAGTGACCGCGCATACGACACGCCGCGACTCATCGACACGGCGAGCCGAGTGCGATGCGCTCAGAGCAACCTCGGACAGTGAGCGGCCAAAGACCACCGATGTCCAATTCGGTTGCCGCGCCTGTCCGCTCGATCGACCGTTGAGCAGTTCGGGCGCTGAGCGCGCTCGAGCGCGATCAAGCATTTGATTTCCTGCTGCTATTTGATTGGACCCCGATACCCCCGTTTGTCGCTCGACCGGTCACGTTTGGCTCTGCGCGCATGTCACGGCACACTTGGTCGGCGAGAATGCTCTGCCGCCGATCGATGCACGCCGGCGCGCTTATTCAATCAATGGAAAAGGAGTACAACCCATGAACACTTCGCGCCTGACTTTGATGGTTCTGACCAGCGCAGCATTGTTTGTCACCGGCTGCGCCAGCACGTCGGCACCACCCGATGCCGCCAAAACCAAGGCCATGTCGGTGGAGCAGATCAGCAAACAGTGGAAGCAGGGTAGCGACCTGGCCTCCGAAGGCGAAGACGTCAAGCGCAAAGCGCAAGACAAGATCGACGCCGCCAACGTGGAATTGAAAGAGGGCGATTCAAAGATCACACGAGGCAAGACACTGATGAACGAAAGCGAACAGGCTTTCCGCGATACCAGTCGCAGTACGAAGAGCAACTAAGCGAAGAGCGACTAAGTCCTTACGGCGGGCGCGTTCGGCCCGACCTGTGAGGGATCGCCTCGACGCCCGCGAGCGACGGCGATTCGAGGGCGATGCGATGATGTGGGGATTCCACCACGGTATCCCATGGAAGCGACTCACTCTCTCGCACGATCGGACGGCACGCGGATTTCGTATGGCATGACGCGCGCGCATGTGCCGGCCCCGGATCGCGTGCTCGTCCTGATCCATGGGCTTGCGAGCAATCGATCGCGCTGGTCCGAATTTGTCGAGCACACCTCGCTCGATGCGCGTTGGAGCCTGATCCGCATTGACCTTCGCGGGCATGGCGATTCATCCGCGCGCGGCCGGATCAGCCTTGAGCTCTGGTGCGAAGATCTGGCTGCGGTCCTCGATCATGAGGGCTGCACGCGAGCTGTGATCGTCGGCCACAGTCTCGGTGCCCAGGTAGCGTTGCAGTTTGCGGTTCAATGCCGGCAGCGGACCGCAGGAATCGTGCTGATCGATCCGGTCTATCGCGGCGCGCTGCACGGTCGGATGCGCTGGATGGCCCGGCTGTCTTCGATCTTCGGTATAGCGGCGTCGGTGACGCGCGGATTGAACGCGCTTGGGATTCAACGTCGTCGGGTCGAGCCGCTCGATCTTCGCGCGCTCGATGAAGAGGCGCGGACGGCGCTGCGCGATGCCGCCAGCACCGATGCGTTCGTGCGTCGATATAGTTCGCCGTTCGAGGACATGAAGCACCTGCGTACCGCGCACTACTTGCAGGATCTGGCCGAGTTGTTTCGGACGGTGCAGGTGAGCGGGGCGATCGAGGCGCCGGTACTGCTCGTTCTATCGAGCGGTGCGACATTCGCCGCGCCTGCGCGCACGCGTGAGATCGTGGCGCAGTGGTCGACCCCAACGGTAGTCACGATTCAAGCGGAGCATTGGCCGTTGACGGAAAAGCCTAGGGAGATCCGGGAGGCGATCGAGGCGTGGGTAGAGGGACTTTCTCCAGTCACGCAAAGCGTTTCCGTCGTTTCGTAGATGGAACGGATTGAATGCGAGGCGCATTGGTCGTAAGAGAAGTGCGAATCCAGAGAAACGGCGCGACGAACACGACGGCCTCGACAATGCATTCGATGGATTCGATGCACCCGATGGATTCGCAATCTTCGTGGTGTCCGTTGCGTCCGTTGAGTCGTCGTGGTGAAATCGGTGCAGGCAGGCGGTTTGCTCGAACCCGGATTCACACTCACTACCACCAGCGATAGGACACTCATGTTCAATTTTTCGCCCCAAACCATCCGTTCGGCGGTCAAACGTTGCGCCTGGTCGCTCAGTCGCAACAAGGCGGCGGCGACGTCTTCGATATTGCGCGCACCTGCAGCAAGATCGAAGTCGGCAACAAAGAGAGTTGGGAGCATGAGTGGTTGGAGATCGCAAAGGCCACCGAGACGCGTGCGCAGAACGCCTTGCGTGCCGGTCATCGGGCCACTGCGATGCAGAACTACTTTCATGCCAATCAGTATTACCGGATGTCCGATGTATTCCTCACCTATGCGCAGAATGCGCGGAAAGCCGAGCGCTATGCCAAGGCGCAAGCGTGCTTTCGCGAGGCGGCGAAACTGCATGAGCCGAAGATCGAAGTGGTTGCGGTCCGCTGCGGGAATGAAACGTACGACGGTTACTTCTGCCATCCGCGTAATCCCAAAGCGGGCAAGTGGCCGGCGGTGCTCTTCCTTGCAGGGGCTGACGCTTACGCGGAAGAGGTCTATTTTTCGAGCAAGCCGTTCCTGGATCGCGGTATCGCAGTGCTGCACGTCGATACGCCGGGTCGCAGTTCTTCGATCTATCTGAAGAATATTCCGACCCGCGCCGACTACGAAGTGCCCGGCAAGGCGTGCTTCGACTATCTGTTTGCGCGGCCGGAAATCGACCCGAACCGCGTCGCGCTGGTGGGCATCAGTATGGCCGGCTACTACGCGCCGCGCGTTGCGGCGTTCGAGCATCGCATCAAGGCGCTGGTACTCTGGAGCGGCTGCTACAGCATCCTCGATGATCTGTATGACTTCTGCGCACACTTGCAGCCGACTTGCCAGCGCCTGCTTGGCGGGGTCGGTCACGAGGAAGCACGGCGCAGGCTGAAGGACTTCTCGATGGCCGGGATCGCAAAGAACATCACGTGCCCGACCCTGATCTCGCACGGCAACAACGACACCTTGATGTCGGTCGAGGGCGCAAGGCGGCTGTTCAACGAGATCGGCGCGACCGACAAATCGCTGAAGATCTACGACGACAACGACCCGGGCGGGCGCATCCATTGCAGCCACGACTACTGGGCGCACAATGTGCCGTTCATGATCGATTGGCTGGAGGAGCGGCTTTAGCGCCTCGCCGAATCGCTGCTCGTAAGTGAAGCGCGGCGGGCTTGCCGCCTTTATCGACGGGGCGAGCTTCCGCCGTTCGCGTGGCGGGATCGCCCCATTTGATGACGGGATGCGCTCGATGGGCTCTAGCGCGCTACTCCGCCTTGATCCCGGCCTTCTTCACTACCGGCTCCCAGCGTGCAAGCTCCTCTTTGAGTTGCGCCGAGAACTCGTCGGGCGTGCTGCCAACCGGCATGAGGCCAAGCGCTGCATAGCGCTCGCGCACTTCAGGCGTGCCGAGTACCGCAAGCATTTCCCTTTGGAGGCGATCGACGATTGGTCGCGGCGTCTTGGCAGGTGCGAGGAGGCCGATCCACGAGTCCACGACGAAACCCGGTAGACCTGCCTCGATGAAGGTCGGCACATCCGGGAATACCGGCGAGCGTTGTGCGCTCGACATGCCCAGCGCTTTGAGTTTGCCCGCCTTGACGAACTGTTGCGCGGTGGCGATTGCGGTATAGACGAGCGGGATCTGGCCGCCGACAACGTCCCCGATGGCCTGTCCACCGCCCTTGTAGGGAATGTGTACGAGATCGAGGCCGGTGAGTTGCTTCAGCATCTCTCCGGCGACATGATTCGGACTACCCGTCCCGGAGGTACCGTATGACAGGCTGCCGATCTTGTCTTTCTGCGCGATCAGCTCACCCAGCGTGTTCGCCTTGACGCTGGGATGCGCCACCAGGATAAGCGTCGCGTCTGCAAGTTTGGTGATGGGTTGAAAATCGCGCAACGTATCGAAGGGGATTTTCGACGCGATGTGGGGACTGATTGTGAGCGTGCCGTCGAACCCACCGACGATCGTATAGCCGTCAGGAGCACTTTTGGCCACGAGCTCGGTACCGATGAAGCCGGTCGCGCCCGGTCGGTTCTCAACGATGAGTTGCTGACCGAGCCGTTGGGAGGCACGATCCGCGATGACCCGCACGCCGGTATCGAGCAGTCCCCCCGCAGCGAACGGGACGATCAGCCGGATCGATTTGCTCGGATACTCCTGCGCCGCGGCGCCGAGTGAGGCAGCCGCCATCGCTGCGCCCAACATCATTCGTTTGCCCATGTGCTGCTCCTCTTACTACATCGTGATCACTACTTTGCCAACTTGCTGGTCAGCATAGACGTAGCGGTGCGCCGCGCGGATCTCATCGAGCGGAAATGTGCGATCCACTTGCACAGGGATTTTCCTTGCGACGATCGCATCCATCAAGTCTTTGGTGAATCGCTGCGCCGATCGGGCGCGTGCATCGGGCGTACGCAGCCGGTTGCTGACGCCGAACAGATGGAGACGCCGCATCGCGAAAAAATCCATGTCGAGCATGACCTGGGGCGCACCGGTGAGTTGGCCGATGGTGGCGAAGCGTCCGTCCACGGCAAGCGATTGCAGAATAGCGTCGAAGAAAGCGGCGCCCACTGCATCGATCGCGATATCGACACCCCGCCCGCCAGTGACCTCTTTGACTGCCGCGGCAAAGTCAGGCGCACGCGTCTGGATTGGAAGGTCGAGCCCAAGCGGTGCGAGTCGTGCGAGCTTGTCGGCTGATCCGGAGGTGCCGATGACCTTCGCACCAACGAATTTTGCGATGCCAAGCGCGGCGACGCCCACGGCTGACGTCACACCGGTTATGAGCACCCAGTCGCCTGACGAAAGATTGCCCTGCACGACGAGCGCATCATGCGCGACGACAAACGAAACCGGCAGGCATGCCGCAGCGACATCATC
>JANMUI010000390.1:0-11510 GCA_031391405.1 Betaproteobacteria bacterium
TACCTGGCCTTAGGTGTAATGAGCGGTGGTACCCTGGATCAATATAGCTCCTTACTGCAGATCGCTTATGGCGGCATCTCTGGTTTTACTCCTACCTGGAAAAATGGTTTCAAAAACGATGACCTGACTTGGGTCAAAACGGAAATGGGAAATATCGGCCTGGACCTCTCACTTTTCAACAGTAATGTAGAATTCATTTTTGATGCCTACCAAAAATATACAAAAGGGCTCCTGCTTACCACAGCGCTACCTACTACTTCTCGGTCGCCGATCACATCACCGTCATGCACCAGGGCATGGTCGTCGCCGAAGGAACGCCGAAGGAAATTCGGGCCAATGCGCGGGTGCAGGAAATCTATCTTGGCGAGGAACATCGTGCTTGAGCTGAACGACGTCTACGCCGGCTATGGTGATGGGCACGCGCTCTTCGGCATCTCGCTGCAAATCAAGCCGGGCGAGGCAGTCGGACTCCTCGGCAGAAACGGTGCGGGCAAGAGCACGACGCTGAAATCGATCATGGGCCTCGTTCCGCTCGCGCAGGGGCGCATCACGTTTCTCGACCAGGACCTGGGTAGCATGCGCACCTACCAGCGGAGCCGCCTTGGACTTGGCTACGTTCCGGAAGACCGGCGTATTTTCCCGGAGCTCACCGTGCTGGAGAACCTGGAAACCGCCATCAAGCCGGCGACCGGCCAGTCGGTCTGGACGATCGATCGGGTGTTCGGATTATTTCCTGCGCTCCAGCCGATGCAGCGGCGCCCCGGCGGATTGCTGAGCGGCGGCGAGCAGCAGATGCTATCGATTGCACGCACCTTGATGGGCAACCCGCGCCTCCTCCTGCTGGATGAGCCGTCGGAAGGACTCGCGCCGCTGGTGGTGGCTTTGCTGCGGCTGCAGATCGCGCGTCTCAAGGACGAGGGGCTGACCTTGCTTCTATGCGAGCAGAATCTCAGCTTCGCGACCGCCCTCTGCGATCGCGTGTACGTGATCGACACCGGGCAAATCGGTTTTGCCGGAACCTTCGCGGAGCTGGACGCCAAACCGGAAGTGAAGCGCGCGCATTTGACGGTGTGATTTTAAGAGTAAATGGGGTCAGGCTCGAATGGCGCTTGCTTAACGTTTAACGTGCACTGCTCAAGCCTCCGTTCGCCCTGAGCCCGTCGAAGGGTAACGCAGGCGTAGCAAGACGTGACCCCATTTGCGTCTCGTGCAACCGCAAAGGAAGGGGCGCCCTCGCCGACCGGAACTAGAGTTGCAACGCGTCAGTCAGGGACTTCACTTCCTTGGCCGATTCCGCAAGAATTTCGCTCAAGGTATCCTGATCCACGACCACGTCGATTGAACTGCGCAATTCGGTGGCGTTCTGATCGACCGTTTGGAAGAGCGGGGATTTGAGCGGCGCCAGATGATCCGCGAGCAGAAGCGTATCGCCGAGTGTCTTGGGCGGGAATGCCAAGTAGCCATTCCAGAGAAGCTCGATGCCCTCGAGCACAGGTTTCGGCACTTGCAACGCGCCGAGCACCGCACGGCCAAGTTCCTTCTCTGGTGAGACGCCGTCCGCATTGTCACCTCTCCAGTCTTGCGAGTCGCCGTCCAGCAACCCAGGATGGTCTTTCGCCCGCGCCAGCAGATAGAACCCGCCGATTTCATGGACCATTCCGGCAAAAAGCGCGGTGTCCGGATCCTGTTTCGTTACGCGCCGGGCAATCAGATGGGCCAGGGCCGCGACATGGGCCGAGTGTCCCCACAATTTCATCGCGAGGTCTCGATGCGCGGGCGTTTCGGGCTGACCCGCCATCTGCCTGACAACCATTGCCGTTGCCAGCGTACGCACCATTCGAAAACCCAGCATGTTCACCGCGGCACGCACATCGGTAATGGTTCGCCCGGAGCGATTGAACGTCGCGGAGTTGGCGACGGCCACGACCCGCGCCGCCAGAACGGGTTCTGTTTGAATCAGACGCGCGGCGGTCTCTATTGCGCAGTCGGGATCATCGAGCCCCTTCCGGACACGGAGGAGCACCGTGGCCGATGTAGGAAACGTGAGGTTGCCGCGCGCAGCCTCCGCGGCGAGCTGCTTCAAGGTACCAAGCCTATCCATGCCCAACGAAATCCTTTGCAAGGCGCGGGCGGGATGATGCAATGTCCCGACGCGCAGATTGGTTCGTTCGATCCGGCGAATAGAAGCAGGAATCATGCAGCGTTTCCAGGGATTGAATCCGCGAATCGCGATACGTCGCGTGGTCTCTCGCTGATTCCGTCGAGGATTGGTGATTCTTGGGACGAGGAGATCGCGATCGATATGCTCTCAATCCGAAGTGGGATGGACGCAGAAGCCGCCGGCAATTCGCGGCGAGGTGCCTGGATATACTTGTGATGGCGCGCCATGCACCGAATAGGGGACAGGCCACGATTTTCTCGGCCCTGAGCTCGTGACTCCTGAATCGTCAGCAACTTGGTATCGAACTGTGGTCTGCCCACGATTACGTTGGAGATGTCGCCCCTTGTCCTGATTTGCACGATCACTTATTTGTCGGTACTTGTAGATTGCCGGGACCCACGCCTCGGTCGACCGCGAGCCGGATGGCGCGGCGCAACCGCACGGGCGACGCGATATGGCGTTCTGGGTTCGCCGAGTGCAAGCGTGAACGGGCTCCGCACCGTTACGCTGCCGTAGATACCGCCGTCTTGAAGGTCCTCGGTCAGAAGCAAAGCGCAATCTTGTCGTTCGGCGGCACTGACCACGAGACTGTCCCACCAACTCAGGCCATGCCGATTCACGATATCGTAGGCCCGCCGCATCAGCTCGGGATCGATCGCGCACGGTCGCCAAGTAAAGAGCGCCGCGACATCCTCCCATGCGTCGTCGGCGCGCAATCCAGGACGGAGCTTGCGAGTCACTGTCACGAAGTACTCGGACAAGACCTGCACGCTCGTACGTCCGGTTCGTTCCCGCCAGAGCTGATCCAGCCATGTCATCGCGAGCCGCTGCTTTGTCGGCTCTCCCGCATCGCGGGCGTAGACCAAGACGTTGGTGTCAACGAAGACTAGCGCGGTCATGGCGCTCGTCCCGAGTTGGATAGCGACTGCCTTGGCGCCGCAACTTGACCGGCGATTTAGCGAGAAAATTGCGCATCGCTTCGTCATACGCGCGTGACTCGAGCATGCGCTCGCGCAGCATGTCACCGACGATGCGCGACACGCTCGAATTTCGCTCGGCCGCATACACCCGCGCCCAAGCAGCGGTTTCCTGGTCCAAAGTAATCGTGACGTTCTTCATTGTTGGGCATCCGTCAATTAAATACACGAAGCCAGTGTATTAGCATTCTAGAGGAACCTTGCAAAAATTGTCCATCGCGACCCGCCGCGATGGGTGGTGCCATCCCGGTTCAGGCTCTTCAGCCGCAGGCGTAACTTCCCACTGCGATTGCGACTGAACCAGCCGCCGGCGATAACCAAGCGGACAGTTCGGGAGCAGCTAGGTGGCGAAGAGGCCGCGACACGTTACCGGAGAAAGCGCGCCATGATCTCAATACAACGCTGTTCACGGCTTCTGAAACTTGAGTACGAAATCATCGTTGGGCTGCGCCGGCCGCGCGGTGGGCTCGGTACGCGGATCTTCCGGGTTGCGCAGAAACTGTCCCTCCTCGATCAGCCGAAAGCCCGCAGCCTCGACTTCGGCGCGGAGAAACGATTCCTCGATGCGATGCAGGGTGTTCGACTCGGAGATGCCTGTCCCGGCGCGCCCCGCGTGATCGGTAATCACCAAAGTACCGCCTCGCTTGATCGCAGCGAACAACGCGCGGTTCATGCGCACGCGATCCACGTTCATGTGGCCCAGGTCGTGATAGTTGAACATCAGCGTTACGCGGTCGAGCGAACCTGGTGTGATCGCAGGCGGGATCGGATCATCGAACGGGCGCACCACCATTGCGACATTGCGCATTGGTGGCGTGGCCATCCGCGCGGCGAGGCGTTGCCCGATCGGACCATCTTTGGCCGCCGGTGGAATCTGCGACCAGACGCGCCCCTCGGGGCCAACCGAGCGCGCCAGCAACTCCGAGGTGTAGCCGCCACCCGCGGAGATATCGAGCGCGCGCATGCCGCGCCGCGCATCGATGAACGCGAGCAACTGCACCGCCTTGCGCCGAATGTCGTTGGTCCGGTCGGCGTCACTGCGACTGGGGCTCGCGATGACGGTTTCCGCCTGCGCTATCGTGACCCGTGGCGGCGTACCAGCACAGCCAACCAGCAGATTGAATGCAGCGCCCAATGTCAGCAGGGCAGCCGAGCGGTTAACACGGGTTGGTGTCATGCAGTGATCCTCCTCAACCTACGAACGTATCACGCACGATGCGCGCGATGCAACGATTGGGGGCGAAGCGCAACGCCGGCGTGATGCTGATGCGTTGCACCAGGTCGGCAATGAGTCTGGACAGCAGACCCGCCATCGATCCGCTACTTGGATTTTGACCGCCCCGCATTGAAGTCATCCAACTGCTTGCGCACGCCACCGGTCAAACAGAGGATGTCGGAGGTCAGCATGACGAGATCGAATCCGCGATCCAGGGCGCCGGCGGCGAACGCGCCGCTCGCGCAATGCATGCAGGCCTTCTTGCCATGGCGATGCGCCGCGTCACGGATCTTGTGGCAGGTGGCCATATGCACCGGATCGGTGTTGTCCAGCTTGGGCAGCATGCCGAGCGCAAATGCGAGATCGGATGGACCGATGTAGATCGCGTCGAGCCCCGGCGTCGCGCATATCGCATCCAGATTCTCGAGTCCCTCTTTTGTCTCCACCATGCCGATAACGACCATCTCGTCGTTCGCCTTGGCGAGATAGTCGGCGCCGGCGTAATGCACAGCGCGGGTCGGACCAGACGAGCGCGTGCCGACGGGTGGGTAGCGACATGCGGAGACCGCGTTCGCTGCATCCTGCGCGGTGCTGATCATGGGCACTATGATCGTCATCGCGCCAAGATCAAGTGCCTTCATGATGATGGCCGGATCGTTGGAGGGGACCCGCACCACGGGCGACGTATCGGTTTGCGAGATCGCCTGCAGCATCGGCAGCAGCGAGCCCAACTCGGTCATGCCGTGTTGCAGGTCGACGCACAGCGAATCGAAGCCCTGACGCGCCATCACTTCGGCGGAAAAGGTGTTGGCGATTGAAATCCAGCCCATCGTAACGGGCTTGCCTTCATTCCACATCTGCTTGATCTTGTTCGGGCGCATGGGTTGCTTTCGTTGAGGTGGGAGTGCAACTTGGCCTCGCCAAGTCGTTGGGTCGAACGCTAATTTGACCTGTTTTCGGCAGTTGTGCCAACCTCTGTGTGGTTCATCGAAATTTGGCCAGCACAAGGAGCCCGTAGCATGATCGAAGAAACCCTGGACATTGGCAGCGCAGACGGTCAGATGGAAACGTTTATTTGCCGCCCCGAACGCGACGGACCCCATCCGGTCGTCTTCTTTCTCATGGATGCGCCCGGCATCCGGGAGGAGCTGCGCGACATGACACGGCGCTTGGCCACGTCCGGCTATAGCGTGCTGCTCCCCAATCTCTACTATCGGGCGGGGCGCGACACGACGTACGGCGCAGACGTGCTCGAGCACGGTAGCACCGAGCACACGCGAATGCGTGCGGTCCGCACCAAGATGACGATTCCTCCGGTGATGAAAGACATCGCGACGATGCTCGCCTTCGTCGACGCTCAGCGCTGGGCGGCCAAGGGCCCGGTCGGCTGCCACGGCTATTGCATGAGTGGGCCCTACGCACTCGCGGCCGCGGCGCGCTACCCCAATCGCGTTGCCGCGGCGGCGTCGTTCTACGGCACCTGGTTGGTCAGTAACGCGGAGGAAAGTCCGCACCTCACTTTGGGCAAGGCGAAAGGCGAGCTCTATATCGCCTGTGCGGAGCATGATGATCTGGCGCCATTGCCGATGGTCGAGGAGCTGCGCGGTCTGTTCAACAAATCGGGTGCCAAAGGTGAGCTTGAAATGTATCCCAAGGTGCATCACGGTTTCGCGTTTCCCGAACGCAAGGTCTACGACAAGCAAGCGGCGGAGCGCCACTGGGAGCGGCTCATTGCGTTGTATCGGCGCACGCTGCCGCGCGGTTCGGCGTGATCCGCGTACGGCATCGCATCATCCATCGCGTATCATTCCCGATCAGGCCATTCTCCATGGAGCAATCGCAATGACCGAACCCGCAACCGCTCAGCCGCTCGTGCTCAGCGTATTCACCGACTACGTTTGACCCTGGTGTTATCTCAGTACCGTGCGTATTGAAAAGCTCCGCCAGAACTACGAGATCGATGTCGAGTTGGTGCACTTTCCGTTGCATCCGGAGACGCCGACCGAAGGCATGACCCTCGAGGCACTGTTCGCCGGCCGGGCGGACCCCGCGACGCGCAAGGCACGTCAGGAACGCATGACCGCGCTCATGAAAGCCGAAGGTCTCCCGTATGGCGATCGCACCCACACTTACAACAGCCGCCTCGCGCAAGAGCTGGGCAAGTGGGCCGACACCCAACCGGGCGGTGCCGCGATTCATGACGAGCTCTACAAGGCCTACTTCGTCGATCGCCGCAATATCGGCGACGTCGACGTGCTGGTCGCCATCGCAGAATCGGTCGGGCTTTCGGCCGAAGCGGCGCGCAAGGTGCTCGTCGAGCGGACCTTCAAGTCGGCAATCGATGCGGATTGGGCGCTCTCCCGAAAAGTGGGCGTTACCGGTGTGCCGACCTTTGCGGCAGGCGGACACGGTGTGGTGGGCGCACAACCCTACGAAGCCATCGAGGAATTGTTGGTATCGGTCGGGGCGAAGAAGCGGAGCGGCACGACGCAGGCGTGAGTTGAGGTGGAATGCATTACTCGAGCTTGATGCCGATCTGGCTAACGATTCGCTTCCACTTGGCGCTGTCGTCCGCAATCAAGGTCGCATATTGCTCGGGCGTGCCGGGGATCGGCTCCAGGCCCATCTTCGCAATTGCATCGTTGATCTCTGGTGTGCCGAGCGCCGTCACCACGTCGATGTTCAATCGCCGCACGATATCGCCCGGCGTGCCGGCCGGGGCAAGTAAGCCGAAATAGGAGGCGAACTCGAATCCCGGCAGTCCGGCTTCTGCAGTTGTCGGTATGTCGGGCATCCGGTTTAGCCGGGTGCGATTGCCGACCGCCAGCGCCTTCAGCTTGCCGCTCCGCACATGTTCGGTGTAGGCGACGATCGTATCGATCATCACGTCGAGTCGTTCGCCGAACAGGTCAGCGATGATCTGGCTCGTGCCCTTGTACGGCACATGGAAGAGCTTCACGTCCGCGGCGACATTGAAGGCTTCACCCGCGACATGCAGAAAGTGCCCCATGCCGGCCGAGCCGTAGTTGATTTTTCCGGGGCGCGCTCGTGCGTATTCGATGAATTCCTTGAGCGTGCTGACCGGCATCGAACTGTTCACGATCACGACGACCGGGGCGCTCGCCAGTGCACTGATCGGCGCGAACGACCGGATTGGGTCGTAGGACAGTTTGGGTTGGAGCGCCGGTTGACTCGCCAGCGCGCCGGTCGTGCCGAAGAAGATCGTGTAGCCGTCGGCCGGTGACTTCGCCGCCGCTTCCGCGCCGATCACGCCACCCGCGCCGCCACGGTTCTCCACGAAGACTTGCTGTCCGAGCGACTCGGTCAGTCTTTGCGCGATCAGGCGCCCCAGCACGTCGGTGTTGCCGCCGGCGGGAAACGGAATGAGCAGCTTGACGGGTTTCGTGGGATAGCTCTGGGCGATTGCGCACGAGGCGAAAATGCTGGCTACAGTGATCGCGACGACGAAGGGGAGGCGGCTTTTCATGGATGGATCCTTTTGCAGCGCAGCTTGGGCGAGGGTGACGCAGGACAAAATGCCCGCTGGAAGCCCTTTTACACCAACACGGAACCTCTGCCATGCATCACCGCACCATTCGTCGTCTATCGCGATTGTTTCCTGGTTCCGAATCCTGGTGCTTGCATGGTAAAGATAATTTAGATATCGTGATATCACACTTCTGCGGAGGTCCTCATGGCACAGTTTGTAGTCCGCCAGTTGGAAGAGACAGTCAAGGCAAGCTTGAAGCGCCGTGCCGAACGCCATGGGCGCAGCATGGAAGAGGAGATACGGGAAATTCTTCGCAACGCAGCGAAGGAGGAAAACCGCCCGGTCGCAAAACTCGGCTCGCGCATTGCCGCGCGTTTTCGCGGGATCGGCCTCAAAACGGATTTACCGGAATTGCGCGGTCAGCATCCGCGCCCGGCTGATTTCAACACGTGATCATCCTCGATACGAACGTGCTATCGGCACTCATGCGCAATGAGCCGGAGGCCGTTGTCGCCCAATGGCTTGATCTCCAGCCCGCTGAATCGATATGGATCACCAGCATTACATTGTTCGAAGCACGTCTTGGCCTCGCCTTGCTGCCCAAGGGCCGGAAACGCCAGGCTCTCGAGTCGGCATTCGGGCGATTACTGGAAGAGGACCTGGGAAATCGTGTCCTCGATTTCGATAGCGTCGCGGCGACACACGCCGCAGATTTGGCGGCGGAGCGCCAGAAGTCAGGGCGGCCGATCGACATACGTGACACTCAGATCGCGGGGATTGCACTGGCGCGACGCGCCCCGCTCGCCACGCGTAACGTTAAGCACTTTCAGGACCTGAACGTGCCGGTGATCAATCCCTGGGAGGCTAGGGCGGGATAGCCGAGGGTTCTGTCATGTCGCTGCCGAGGTGCAGCGGCTTAGGCGCTTCGCGATTGTTCGGGCTGTTCTTCCGGCGCGATCGCCGCCTCGAACGCGCTCGCGATCGCCTCTTTACTCTTGCCTGCCTTCACGGCGTCTCCGATCGCGATCATGTTGGGGCGGGGGCCCAGGCGCTGCATCAGCGCCGCCGCGGTTCCCTCGCGCGCGCGGTAGTAGAACCAGTTGCGAAAATTGTTCGCCGAGGCGAGCTGGCGGATGCCCGGCCATCGGCTCATCCCAGCATCGAGCGCCGACGTAATGAGCGGGCCGAGCCCATAGCGATAACGCGCGCCGGTCGCGATGACGATCCGCTCGAAGCCATCGAGCGCGCCGGGCTGGTCGGCGACATCCACGTTGTACCGGATGACTACGCCGCTTTGTTCGCAAGCGCGGACCAGCAGATCAATATAGCGATCGAACGATGCCGGGTTCGCCTCGACCTCCTGGAAGAGCGGCGCTTTGCCGGCATAGCGAAACGCACCACCGGCTCGGTGTGAGCGCTCGAATACGACGACCCGGTTGCCGGCAGCGATCAATGATGCGTACGTCAAGCCGGCGGGCCCCGCGCCGATGATCGCGATGTTCTCGCCACGCGGCCGCCTGCCATTCTCAAAGCGTCGCTCGCGCCCGGCGGCACCGTTCACCACGCAGGCCATCCCCGCGCCTCCGCGCATCTCATTGACGCAGGTATTGCACGCGAGGCACGCACGGCGCGGTTCGCCCTGTCGCAACTTCGCAACCCAATCGGGATCGGCAACCAGTGACCGGCCAAGAGAAATGAAATCCGCTTTGCCGGATTCGACCGCATTGCGTGCGGTGTCCGGATCGCCCAACCGGCCGACCGCGATGACCGGAATCTTCACATCGCGTTTGATGTCTGCCGCATATTCGAGGAATGTTGCATCAGGCTCTGCCATCGGTGGAATCTGCCGTGCCGCCGATGGCAACGAACGGTAGTGCCCGGCGGCGATATGCAACGCGTCGGCGCCCGCTTCAGCCGCCCACAGCGCAATCTGCCGGCCCTCTGCATAGGGCATCCCTTCCGGAAAATAATCATCGACCGACAGTCGATACATCACGCCAAGGCGCGGCGCTGCCGCCTTCACCGCACGCAGCACCTCGAGCCCGAAGCGCGCGCGATTCGCGAGCGATCCCCCATAGTCATCGATGCGCCGATTCTCGAACGGCGTATGGAACTGCGAGATCAGGTAACCATGCGCGGCATGGATCTCGACGCAATCGAAGCCGGCTCGCTGCGCTCTTGCCGCGGCCTCCGCGTAGGCCGTGACGCATGCATCGATGCGAGCTTTGGTCATCGCCTCGGGAACGATCGTCTCGAACGTAATCTCGAACACCGGATGCGGAATCGCCGAGGGCGCGATCGGCGTCTCGCCGCATATATCGATGCGGGTGTGGCCGCCCGCATGGCCGAGCTGGATGGAGGCTTTCGCGCCGTCGGCGTGAATCATGTCCACCAGCCGTGTGAGCCCAGGAAGAAAGCGATCCTCGTAGATGCCAAGCTCATGCCGGCGATGGCGTCCGGCGCGCTCAGGCGATGCCATCTCGACCGTAATCATGCCGACGCCGCCACGCGCGCGCGCCCTGTAGTACGCGATCGAGTCCTCGGTGACGACGCCATCCGCGTCGGCCTTGCGCGTCGTCATCGGCGGCATGACGATCCGGTTCGGAATTTCGACCGGACCAATCCGCGCCGGTGTCAGGAGGATATTTGTGGGATTACTCACGCCGCGCCTGCTCCGTGAAATCGGGAAATGGTTCAAATCGGATCGTACGCATTATCGGCCATCACAACGCGGGTGAGCGACCGGGGCATGCTGGGCGACTGCACGAGCGCAAGGCCCCGGCGGCAAGGCCGACAGCGGCCGGTAGTTGCGGGTGAGAGGAAGGAAGACGATTCTCCTTCGGTAGCAGAAATGCTACCATTCGCACAATGATCGTCGTGGTCGATACGAACGTCTTTGTTAGCGCATGTCTCGGATCGCCGTCCAGCAATGCGGTCGTGGCGTCGTGTCTTCAGCGAGAACACCAACCCCTTATCGGGGCGGCCTTGATCTCCGAGTACGAAGATGTACTGGGTCGCGCCAATGTTTGGGTGAAGAGTCGGCTGTCAGCGCAAGAACGCGAGGAGCTGCTCGACATTTTTCTCGGCGTGTGCCGCTGGACACGGATCTACTTCGGCTGGCGGCCCAACTTGCGAGACGAGGGCGACAATCACCTGGTCGAGTTGGCTGTTGGCGGAGGCGCGGAGTGCATCATTACCCGCAACATTCGTGATTTCGCCGCGATGGACTTGCGTTTTCCACAAGTTAGGGTTTGTACGCCGAATGCATTCTTGAAGGGTCCCGAAACATGAGCGCGCTGACACTAAGGTTACCAGACGACAAGCACGATCGACTGAAGGCCCTGGCACGCCGCAAGGGAACAAGCGTCAACCGGCTCATGGAAGAAATGGCCACGCTCATGATCGCTGAGTTTGACGCTGAAACGCGATTTTTGGTTCGCGCAGCGCGCGGTGCCGGCCGGATTAAGCGCGGCCTATCGCTGTTGGAAAAAGCGGCAGGACGCGACGGCCGCCGCGCAGGTTGATAATCGCCTGCGTGAATAAAAGGGGGCGTTACACTCCCTCCCCCTAAATAGTTAATTGGAACCACCCGCAAGACCAAGGGATGATTTTGAATAGTTGGGGCTAGACCGACCATGCATGTCACCGCCAATCCGTTGCACCCGG
>JANMUI010000395.1:0-2009 GCA_031391405.1 Betaproteobacteria bacterium
CAGGGCGTCGGCCCCGACACTACCATTCGCGCCGGGACGATTCTCGACTACAACCGGTTGGCCGACGCGGTCACTGATGCCCTGGGCAATTACGCGACCAATCGAGTCGGCGCCGCCACCCGCCAATTGGGGAATGATGAAGCGGATGGGTTTCGATGGCGACCACGCTTGGGCATGGGCGAGTGCGCAGAGAGCAAAACACGCGAGTGCCGCAAAAAAGGATCGGATGGATCGGATGGATCGGATAGGAGTCATGTGCTGGGGCCCGTGAATGGCCCATTCTACTCAGGTGCTGTCCGATGCGCGCCTTTCGCGCAGACGCGCGAGTACAGATTCTGTACTTGAAGCCACCGCCTCGACTCGTCACACTGCGCCCGAGGAGGCCTGTATGAACAAGGGATATGGAACTTTCTGTCCGGTGGCTAAAGCGGCTGAGGTGTTGGCCGAGCGCTGGACGCTCCTGATGATGCGCGACCTGCTGCTTGGCTCGCGCCACTTCAATGACTTTCGGCGCGCGCTGCCCCCGATGTCGCCTGCCTTAATCACCAAGCGTCTTCAATCGTTGATGGCAAACGGCATCGTGGAACGCCTACCCGGCGATAACCCGAGGCATCCTTGGCAGTACCGACTCACGCCGGCGGGCGAGGCGTTGCGTCCAATCGTTGCCGCGATCGGCGTGTGGGGCCAGCGTTGGGTGCGCAGCGATCTGCGTCCCGACGAGCTCGATGCCGGAGCGCTGATGTGGTACCTCCACCGGCACTTCCGCGTCGAGGGGCTGCCGGCGCGTCGCGTCGTCCTTCACATCGATCTCGTGGACCAGAAGCTGCGTCATTGGTGGCTGGTTCTCAATGGCGGCACGGTGGAGCTTTGCACCGATGACCCGGGCTTCGATACCGACATCGAGATCGAGGTAGACCTGCTCACGCTGACGCAGGTGTATATCGGTGATCTTGGGTTCAACGACGCGCGTGCCCGGCGCCGGTTGCATGTGCGCGGGCCGGTTGCGCTGACCCGTGACATGAACCGATGGTTCGCGCGCAGCGCATTTGCCGACGTGAATCCGCGGCCTGTGGCGGAGACTGTATGAGCGAATTCGAATCACTCCGCGCACGGCTGCGCGGGCCGCTGCTTGTGGCGGGGGACGCCGGCTACGACGAGGCACGCTCCGTATGGAACGCGATGATCGATCGTCGACCCGCAGCGATCGTCCGTTGCATCGGCACGGCGGATGTGTTGGCGTGCGTGAGTCATGCGCGCCGGCAAGGATTGCCGCTCGCGATCAAAGGCGGTGGCCATCACATTGCCGGGCTGGCGGTGGCCGATGATGCGTTGATGCTCGACATGTCGCAGCAGCGCGGCGTGTGGGTCGACGCGGCGGCGCGCATCGCACGTGCGCAAGCCGGCTGCCAACTCGGCGATGTGGACCGCGAGACGCAGTTGCATGGGTTGGCTGCGGTACTGGGTTTCGTGTCGAGCACCGGCATCGCCGGCCTTACGCTGGGCGGCGGATTCGGCTATCTCACGCGCCAATTCGGATGGACCACCGACAATCTGGTGGCCATGGACGTGGTCACGGCTGACGGGCATCTCGTGCGCGCAAGCGAGCACGAGCATGCCGACCTCTTCTGGGGCCTGCGCGGCGGTGGTGGCAATCTTGGCGTGGTGACCGGATTTGAGTACGCGCTGCATCCGACGGGACCCGAGGTCGTGGCGGGATTGATTGCCTGGCCCGCGGACGCCGCGCCAAGCGTTCTGGCGATGGCACGAACGCTCATGGAGGAAAGATCACCCGAGCTCGTGTGCGCGCCGTTCCTGCGCCGCGCGCCGCCCGCGCCATGGTTGCCGCCCGCTATTCACGGCAAGCCGATCGTCGCGCTCGCGGTGTGCGACAGCGGGCCGGTGGCCGAGGGCGAGCAGCGCGTCGCGCGCATCAAGTCCTTTGGCAAACCAGTGGCCGATATTGTGCAACGGCGCAGCTATGTATCGCAGCAGGCCATCCTCGACGCTAC
>JANMUI010000407.1:0-1694 GCA_031391405.1 Betaproteobacteria bacterium
TTCGAAATGGCGTTGTCGCCGAGATCGGCCATATCAACGCAGCGGACGGCACGCGTGCTATCGATGCGGAGGGTCTCATCGTCGCGCCCGGCTTCGTCGATCTCCACACGCACTACGATGCGCAGTTGTTCTGGGATCCCTACTGCACACTGTCCGGATGGCATGGCATCACGTCCGCGGTAATCGGCAACTGTGGATTCGGGTTTGCGCCGGTCCGGCCCGAGCTGCGCGAACGCGCGATGCTCACGATGACCCGCGTCGAAGCCATTCCGTACGCATCGATGAAAGCCGGTCTGCCGTGGGATTGGGTCACCTTCCCGCAGTTTCTCGACAGCGTCGAGCGAGCCCCCAAGTCCATCAATCTCTTGCCTTACGTGCCGATCGGTCCTCTGATGATCTGGGTCATGGGGCTCGATGATGCGAAGTCCGGCCGCATGCCCACCAACGCCGAGCACGCCGAGATGCGGCGGCTCTTCGAACGCTCGCTCGATGCAGGTGGTTGCGGGTGGTCGGCGCAGCGGCTGATGCCAACCGGACCCTCAGCGGTGCAACTCGATTACGACGGTACCCCGATGGTGACCGACGTTATGCACGACGAAACATGCGAAATGTTCGCATCGGTCCTGGGTGAACGCAACCAGGGCTTCATGCAGATGACGATCTCATCCGGGAGCTATGCGAACGATCGCGCACACATGGAGAAGCTCGCCACCATCAGCGGTCGCCCGCTGCTCTGGAATGTCTTGCAGGCGTTCGATCACAAACCCGAAATCCACCGCGATGCCCTCGCCTGGATCAAGCGCTGCCGCGAGCGTGGCATTCGCGTCTACGCGCAGGGCCTCACGACGGATGCCGGATTCGCTTTTACATTCGAGGATTGGAACCTGTGGGACGATCGCCGGGCCTGGCGCGAAGCGACCCTCGGCACGGTAGCGGAACGCTTGGCCAAGCTCGCCGATCCGGCGCGCCGGCCTGGGTTGCGCGCACAGCGTCCGATGACGGTCACCGGACCCATCGAAAATATCGTGGTGACCGGCCCGGCATCCGCCGCAACCGAGCAGTTCCGCGACCTCTTGATCGGTGACATCGCGGCACGATTGGGCAAGGATCCAGTGGACGCGATGCTCGATATCGCGGTGGCCGATGGCCTCAAGACCGATTTTTTCGCCGCACCGCCCAATGTTTCCGACGCGCATCTGCGCGAAATCGTGGCCGATCCCTATGTGCTCTTCGGCGTATCCGATGGTGGGGCGCACACCAAATTCCTGACTGCTGGACGCTATCCGACCGAAACGATCTGCAAGATCGTGCGGGAGCACGGCATGCTGAGCTTAGAGGAGGCGCACTGGCGCTTGTCTGCCCTGCCGGCGATGGTTGCCGGGTTCGACGATCGCGGCGTAGTCAAACGCGGTGCGCCGGCCGACATCGTGATCTACGACTACGACAACCTCGCAGTCCTGCCCCGGGAAATCGTGCATGACCTGCCAGGCGGCGAATGGCGCCGCATTCAGCGGGCGAGCGGCTATCGCTATGTACTGGTCAATGGCCAAGTCACGATCGCCAATGATCGCGAGACGCATACCCACTCGGGACGCCTGCTTCGATTCGGTGGACAGCGCATGGCGGCGGCCGCGTGACGGAGGGCATCGGGGCAGGCTTCGCTGAAATCATGGAGGGGCGGTATGCTCGTTGCA
>JANMUI010000448.1:0-14205 GCA_031391405.1 Betaproteobacteria bacterium
GTGAGATCGAGCAGATTTTCGATGATGAGCTCGTAGTTCCCGTGCACGTAATACCGCGCGCCTTTCCAGCCGAATTGCGGGTCGCTCGTGGGCAGCTCCGGAATCTTCGACTGATCGGCGGTCGCCGCGTCACCCATCCAGATGAACACCGCACTGTGGCGCTCTACGACGCCGTAGTGGCGTACGCGGGCATTTTGCGGAATGTCGCGCTGCGAGGGAATCAAGACGCACTTGCCCGAGCAGTCGTACTCGAAGCCGTGATAGCCGCATTTGATGAAATCACCGGCCACCGATCCTTTGCTCAGCGGAAACAGACGATGGCAGCAACGATCTTCGACCGCGCACACCTTCCCGCTCTGATCCCGCCAGAAGACGATCTGGTCGCCACAGATGGTGCGGGCCAACAACTGTCCGCTATTGAGCTCATTGGCCCACGCGGCCACATACCAGGCATTGCGCAAGAACATTCCTTTTCCTCCGGTGGAGCGCCAAGGGGTCAATCCAGCGCCAACTCGATCCAGCGCCAACTTTAGGAGCGTGCGCGATTCCTGTCAAAGGGATCGTCGGGCCGTATCATCCACGCTTGTCGGGAAGTTCCATCCCATCCACGGCCCGCGAGACCCCCATGAGCTTCGCATATTTCCTCTTCTTCCATGACCGGCAGTCCCCCACACTCCGCATCACGGCACGCGAGGAATCCCGCGTCGTCGATCTGGTTGGCACCACCCCGGGTCTTCGGCGTGGTCTGGTATTCACCCCCTCCGCGACGAGTGATCCCTATTTGAATGACGGCCCGTCGCCGCCACTTGCCCTTGAGCTCTATTTTGACGATGTCGCATCGCTGGAGAATGCCCTCGCACCAGACGGACACCTGCAGGCACTGGCCGCGCCGAACACCCTTCCCAGCTTGACGCGCGCGACGGTACAGCAACAGGCCATGCTGTCGCGCCCATTCCCGGTGCCCGACCCGAAGCCCGTCATGCATGCGGACGAACGGCGCTGCACCTATCTTGTCGAATATCCCGGCCATGCGGAAGATTTCAACGCATGGCTTTGGTACTACATCGGCCACCATCCCCAGTTGATGGCGCAATTCGCGGGAATTCGGGAAATCGAGATCTGCACGCGCATCGACTGGTGCGGATTCCTGCCGTGGCCGCGTGCCAACGTGATGCAACGAAACAAGGTCGTATTCGATTCGCCGGAAGCGTTGACCGCCTCCCTCAACTCACCGGTCCGGCACGCGATGCGCGAGGACTTCCACAAGTTCCCGCCCTTTACCGGCGGGAACCTGCACTATCCGATGATCACGCAAGAGGTCTAGCATCCGCAGCTACCGTCGGTTGCCACCGTCGAGGTCATAAGAACCTGCGCCGGCGGCCGGCATGTGAGCTCGCTTAGCGTCGGGTCAGGCCAGATGTTTGCGGAGAAACTCAAGCGTAAGACCGAGCGCGCGATCTGCATCCGCCTGCCGGAATGGGCGACCGCCTTTACGCGCGAACGCATGATCGGCCTCCGGATACTTATGGATCGAGACGAGCGGATTGGGTGACAGTCGCCGCTCGATGAGATCGTTCACTTCGGCCTGCACCCAGCGGTCCTTCATTGCCATATGCAGCATGAACGGTCGATGGAGATTAGGCGCTTCCTTGATGCGATGTTCGATGTACGTACCGTAGTAGGCAACGGCACAGGGAATGTCCGTCCGGCAACACATCAAATAGCAAAGCTTGCCACCCAGGCAATACCCGACCGCACCCACTTTGCCGTTGCACTCCTTCATGTTCTCCAGAAATCGCCAGGCGTCGACCATGTCTTTGACCCCAAGGTCATAGTCGAAGTCGTAGTAGAGATCGAACGCCTTCTTGGCATGATCGGGATTGTGGTCCGACAACTCGATCCCAGGCTCTTGTCGCCAGAAGAGATCAGGAACGAGACAAACGAATCCTGCCTCGGCGAACTCATGCGCGTGGTGACGCATGGTGTCGTTGACACCCCAGATTTCCATGATGGCGATGACCGCGCCGACCGGGGTGCGATCGGGAATCGCGAGGTAGGCACCCATGGTGCCATCGCGCATTGGTACTTTGATAGTTTGGGTGCGCACTTGGGATCCTTTGATGTTTGAACCACAGGGGACGCAGAGGACGCAGAGGAAATTCGTTGGCTTGGAGCGCCTAGCCAATTAGCCTTTGGATTTTAAATTAAGATTCCGAACGCTGCAGTCCTAGCCTGCGTGAGCGTCGGCCCCCTCAGCTTTTCCTCTGCGTCCTCTGCGTCCTCTGTGGTGAAGATCGAGAGTTCTAGCTGTGGTGAAGATCGAGATATTTAGCTCTATTGAAGATCGAGAGATCTAGTCAAGCCGCAGCAGCTTCCGCGCATTCCCCGACAGGATCTTGTCCTGATCCACCTTCGGGATCGGCAGCATTCGCACCGCCTTGATCGTCGATCCGATCAATGTTCGTCCTTGTTCGGCATCGAATGGCGCGTCCGTCGCAAACACCGAATGGTCGGTCTCGAAGAACGCATGCCCGCAACGGGTCGCGTTGGCACTGCCGTTCAGCGCCGTGTCGGCATAGAGCATGTGGTAGTAGTCGATCAGCGGCTTCTTGAGTCCCGCCTTGACCGCCGCCGGATTCAAGGTCGGCGAGCCGTTGAATATCTGATCGAAACCGAGCTCGATCTTCGCGGCGAAATACGGAATCATCCCGCCCATGTGATGCGTGATGATCTTGAGGCTTGGCAGCTCGTCGTAAATGCCGGAAAAAATGAGCCGGGTCACGCAGGCGGTGGTTTCATACGGCCAGCCGAATGTGAACCAGATTTCGTCTTCGGATTTCTGCTCGCTCGAATAATCGGAAAACTGCGGTCCCCGGATCGGATGGATCCAGACCGGCAGATCGTGCTTGACCATCGCCTGAAATATCGGCCGGTACTCAGGCGCGCTCAACGGCTTGCCAAGAACATTGGTGAACACCTGGATACCACGGGCACCCAGTTGATTGATCGTCCGATCAATTTCGACAAGACATGCATCGACATTGTTCATCGGCATCGAGGCGATGAAGCACGGAAACTGGTCGGGATGTTTCCGGCAAAGGTCTGCCAAGCCATCGTTCGCGATGCGCGCGAGCTCGGGCGTCACAGCGGCTGATCCGAGCACCTCGATCGGCGGATTCGACAGCGACAGCACCTGCTGGTAATCGCCGAATTCATCCATCAGGCGAAGGCGCGCATTCGTGTCCCAAAGGGTGGGCAACCCCGGAAACGCGGAGAGCGCGATATGCCCAGGCACCAGATCGCTCAATCGATCGAAAATCGTTTTCGGCATGAAATGATTGAATACGTCGAGCATCATCGGTCGGTTCCCTCGTCTGAGAATTGGCGCAACCCCAGGAATCTGCGCGGCAGACCACGCAGATTCCTAGGCTAACTATTCCCTGCACTCGAGGCAAGGCGCAATGCAAAACCCAATTACATTTCGGATTCCAGCGCGCTTGGCTCGCTCCTCGCTTGGCTCACTCCTCGCTTGGTTCATTCCCCAACGCCAAGAATCCGCCGAGCGGCACGCAGGTGAGGACGATCGATCATCTTGCCCTTCATCTTGAACGCACCGGTGTTGGGCTTCGCCGCAAACGCCGCCACTATTTTTCTTGCCCACTCGATCTCTTCGGCGCCCGGTGTGAACGCCGCATTGATCACCGGCACATGCTTCGGATGAATCGAAAGCTTCCCGGTGAAGCCGTCGCGGCGCGCCTCCGCGGATTCACGCTTGGCGACCTCGATGTTGTCGATATCGATACACACGGTATCGAGTGCGCGCACGCCTGCATCCGCCGCGGCGTACAGACACATCGCACGGGCGATACGGAAGGCATCGGTGTAGACACCGTCCACGATCTTGGTCATCACGCCAAGATCAGCGGAAAGATCCTCCGCGCCCCAGGTAATGCCCCATAGGCGCGGCGTAACATTCGCGTACGTACCCAGCCCGAACATCGCACTGCCAAGCTCGGTGGCGATCGCGATAATCTTGATCGATCCTCGCGCGACATTCGATGCCGCTTCGAGTGCGTCGAGATAGTGCGACACCTCGCGCAGGTCCTCGCCATTGCGGCTCTTGGGCAAGAGGATTCCAAACGGCTTGCCGGGCACGACTGCCACCAGATCATCGAGCGACAAACCGGTGTCAAGCGCATTCATCCGCACCCACAATTGCTTGCCCGGCGCGCCTTGCGCGAGCATTTGACGCACCAGACCGCGCGCTTCCGCCTTCGTGTCGGGCGCTACGGAATCCTCGAGATCAAGAATCAGACCGTCGGCATCACCACCGACTGCCTTCTCGAATTTGCGCGGACTGTCGCCGGGAACAAACAGGAGTGAGCGGCTCATTTCGGACGCTTTCGCATGAACGCCGAGCGCCTGCAGGTCGCCACGATCACGTCATCTTGATTCAGGCAGACATGTTCGAATTCGACAATGCCGGCGTCCGGCCAGGATTTGCTTTCACGCTTGGCGAGCACCTTCGTGCGCGCGTGAAGCGTGTCGCCATGAAAAACCGGCTTGGGAAATTTCACCTCCGTCATGCCGAGATTGCCGATCGTGGTGCCGACGGTCGTATCATTCACCGAAATCCCGATCATGAGCCCGAGCGTGAAAATGCTGTTCACGAGCGGCTTGCCGAACTCCGTTTTGGCCGCAAAGTGGGCGTCGATGTGGAGTGGCTGCACATTCATTGTCAGGCTGGAGAACAGGATGTTGTCCATCTCGGTGACGGTGCGCGTCCAGGGATGCTCGAACAGTCGCCCGATCTCGAATTCTTCGAAGTAGAGTCCCGCCATGTGTGGGTCATCCGCGTATAAAACACTGATGTTACCGCGCCTTGCCGGCCGCACGTTCATCCGCCGCAACGCGCTTGCAATGCGCACTGCTCGCCCCCACTTTGCTTCCGTGTTGGCGCTTCGCGTCAAGGGGTTCTTCGGGTCATGAAATTCCATGCGCTCTTCACCGCTTTGGTCATTGTTGGGGCATGTCCGGTGGTCCTTGCGCAGCCCGCAAGCAAGACAACGGAGTCGCTGCCGCAAAGCAAAGCCGACGGCGTCCAAGTGGACAGCCCTTCGGTTTGGCGCAAACTCATTCCCGCGGAGCAACTGGAGCGTACGGCGAGCGAGCAGTATCATCAGATGACCGCGGGCGCCCGCTCGAAAGGGGCGCTTGCGCCGGACCATCATCCGCAGGTCATCCGATTGCGGGCCATCGCCGATCGGATCACACGGCACGCCCATCGCTTCAATCCGCAGGCCGCTTCGTGGAAATGGGAAGTGAACCTGATCGGTTCGAAGCAAATCAATGCCTTCTGCATGCCAGGCGGCAAGATCGCGTTCTACACCGGCATTCTCGATAACCTGCGGCTCACTGACGACGAAGTCGCGGTCGTGATGGGCCATGAAGTTGCCCATGCGTTGCGCGAGCATGCGCGCGAGCGCCTGGCCAAGAACGGCATCACACGATTCGGCACGGCGACTCTCGGCGCTGCCATCAGCGGCGGCAAGTACGCCGAATTGATTCATCACGCCGGTGGCCTCGCGACACTCAAATTCTCGCGCGACAATGAAACCGACGCCGATGTCGTCGGGCTGGATCTTGCCGCCCGTGCCGGCTTTGATCCGCGTGCTGGTGTGACCTTATGGCAGAAGATGACATCGGCCAGCAAGAATGCGCCGCCGCAGTTTCTGTCGACCCATCCGACCGGCCCGAATCGCATCAGGGAAATCGAACGGCATCTGCCCAAAGTGATGCCGCTGTACGAACGGAGCAAGAAGGCGGGTTGAGCCGCGACGCCCGTCGTTTGGGCCGGCGGCAAACGGGGAAGTGGGAAATGGTTCCGAACCGCCTTCGCCGCTATTTCAGAATGCGGAACAGGTTGTGATGATGATCGGTGAATGTGGGGAGCGTCTTGCTGTCCTCGATCGGCGCGATCGCCTCTTTCAGTCGCGGTGCTTCCAGGAGCGCCTTGTTCTTCGTGACGATCACCTGATCGGTCGACGAATACCAGTATTCCGGTCCATTGGCGTGGTCGGGTGAATCCGATACGAGTACCGCCTCCATCCCCACCTCGGCGGCAAGCCGCTTGATCACCGGCATCAGGTTCACATAGCGGTTGGTGGTCTGGAAAACGATCACGCCGTTCTCCGCGAGATGCTTCACATACACCTGCATCGCCTCGCGGGTGACCAGATGCATCGGAATCGAATCGCCTGAAAACGCATCGATACCCAAGATGTCGTACTTGCGCGGCGCCTCGCGCTCCAGGCTGAGGCGCCCATCGCCCATGACGAGCTCGGTCTTGGCGTGGGTATCCTTGAGAAAAGTGAACTCGCGCTTCGCGAGATCGACCACCTTCGGGCTGATCTCGTAGAAGACGAGCGTATCGCCCGCGCGCCCATACGCTGCGATCACACCAGCGCCAAGACCGATGACCCCGATGTTCCGCGGCTTGTCGGCCGGCAGGCTGGCGAACAATCGCCCGTACCCGGAGGTGGGGCCGAAGTAATCGCTTGCGGTGTTCTTGAAATCGTCGCCGAGGAGTTGACCGCCGTGGACGATGCTCCCATGCAACATCGCGCGGTATGGCGCGGGCTGGCTGCGATCGCGCGTACGCACGACGCCGTAGAAATCGCGCTCCATCATGCGCACGTCATCGAGATACTCGCGCACGCCCTGGCCGAACAGGTAGCCGGTTGCAATCGCAGCGCCAAGTGCAATCAACCGCGGGAGGATGGCCCGCATCTGCACGAACATCACCAGCGCGAGTGCGACGAGCGCGATACCGATCTCGTAGTAGCCGCGCAACGTGAGCGGCGCGACGATGGCGATCAGCACGGCGCCGATCGCACCACCCAACGAGAGCATCAGGTAGAAACGCGTGAGGTAACGCGGATCGGGTTTCAGTCGCGCAAGCTCGCCATGACAAAACATGCATGCGACGAACATGCCGCTGAAGTAGAGGATCGCGGCCAATTGCAGATCATGGCTTGGAATGTAGTAAGCCATCGCCGGGATGCCCGGGACGAGCAGTGCGATGAAGATCCACCGTTTGTACCAGCGCGGATGATCGAAGCAGAGGATGAACGTAATGAGATAAAGCGAGAGCGGCAACACCCAGAGGAATGGCACGCTGGAAATATTCTGCGTGACGTGGTTGGTAACGGCCAGCAGCATGACCGATCCCATGGCCGACAGCACGAGCCACAGCAGCTGCAGGGCGGCCGAGGGCGGCGTCGCCACACCTGCAGCCGCTTTCACCGCGGATGCCGATGTCCGCGCGATGCCTTCACTCTCGGAGGCACGCAACGACATCCAGCCGGTGCCGGCACAGATCAACACGAACGCTGCGTAGAGACCCGACCACGTCCAGCCAAGATGCGGGAGGGAGAGAAAGGGCTCCAACAACACCGGGAATCCGAGCAACGCAAGCAGCGACGCGAAATTCGAGAGCGCGAACAATCGATACGGGACCGCGGTTTCGAATCGCCGCCAGTACCAAGCCTGCAGGAGCGGCGTCGTGGTTGCCAGCAGAAAATACGGCAGACCGATCGTGACCAGCAACAACAATAGAATGCGGCCGATCGGCTCTTCCTCGCCCGCGGGCTTCCATCCGGAGGATGCGATGATAGGAAGCGTCAAAAGCGACAGCATGAGGAGTGCGATATGCAGGATGGTCTGCCGGCGTAGCCCCAGGCGGTTGGTGAGGTCCGCATACGCATAGCCCGCGAGCAGGATGCTCTGAAAGAAGACGAGGCAGGTGGTCCACACCGCCGCCGACCCACCGAACCACGGCAGGATCTGCTTGGCGATGATCGGCTGGACCAGGAAGAGGAGGAACGCCGACAGGAAGATCGTGACGGCGTACGGACGGATCGACGAGCCGGCGCGTGCTTGCGCGATGGACTGGGTTGCGGCAGTGGCGGTCATTGGCGTGGGGACAGTAAAAGAGCGACCGGCAAAAGCGCGCGATCATACTAGGAATCAAGGAATCCGCGCGCAGCAAACCGCCCGGGGTTCTAAGGGGTCGGCACAGGGCGCAGAGCGGTCACTACGCAACGGCCGAACAACGAGCGTGGTTGACCACCCGGCCGCTCGCCTGGATCAATCGATCTTGATCCCGACATCGTGGACGAGTTTCGCGTTCTTCTCGTAATCGGCGCGGATGGCCGCCTCGAATTCCGTCGGCGTGGTGATCCACGGCTCCACGCCGCCTGCCGACTTGAGCCGCTCGACGATCTCGGGCATACGCAGCACTTTCGCGATCTCGCCACGCAACTGCGCGAGCACGGGTTCCGGCATACCGACCGGTCCAAGGATCGCATACCACTGCATCATCTCGAAACCGGGGAACGTCTCTGCGATGGTCGGCACGTCCGGCAGTATCGAGGAACGCGCCCGCCCGGTGTAGGCGATCGCCCGCAGCTTACCGGCTCGAATTTGCCCGGCGGTGGAGGTGCCCGACATCATCGACGAAACCTCGCCCGCCACGGTAGCGGTCGTCGCCGGTGACCCACCCTTGTACGGAACATGCACCATCTCGAATTCGGCGCGTGCCTTCAGCCGCTCCATCGTCAGGTGATGCTGGCTGCCATTCCCACCAGATGCGTACTGCAGCGGCGGCGTGGTCTTCTTCGCGTGCGCGATGAACTCCGCCAAGGTTCTTGCCGGGACCTGCGGATTAAGCGCAAGAAAGAATCCATTCGATACGAGGCTTGCAACCGGTTTGAGATCCCTGATCGGATCGAACGGCATCTTGCGATACAGATGCGGATTGATCGTGAGAAGGCTATCCATGCCAAGCAAGAGCGTATAGCCGTCGGCCGGCGCCTTGGCGACATATTCACCGGCGACGATGCCGTTCCCGCCGACCCGATTCTCGACGATCACCTGATAGCCCGAACCCTCGAAGAGTTTGCTTGCCACCAGGCGACCGATGATGTCGGGGCCGCCTCCAGGCGGAATCGGCGCGACGAACCGGATCGGCTTGGCCGGGTATTGGGCAAACGCGGCCGGAACAGCGCCGGCGATTGCAAGCATCATGCCGACGAGGAGGTGCTTCATTACACCCTGCCCCTTAAAATTGAGATCCAACACGACGACTCAACGGACTCGACGCAATCACCCGACACGACG
Organism: Betaproteobacteria bacterium; assembly: GCA_031391405.1. Classification (GTDB taxonomy): domain Bacteria; phylum Pseudomonadota; class Gammaproteobacteria; order Burkholderiales; family SG8-39; genus SHXR01. The sequence goes on from JANMUI010000448.1 coordinate 9,181, forward strand.
CGTCGCCTGATCACACACTGCTTTTCCGTGAACCGTCGTGTGTCGAGCCGTCGTGGTTGCCTGAGTATCACTCTTTGCTCACGACCGCACGCGTCCGGCTGCGCGCTGTTCGCGAGCCAATGCATCCCCGCCTGCGGCGATGCCATTCAGGTAATGCTCCCAGACGTAGAGATTGCGTTCGCACGCGGTAACGGCCGCGTCTTCCATGTGCAGCTCGCGGGCAAACCGCTCGACGGCCTTCCACCCCATATTCGAATGCTCGATGTCCGCCTCTTCATGCAGCTCGAAGAATTCCATTTCATCGTTCGCGAGCCCAAACAGCCGGCCCCAGCGTTGCCGCTCCACACCGAACCAGCCACGTCGCTTGAACAGGCCGGTGCCGTAACCGGGCACGTTGACGCGCTCCGCGCAGGTGTTCGCAACGATGCCTTCGAGCCAGTGCTTGTTCGCCATGAGCCCTTCCCAGGCCGCCCAGCACAGTTGGGTGGAGGGTAACGGTGTCGCCTTTTGCAGCTGCGAGCGTCGCAGACCAATACGCACGCCAAGGTCTTCAAGGATTTGCCAATGCGCGCGCCCACCGCCGTGCTCATGATCGGCGATCACTTCTTCACTGCACGCTTTCAGGATGCGAATGCGTGTGTCCCAGTCGGTGCAGTTGGTCGCAACCTTGAGCTTCAGGACTGAATTACGCTGGCGCGTATTCAAGCGATGCTGCATCGCGAACATCTGCGCGCGCGACTTGGTCATCGGTTCACGAAAGAACCGACAACGGGTGGCGAACGCATCCACGACGGCATCCATGCGTGCGACGACGCTTCTTGGCATGATCAGGGCGGCTCCATTTCAACTGAACATCGGCGAGCGCGATTCTACGCTGCCCGACCTGCCGATCATCGTCGACATTGACAATCGCCCGCCGACAGAATAAACAGGCGGTCGACATCCATCACTCTGATTGCACGGCATGACTGCGACCTTCAAATCCGACGTACTTACGACCAACGGCTGCCGGTTCACGCTCAAACGCGGCGGTAGCGGTCCGACCCTTTTGTTTCTGCACGGCGCGGGCGGCGCGGCCATGGTGCAGCCGTTCATGTCCGAGCTTGCCAAGAGCTACGAGGTGCTCGTTCCGGAACATCCCGGCTTTGGCGCATCGGATGAACCCGAGTGGATGGACAACATCCACGACCTCGCCTACTTCTATCTCGATGTGATGGAACAACTCGATCTGCGCAACGTGTTCCTGGTGGGCAGCTCGATCGGCGGATGGCTCGCCCTCGAAATCGCGGTCCGCAGCGCCGAACGCCTTCGCGCATTGAGCGTGATTGGACCTTCCGGCATCTATTCGCAGGGCCTGAAAAGGGGTGATCTCTTTCTCTGGACACCCGAGGAGCGCGTGCGGAATCTATTCCATGATCAGACGATCGCCGATCGGTTGCTGTCCGTCCCACCCACGCCGGAACAGGTCGAGGTGTCAATCAAGAACTATCACACCACCGCTAAGCTCGCCTGGGAGCCGCGCCTGTTCGATCCGCATCTGCACAAGTGGCTGCACCGGATCAAGGTCCCAACCCAAATCGTGTGGGGCGACAGCGACAAGATTCTCCCATCCGGATACGCCGCGGCGTTCAAGAAACTGATTCCACACGCAAGGATCGATATCGTGCCGGCATGCGGACATCTGCCCCAGACGGAAAAACCCGATCACTTCGTCAAGGTGTTTCGGGAATTCGCAGCGACGGTCGGCGCATGACGGTTGGAATCGAGGCGGTTGCGATCTTGATTTAGCCGATGCGCGGCGGCCAAACGCGCTATGCCACGAGCCGATCAAAGGCGAGGCGAGCCGCGGCCAGATCTTCCAGCGCGGTGCCGACCGATTTGAATAGCGTGATTTCGTCGGCACGCTGCCGGCCGGCATGACGTCCGGTCACAAGATCGGCCAGTTCAGCCTGCACCTGCCCGCGCGAAAACGTCCCCGCTGCAATCGGTTGCACGAGATCACCGGCCTCTTTGAGCGCGCCGGCAAGGGTATCGACGAAAACACTGCTACGGACCATGCAGGCGTCGTCCGTTTCGCGCATCTGGGGCGTGAACGCGCCGACCAGGTCGAGATGCATGCCCGGACGCAGTTGGTGCCCGTGGATAACGGGCTCCATCGATGTGGTCGCGCATGTGACGATGTCGGCCACCGCGATTGCGGCATCGAAATCATCGGCAACCTCCGCCGGCAGACCGTCCGCCGCGAGTCGCGCAACGAGCGCACGGACACGCTCACCTCGACGACCCCACACCAGGACGCGATCAAACGAATGATTCGCAGCGTGCGCACGCGCCATGAAGGGCGCCAATGCGCCGGTTCCCACGACGAGCAATATGCGGGCGTCGGGTCGCGCAAGGTAGCGCGCGGCGAGCGCCGATGCCGCGCCGGTCCGCCTCAGTGTAATCGCCTCGCCATCCAGCAACGCCACCGGATGTCCGGTCGCACCATCCAGCAAGATGTAGAGGGCGCCGACGGTAGGAACCCCATGCGCACGATTGCCCGGAAACACCGTGACGATCTTGATGCCGATCGACTCATCGGGGCGCCAGGCCGGCATCAGTAGGAGTTTGCCATCGCCCGCGCCGTTCACCGAATGCGCATGCCGCACCGGCACCTCTGCGCCGACGCGAAACGCCTCGGCAAGCCGGTCGGTGAGCAACCGGAAATCAAGCGCGCGATGAATCTCGTCAGCGGAAAGAAACGGCAGCGGGTGGCTCATGAGGGACAGATGGATTATTCCGTTTTCGCAGGCGGGGCTTCGACGGGCCTGTCCTGAGCTTGTCGGAGGGCTCACCCCGAACGGATTCTTGGGCGTCGATCCCGTAGGCGAGGATGATCACAGATCGGCGATACCAACGGAATTTCGTTGCAATGCCATTGCCTCCGCGCCCTCCTCCTTCTCCTCTGCGTCCTCCGTGTTCCATTGGTACGTTTTAGAAATTGGTACGCTTTAGAGAGCGATTGAAGGACGCCGCTCCCCCACCCGCGTCGCCTGCTCGAACGCGTACGCCAGCTCCAGCACGCCGCGATCGTCCCGATAACGGCCGACGATCTGCACGCCCACCGGCAATCCATCGGGCGAGAATCCGCAGGGCACCGATATCGCCGGATGCCCTGTCACCGTGATGTAGATGCAGGAGCGCATCCAATCGATGTACGTTTGCATCGGCACGCCGTTGATCGCTTTCACATAGGGCGTATCGACATCGAACGGCAACACCTGGCTCACCGGCAGGACAAGAAATGCGTAGTGCTCGAAGAACGCATGCACGCGCCGGAACAGAACAGTGCGCAGGCGCTCCGCCTCGGCAATGTCGGGACCAGAGAGCTTGCGCCCTTCTTCGATATTCCAGATCACCGTGTCTTTGATGAGGTCGCGGTGACGATCGACCAGCGCGCCGAAATTGCTCTCGTACTGATAGGCCCGCAGGCGCGCGAAAATTTCGTTCGCGTCAGTGAAATCAGGCACCGCCTCGTCGACGACACAACCCAGGGATTCGAATGTCGACCGGTGCGGCGCAATCGCATTCACAACCGCCGGCTCGACCGGAATGATCTTGCCGAAATCGGCGGAAAATGCAATCCGCGTTCCCCGAAAATCCCGATCGAGGGGCGGCGCGAAGGTCGCCCCGGGTAACTCCAACGAGATCGGTGAACGCGCATCCGGTCCGGCGACGGCCGACAACATCAGCGCCGCATCGCTCACGGTTCGTGCCATCGGCCCCAACACGCTGAGCGAATACCAGGCGTTGCCGTTGGGGTAGGCGGGTACGCGACCGGCCGAAGGGCGCATCCCGACGATATTGCAAAAATTTGCTGGATTCCGAAGCGAGCCACCGAGATCGCTCCCATCGGCAATCGGCACCATGCCGCACGCAAGGGCCACGGCCGCGCCGCCACTGGAACCGCCGCAGGTGCGCGAAAGGTCGTACGGATTGCGCGTGGCCCCGAATACCTTGTTGAAGGTCTGGGAGCCGGCACCGAATTCCGGTGAGTTGGTCTTGCCCAAGGTGATCGCACCCGCGTCGCGCAGCCGGGTAACGATCAGATGATCATCGTCGGGAATGAAATCCTTGAAGACGAGTGATCCGAGTGTCGTGCGGATGCCTTTCGTATTGATCAGATCCTTATGCGCGACCGGCAATCCGTGCAAGGGCCCAAGCGCTGCACCATGGGCGCGGCGATCGTCAGCATCGCGCGCCCAGGCAAGCGCCCGATCGGCGACCAGGGTCACGACCGCGTTGACGTGCGGATTGACGCGCTCGATCTGGGCAAGATGGGCATGCATGACTTCCCATGCCGACACCTCGCCCACGCGAATCAAGCGCGCGAGCTCGACCGCGTCGAGAAAACAAAGATTCTCGTCGATCACGGCCGAGCGCCCGTCACGCGATGGCTCGCCTATTTCCGCTCAGCGATCCACTTCATCTCGGTGACGTTTCCGCCCGCGAGCGAACCTTCCATCCGATTCGCACTGACCTTGCCGGCAAAGCGCTGCTTGCCGCCACGCGCATCGACGAAGCTGAACGCGACCAGCTCGCCATTCACGCGCCCATCCTCGACTTTGGCCGAGTGCTGACCTTGACGAACCGTCCCCGACAACTTCTGAAACTCCTGCGTCAGCGCGACATCGTAGGACGCGTTGCCATTGGCGGCGGGATGCAACGTCCAGTTGCCCTGCGTCTTGGCCGGGACGATCCAGAGCATCGCGTTGCGGCCCTCGATGGTTGCCTGTTCATCGGGCTCCCACTCACCCATCGTAAAGGCGTGTGAGACCAGACGCGTGCCGGGTTTCATTTCGAGCAGCTTCGGACGCAGCCGCAAGCTGAGCTCGGGCAGCAGATACATCGTAATGACAGTCGCCTTCGAAAAATCACTCTCGAAGATGTCGGCCTTCATGAATTTCGCTTTCGCGGTAACGCCGGCCTCTGCCGCGCGTTTGGTCGAAAGCGACACCATGTCCGGATGGTATTCGATGCCTTGCG
>JANMUI010000532.1:0-6394 GCA_031391405.1 Betaproteobacteria bacterium
GAAGGCGAGGGCGAAGCGTGGTTCGTGGGTGGTGAAAAGCCGGAGATCGTTGCATTGGAGCCTGGTATGACGGTTGTCTTCCCGCCTGGGCGCGTGCACAGCTTTCGCACAGTCGGCGATCGAATGCTCGTAACATTGGGGATTCACGCATCCGGGAAGCGGATCGTTCACTACCAGGAGGATGAAAGGTGAGCAAGCAGGTCGGCATCATCGGTATCGGCATCATGGGTTCGGCCATGATGCGCAATCTCATCAAGGACGGTTTCGAGGTCACGGGCTTCGATGTTGCAGAGGCCGGTTGCAAGGCGTTGACCGATGCCGGCGGGACCCGCGCCACCTCGCCGCGCGATGTCGCCGATCGCGTTCCGATCATGATCACCTCGCTGCCCAACATCGCGGCCTTCCATGAAGCCACCGCTGGCGCGCATGGCATCACCAGTAGCAGCAAGACCGGTCAGATCGTGATCGAGTGCAGCACGTTCCCGCTCGAAGAAAAGCAGCGCGCCCATGACGCGCTCGCGGCCAAGGGAAAGATCCTGCTCGATTGCCCGGTGAGTGGCACCGGTGCGCAGGCGGCGAAGAAGGATCTCGTCGTGTTGGGCTCAGGCGACAAGGCCGCATTCGAGCGTTGCGCCCAGGTGTTCGGCGGGATGTCGCGCATCCAGAAGTATGTGGGTCCGTTCGGCAACGGCATGAAGATGAAGATCATCGCCAACCATCTCGTGACGATCCACAATCTGGCGGCTGCCGAAGCACTCGTGCTCGGCATGAAGGCGGGGCTCCCGCCAAGCCTCGTGTTCGATACCTTGGTCGATAGCGCTGGAACTTCACGGATGTTCCAGATACGCGGACCGATGATGGTGGAGAACCGCTACGAGCCCGCCACCGCGAGCATGAAGACGCATCTCAAGGACATCGGCATCATCAGCGACTTCGCGGCCGACCTGCAATGCCCCACGCCGTTATTCACCGCGGCCTCCCAGTTCTACTTCGCGGGCGCGAGCACGGGTCACGCGCTGGAAGATACCGCATCGATCTGCGCGGTCCTCGAACAGATGGCCGGCGTCAAACGATAACGTTGTACCGGTGGCCGTTTAGGAGTGACGGCAATGCGCAGCACCTTGGTCGTTGCGTTTCCCCTCGATGCCGCGGCACGCAGCATTGTCATCGAGACATTGGGCGGGGTTGCCGACGTGGTGTGTCTGCCCGATCTTGCGCCCGAAAATCGCGCAAGAGCGGTGCAAGCGGCCGATGTTGTACTGGCTTGGAATCTCACCGGGTTCAAAGCCGAAGAGGTCGCGCTGATCGGCGATGCGCGGCTCCTCCAGTTCATGACCGCCGGCGTCGATTATCTTCCGCTGTCATCCCTTCCGCCTCGACTTGCGGTGGCTGCCAATGGCGGCGCTTACGCGGCGCCGATGGCCGAGCACGCACTCGCCATGGTGCTGGCCGCGGCGAAGCGAATCCTCGTGGAGCACTACGCAATCGCGCGCGGTGAATTTCACCAGCACAAAGAGAATCGCGTGTTGGCGGGTGGCATATGCGCCATCTTCGGCTTTGGCGGCATTGGACTTGCGGTGGCGCGCATCATGCGTTGCGTTGGCATGCGTGTGCACGGCATCAATCGTTCCGGCCGCGGCAATGATCTGTTGGACTGGGTCGGCACGCCGGACAAACTCGATGAAATGCTCGCCGCCGCCGATGTGCTGGTGATCAGCGCACCGCTTACAAAGTCGACCACCCGATTGTTCGGCGCGCGAGAATTTGCTTTGATGAAATCCGATGCGATCCTCGTCAATCTCGCGCGGGGCGAAATCATCGATGAAGCCGCTTTGTTCGCGCACCTGCAAGCCAGGCCGACTTTCACCGCGTGCATCGATGCCTGGTGGGTAGAGCCGATTCGCCACGGAGAATTCCGGATGGACCATCCGTTCATGTCCCTGCCGAACGTGATCGCCTCGCCGCACAACTCGGCGTCCGTGCCCGGATCTCGCCCGGTGGCGCTCCGCCGCGCGGCGGAGAATTGCCGGCGGGCGATCATGGGGGAGCCCGTCCAGTACCTTGTTCGCGATGAGCACCGGTTGCGGTAACGGCATTAAAGGGTAATGTCCGCCTTACGCAACGCAGCCGTTCGCGCCGAGCTTGTCGAGGGGCTCAGCACAGCGAAAACGAAGCGCGACGTTCCCCTTGCTTCCCCTCAGCGACCAAACAAGGCGATCGGATTCCTAACCAGTATCTGTTCGAGCAGTCCCGCATCCCGCTCGACGACTTCGCCAAGAAAATTGAGCAGATCGATCGGATCGGGTGGTGGCTCGCCCGGATGGTCTGGATTGCGATACATCGGATGCGGCCAGTCGGTGCCCCAGATCGAGCGCCCCGGTGCTGCATGAAAAACGCGGCGTGCCATCGGCAGGGCATCCGCATGGTCTGGTGCCCCGTTGTCCGACCATCGATCGAAGTTGCACATCAGCACCCAGAAATTCTCGCGCGCGAGGAGCTCGAGCAGCAACTTGAGAGCGGGCTGATCGGGCCCGGTACCGGGTCGCAAATGCGCCGCGTGATCGATCACGAATGGAAGCGAGAGCGGCCGGAACCAGTCGGCCAGCTCGATCAGATCTTCGCCTTGCACGTGCACCTTGACATGCCAGCCGAACGGTTCGACGCGGGCGATCGCGCGTTCGAACACGGCACGCTCGACGCGCGGTTGCTTCATGAAGCTCGCGAAGGCAAATCGCAGACCGCGCACGCCGCCATGATGTAACCGCTCGATTTCGCGATCATCGAGTGCATCGGTAAATCGCACGACACCCTTCAAGCGCGGGTTCGCGGCGAGGAGCCCGATCAGCGCGTCGTTGTTCGCCGCCGCCGCGGTGCTTTGCACGACCAGACCGTGATCGATGCCGATCCTGCGGTGCATCAGGTCGAGTTTCTCGAACGGTGCGTCCATGGGTGCGTACGCCGCTCCGGCGGCCGGCTTGGTGTGCGTGCCGGATTCGAACACGTGAAAATGCGTATCCCACGCGCCGCGGGGAACCGGAAAACGGATTGGCATGATTGAGCTCCGATGATGGACTAGTCGAGCTTGAGACCGGCGCGCTTCACGACCGGCGCCCATTTATCCTCGAACGCCTTGACCGTCGCCTGCAATTCTTCCGGTGTGCTCGATGCCACTGTCATCGCGTACTCGTTCATGCGCGCACGGACGTCAGGCATTGCGAGCGCTGCACTGACCCCGGCATTCACCTTGTCGATGATGTCTTTCGGGGTGCGTCCCGGCGCGACCAGGGCGAACCACGACGACGTTTCGAGTTGGGGAAATCCCTGCTCGGCAACCGTTGGGGTGTGCGGAAGCTGCGCCATGCGCGTCTTCGAGCTCACCACGAGCGCGACCGTCCGGCCCTCCTTGATGAACGGCATATGGGTGAGCAGCGCATCGACGGCGAAGTTCACGTCGCCCGCGACCAGCGCCGCCGTGGTCGGTTGCGAGCCGCGATAGTTGATCACCTCGGCGTTGACCCCCGCCTCCGCCTTGATCGCTTCGTAGAAGAGCTGCGACACGATGGCGCCGACGCCGACATTGAGCTTGCCGGGATTGGCCTTCGCATGCTTGATCAGATCCTGCAAATTCTGCGCCGGCAGTTTCTGCGGATTGCCGAAAATCAGGAGCGGCTGGGTCGCCAGCATCGAGATGGGAGCGAAAGCCTGATCGGGATCGTAGGGCAGCTTCGCGAACAGCGCCTTGGCCAACGCGAGCGTGAAATCGATCGGCAGAAAGAGCGTGTAGCCATCCGGTGCGGATTGGGCGACATGGTTCGCCGCGATGATCGTATTGCCGCCGGGGCGCGACTCGACGAGAACCGGTTGACGCCACGCCTCGGTGAGTTTGTCGGCGACCGCACGGCCGAGCACATCGGCGCTGCCACCGGGCGGGAAGGGCGAGACGATGCGAACCGGTTTGTTCGGATAGCCTTGGGCGAATGCACCCGTGGTAATTGAGACGGATAGCGCTACGAGACAAGTCATCCGGCCAAGCTGCGTCCTTACGATGCCCGTCATCTCTCCTCCATTTTGTTGGACAGCACGCGGAGTAAGTATAGATGACGCAATGCAGCGCATGGCGCGGTTGCCTCGACAGTTCTGGCGGTGTGGATAAACGCCGCCGACGTCCTATATTTCAACTTGAGATTCCCCGTGGTCTTGTCACGGGGATCAGCGGTGGATGCCGGACATGGTTGCCCGTTCGTCCTGAGCCCTTCGACAGGCTCAGGACAGGCTTGTCGAAGGATGAACGCGCAGGTTCGGAGACTTCACGCTCGGGCAGAGTCGAAAGTCATGCCTGCGTTCACCCGTTCGACAGGCTCAGGGCGAACGGAGAGTAGGACTCGTCTCTCAAAGAACATACCCCGCGCTCATCGCGCACGCTCATTGTCGTGGTCTGCTGGCGTGCTCATTCCGCGCGCATGCCGGTGAGCTCGATCAACTTCTTCATCTTCGCCGATTCGCTGCGGATGAATGCCGCGAACTCATCCGGCGTTCCGGGCGCGGCCTCGGCGCCCTGCGCGAGCAAAATAGTCCGCATTTCGGGCGTGCGCAGGATTTCGCCGATGTCGTGATTGAGCTTGGCGATGAGCGCGGGGGGCGTACGCGCAGGAGCGAGCATGCCAATCCAGAATTCCAATTCAAATCCGGGAAGTCCCGCTTCGGTGGCCGTCGGAATGTCGGGCGCTCCAGGGAAACGCTGCCTGCCGGTGACGACATACGCCTTGATCTTTCCGGCCTTGACGTGAGGCAGGTTGTTGGGAAATACGAATCCCGCCTTGACTTCGCCGCTCAGGATTGCCAGGGTCGATGCACCGCCTCCCTTGTAGTGGATCGGCACCGCATTTACACCGGTCGCGTGCTTCAGAAGTTCCATCGCAATATGATTGTTGGTGCCGGGGCCGGCGGAGGCGAAATGGAGGCCATGCGGCTGTTCCTTCGCATATTCGAGGAATTCGGCCAGGGTGGCGGCCGGGACCGATGCATGCGCGACCAGCATGTTCGGCGTCAGGGCCGCGAGCGTGATCGGCGAGAAATCCTTGACCGCATCGTACGGGAGGCTTTTGTACAAGCTCGGGGCGACCGCAAGCGCTGAACGGTCTGACATCAGCAGCGTATACCCGTCGGGCGCCGCTCTCGCGGCAATCCCGGTGCCGATCGTCAAAGCGGCTGCAGGTTGATTCTCCACCACGACCGGCTGGCCCCAGCGCTCGCTCAGCCGCTGGCCAAGTTGTCGTGTCACAACGTCATGAAAGATGCCGGCGCCACCGGTGATGATGCGTACGGGTTTGGCCGGATAGGCCTGCCCTGCGTTCGTCGAATGGGTTTGTGCAGACGCTGAAGCGGCAGCAAGGAAGATCGCCGCAATCAAGGGTGCCGCTGCAACTCTTCCTATTCCGAGCATGACATCCTCCGATTCATTTCGATTGGCTTCGCGGCCAGTGCACGCGATGGGCGATATTGACAGCCGGATTGTATTGATGCAATTGTCCGATAATTGCATCGTCATCAATCGGGTTGATACGCATGGATCTCCGCGATATCGAATACTTTGCAGTGGTCGCAGAGCACGGCCATCTCGGACGCGCGGCAGAAGCGTTGGGATTGGGTCAGCCTGCCTTGAGCATGAGCCTGCGCCGGCTTGAAAAATCGGCGCAGGCAAAGCTCGTAAAGAGAACGCCCAAAGGCGTCGAGCTGACCGCGGTGGGCGCCGCGCTGTTGTCGCATGTGAGCAGACTGCGGCTTGCCCGGAACGATCTTGCCCGCGAGGTGGCAGACCTCGCCCATGGACGAGCGGGACACTTGCGCATCGGCGCGAGTCCCTCAAATGGCGAAGCATTTCTGCCCGAAGCATGCGGCAGGCTGTTGATGGAAGCGCCCAAGGTCAGCTTGAATGTAGCCGTGCTCGACAACGACGCCCTACTGCCGGCCCTGCGCAAGGGCGATCTGGACATCGCGGTGATGCACGTCCAGCGGTTCCCTCAACCGGACCTCACCCAGGAGCTGTTTCGGGAGGATGAATTCATCGTGTACGCTGCCGCCAACCACCGGCTGGCCAAGCGCAAGTCGCTATCGCTTGCTGAACTTGTGGAGGAGCGGTGGGCGATCACGGCGGCAGGCGCATTCGGGACATTGCTGTTACTGCGCCAGGCGTTTGAAGAACACAGCCTGACTGCACCGCGGATTGCGCTCGTCTCGGATTCGGTGATGCTCAAGATTCGAGCCGTCGCCGGTTCCGATCTGATCGGCGTCAGTGTCAGGCGCAATGTCCAGGCGGCCGCGTCCCACCTCCGTCTGAAGATACTTCCGGTCAAGGGTATCGATTGGGTTCGACCCGCTGCGATCGCGTATAGAA
>JANMUI010000509.1:0-2221 GCA_031391405.1 Betaproteobacteria bacterium
CAAGTCGAAATCGATCGCAGCGGTGAAGAGCGTGGCTGACAAGCTTGGGCTGTCGCTCAACGAGGCGGCGGCCGGGATCGCGAAGATCGCCGAGTTCAAGATGGCCGACATCATTCGCAAGATGACGGTCGAGAAGGGCTACGACCCGCGCGATTTCGTCTTGTACGCGTTCGGCGGGGCGGGCCCGGTGCATGCGAGCGTGTTCGGTTCGGAGCTCGGCGTGCAAAAGGTGATCGTGCCGCTGCGTGAGATCGCCTCGACTTGGTGTGCGTTTGGTGCGGCCTCGGCCGATATCCTGCATGTATACGAACAGGTGGATATTCAGGGTTCGCCATTTACGCCCTCCAGAGTGAATAGCGTGCTCGACGGATTGCAGGCACGCGCAGAATCGCAGATGGAGAAAGACGGCATCCCGAAGAATCGGCGCAGGTTCAGTTTCTCGCTCGACATGCGGCATCGCGGCCAGATCAACGAGGTCGAGATCATGATCCCGGAAGGTCGCCTGGCAGGTTCAAAGACCGATAACCAGGCGGTCCTGTCGCCTGCGGCATGGGAAAAGCTGCGGCAGCGGTTCTATACGCGTTATGAGCAGCTCTACGGAAAAGGCGCGTCCTTCAAAGGCGCGCGCCTCGAAATCGTGACGATGCGCGTTCGTGCGACCTCGCCGACGCAGCGTCCGAAGCTATCGAAAGCAAAATCGATGAGCGGCGTGATCCCCAAGCAGGCGAAGCTTACGACGCGCGACATCTACTGGGCCGATTTGAAGAAGACCCAGAAGACGCCGATCTTCGATGGCGCCAAGCTCCTCTGTGGCAACAAGATCAAGGGACCCTGCGTGATCGAGACCAATCAGACCAACGTCGTTGTGCACCCGGGTCGCACCCTCAAGGTCGACGCCTACGGCAACTTCGAAATCACCTTCAATTAGGAGACACACCATGCCCAAAGTGAGCGAGATGAAGGACGTCAAGTTTGACGGCAAGCTCCACGGCTATGTGCCGCCGAAGAAACTCAATATCTCGAGCAAGCTGAAGCTGCACACCAAATTCGACAAGGACATCGATCCGATCACCTACGAGGTGATCCGCCATTCGCTCTGGCATGTGAACGAAGAGCATGGCGCGACGATTCAGCGCATCTCGGGCTCACCGGTGGCCATGTACGCGCTCGATTTGAATCCATCGATCCTCACCGCCGACGGCGAGTTCGTGTACTTCGGCCCCTACATGCAATACATGTCGGGGGTGACCGATACGCAGGTGAAATGGATTCTCGAGTATCGCAGCGACAACCCCGGCATTCGCGACGGTGACATGTTTCTCGCGAACGATCCATGGGTGGGCGCGGCGCATCAGCAGGATGTGATGCTGATTTGCCCGGTGTTCTGGAAGGGCGAGTTGTTCTGCTGGGTCACCAACTGCCTGCACCAATATGACATTGGCGGTATCACGCCTTCGTCATTCTGCGGCTCGGCGGAAAACGCCTTTGAAGAAGGCATCTGCATTCCGCCGATCAAGATCATCGAGAACAACGAGATCCGCCGCGACATCGAGGAAATGTATCTGCGTTCCTCACGCAAGCCGGATGCCGTCGCCTTGGATTTTCGCGCGCAACTCGCCGGCAACATGACCGCGCGCGACCGCGTTCTCGCGCTAATCAAGCGTTACGGTCCGGAAGTGGTCAAGGGTGTCATGCAGAAGATTCTCACCAACAGCGAGAAGGCGTTTCTCGATAAATTGAAACGTCTCCCCGATGGCATCTGGCGCGATCGGACGTATGTGGAATGCTGCCGCCCGGGCGATCGCCGCACGCATCAGGTCATGCTGACCTTGCGCAAGAAGGGCAACCGGCTCATCTTCGAAAATGAAGGTACCGCGGAGCAGGACGGTGCGATGAACGCCACCTATTCGGGTTGGCGCGGGGCGATCATGGTGGCCCTCAACCAGTTGCTCTGCTGGGATCAGTACTTCGCGATCGGTGGTGCGTTGCGCCATGTCGACTTCGACCCAACGCCGGGTACGTTTACCTGCGCGACATTTCCCGCATCGGTGTCGACCGCGCCCGTCCAGGCGATGGAGATCTCGCTCTATCCCGCGTACAACGTGCTGTCGAAAATGCTGTTCATCGATGAGCGCATGCGCGGCGACATCATGTGTATCGGCGGCACCAGCCAATGGCCGGCGACGATCTTTCGCGGCATCGATCAATGGGGCGAGCGCTA
>JANMUI010000554.1:0-7261 GCA_031391405.1 Betaproteobacteria bacterium
GGCGCATTAGCAATGGCGTCCTGGTCGTCGAGAAGATTTCATTCCGGCGCGTCCGCACCATCGTGACCGGGCCGGTAACCGCTAGAGATCTCGGTGCCTGCACGGTAACGATTCTTGGCAAGACGGTGAAGGTCAATGACGCGACCGATGTGCGTCCCGCTGCGGGCGGAAGCACAACCGGCTGCGGCAGCGCCGGCGCGAACCTGTCGTGGGTTGCGGTCAACAGCACGCGGATCGAGGCGCGCGGCTATGTCGAGCCGGGTGGTGCGATCGTCGCCGAGCGACTCGATGGCAGTCCTTCCGGTGGCAACAAGGATGTCATTCAGGCGATCGTGACTGGGGAAGACGAAGGGCTGTCCACCCTCGTGCTGCTTGGCATCACGGCGAACCTCATCAACGGGGGTGTCCAGTTCAAGGATCTGAATGACGGGCCGTTATCCCGGCAGACATTCTTTGCAGCTGTTAGACCTGCCAGCACCACAACGGCCGGCACCGTTGTAAAGGTCAAGGGAACGTTTTCCGGTGGTGTGCTGGTGGCGGAGGAAGCCGAGCTGGAGAACTAGCCGCGATGACGGTGTTTGCCGAGCCGCCGGTCGCGGCGACTGCTCGTCACGTCTTCAGCGTCTTCGCCAATTCGACAAAGTACGCGAGCGATCCCGGGTTGGCCATCGCATCAGCACTAACAACCTTATCGAGCGGTTGTCCGAGCAGGAGCCTGCGCACCGGCAATTCCAGTTTCTTGCCGGTGAGCGTGCGCGGAATATCGCTCACCGCATAAATCTCGTTTGGGAGATATCGGGCGGATGCGCGCTGGCGGATGCTTTCCTTAATACGCGCCTTCAGCGCGTCATCGAGCCCCACCCCCGGGCGTAAGACCACGAACAGCGGCATGAAGGACTCGCGCCCGAGATATTCGAGATCGACCACCATGCTGTCCAGCACTTCCGGGATCTCTTCGACCGCGCGATAAATTTCGCTCGTGCCCATGCGTATGCCGAAGCGGTTGATGGTCGTGTCGGAGCGTCCGAAGATCACGGAGCGGCCATCGCTCGTGAAGCGGATCCAATCGCCATGACGCCATTTACCGGGATACATCTCGAAATAGCTTTCCTGATACCGCTTCCCGCCCGGATCGTTCCAGAAATAAAGCGGCATCGATGGATACGGTTCGCTCACCACGAGCTCGCCGACTTCATTTACGACGGATCGGCCGCTGTCGTCGTACGCATGGACCGCCATACCGAGATACTTGCACTGCATCTCGCCCGCGGTCACCGGCAGCAGCGGGCAGCCGCCCACGAAGCCCGCCGCCGGATCGGTGCCGCCGCTGATCGATGCGAGCCACACGTCGTGCTTCACCGATGCATAGACCCATGCGTAGTTCTCGATGGTGAGTGGTGAGCCGGTGGAGCCGATCTGGCGCAATGCGGAGAGATCGAATGTCGCGCCGGGCGTGAGGTTCGCTTTCATGCATGAATTGAAGAACGCCGCGCCGGCGCCGAACACATTGGTTCGGGTTTCCGACACCAGGCGCCATAGGGTGTTCCAGTCGGGATACGCTGGATTTCCGTCATAGAGGACGAGGGTCGATCCGGCGAGCAAGCCGCTCACCAGGAGGTTCCACACGATCCATCCGGTGCTCGACATCCAGAAGAAGCGATCGCCTGGTCGCATGTCCTTGTGCAACAACATCGTCTTGAGGTGCTCGATCAGTACGCCGCCGTGGCCATGGACGATCGCTTTCGGCAGCCCCGTCGTGCCGGACGAATACACGATCCAAAGCGGCGCATCGAATTCGAGTTGGGCAAATCGGAGCGGGACCCTGCGGCCAAGCATGCTTTCCCATGTCACGCCGTTGCGAAAGCCGGACGCGGTCGCGTGCGGGTCGAGATACGGCAGCAACACGACATGCTGAAGGGAGGGCATCGCCGCCTGCAAAGCGCCGGCCACGGCGCGCCGGTCATGATCCTTGCCGCCGTACCGGTAGCCATCGACGATGAATAAGACTTTTGGTTCGATCTGTTTGAATCGATCGATGACGGCGCCCGCCCCCATATCCGGGGAGCAACTCGACCAGATCGCGCCAAGACTGATCGTGGCGAGGAACGCGGTGACGGTTTCCGGCACGTTAGGCATATAGGAGACGACCCGGTCGCCTTCCCTTACGCCCATGTCATGGAGCGAGGCGACCACCGATGCAACATTCGCACGGAGGGTGTCCCAATCGATCTCGGTCCGCGCACGCGTCTCCGACTGCGCGATGATGGCCGGGTGACTCGATGAGGCGTAGCGGAACGCATGCTCGGCGTAGTTGAGCTTGGCGCCGGCGAACCATTTGGCGCCCGGCATGCGGCGTGAATTCAGCACCGACTGGTACGGCGCGGACGCCCGTATCGGAAAATATTCCCAGAGCGACGCCCAGAAGCCTTCGATGTCGGTCGCCGACCATTCCCAGAGCGCCTGATACGAGTCGAACTTGAGACCCTTCTTCATCGCGAGCCAGCGCATGTAATGCGTCATCTGGCTTTGCTCGCGCTGGTCCTGGTCAGGTTGCCACAGCAACGCGCCTTCTTTCACCACGCTCATCATCGCCTCTTTGGAGTCGCGTTCAGCGCTAAAGTACCAGTATCGCAGATCAAGACCTGCGTTCCGTAACTGCAAAGGAGAGAGCACCCATGCGTCCGGCATTGTTGTTGATCGCCATGTCCGCCTTGCTCGCGGGCTGTCATGCAGGCACCGCGCATCATCATCGCGAGCGACCGGTAGCCGAATGGGAGCGGATACTTGAAAACCCCGATCGCGATGCGTGGCAGCGACCGGGCCAAGTGATCGCGGCCCTGCGACTGCGCCCCGATGAAGTTGTCGCCGACATTGGCGCCGGCACCGGCTATTTCACCCGGCGCTTCGTGCCGGTAGCGAAGTCGGTGTACGCCGTCGACATCGATGCGGCGCTCCTTGAGGTGATCACGCGCGCCAAGCCGCCGAACGTCATTCCCGTGCTCGCGGCACGTGATGATCCGCGCCTGCCTCCGGAATCCATCGATACCATATTCATCTGCGATGTGTTGCATCACATCGAGAATCGGCCAGCGTATTACGCGAAGCTGCGGCAGGGCCTGCGACCGAACGGCCGCATCGTCATCGTCGATTTCCATAAACGGGACCTCCCCGTCGGTCCGCCGGTCGCGATGAAGCTGGCCGAGAAGGAGGTGATCGATGAATTCACGCGCGCCGGGTTTCGGCTCACGCGCCACTACGACGATCTGCCGTATCAGTACATGCTGGAGTTCCAGCGGTGAGATGCGCGGCGAATCGCGGATAGACTTCAGCGATTTCGTCGCGGACCGGTCCGTGAATCAACGCGAGCGTCTGCGGATCGGGAGCGGGTGTGGCCGGCACGATCGCGGGCTGGTCGAATGCGAATCCGGTGTGGTCCATGACTTCTTCGAGCGTGTGGCCGGGATGAACGCTTTCGATGCGAAAACGCCGGCGCGCCTTGTCGAATGAAAAGTGGGCGAGGCTGGTCACGAGCGCATGGGGGCCACCGGGACGATAGACGCGGGCATCGCTCACACCCGGCGCGCTCACGAAATCGACTTTCGGCACCATGACCCGGCGGGTGTGCTCTTCGCGAAAGAGAATGACCCGTGGCACCAGAAAATAAAGGTACGCCGATCCGAATGAACCGGGCCAGCGCACATCGACCTGCGGGTAGGTGCCCGTGCCGACAAGATTGATATTCGCCTCGCCGTCGATCTGTCCGCCGCCAAGGAAAAACGCGTCGATACGCCCTTGCGCGGCAAGATCGAACAACTCGACACCGCCGTTGGTGAAGGCGTTGTTGCGCATCGAGCCCAGCACCGTGACGCGCATCGCGCCGTTCGCTCGATGACGCGCGAGTAGTGCGGCCGATCCGGGTATCGGGGAGGACGCACCAACCGCCACATGACGGCAGGCGGCCAGCAACTTCGCGATGACCGCAATCAGCAGTGCGGTCGAGCTCATACCATCAGGAATCTGCGCGCCGTAGCACACAGATTCCTACGCGCTGACGCAATTGTTCAATTAGCCGAATTTTCGCGGGGGCTAGTTCCGTTGCTGTCACTGTTTGGCGCCCTTTGGCTAATGAAGACCGATAGCGTTGACCATCAGCAATCTGCGCGCCGCGCGCAGATTGCTAGCCAGTCGCGGAATCCGTCCGCCGACTTGGCCATCGCGGCGTAGCGGGTGAGCTCGGCTTCGTCTTCGGCATAGGCGTCCCAGAATCGCAGCGGCCATGCACCGCGCGCCGCCTGCGCGACACGCGAGATGTAGATCGATGGGATCACCCCGGCGGCCCGCCCCTCGTCCGCGAGCAGGCTCTCGTTCGTGATCTGCTCGACGGTGACGAAGGTCTGCTTCGCGGCATGTGCCATGTTTAGCAGCTCGCGCTTGCGTCCGATGAAAACATTGCCATCGCGATCGGCAAGCGGCGCATGGAACAGCGCGATGTCCGGTTGAATATTGGGAACCAGCACGATCGGCTCGCCCACGTTGAACGGATTGTCGATCACTTTCCAGTCGGGGCGGTAGCGCAGGACGTCGGTTGCCAAGAGGCCGCGGATCGGGACAAACGGCTGTCCCTTCTGGGTGGCTTGCAACGCGGCGTGAATGGCGGGACAGGTTGCATCGAGAACGCGCAGATGGCCCGCCTTGATCGCCGCGGTGAAGCGCGGCGCGAGGCCGTATTCACCTAGCGTGACGGCAGAGGTTTCAACAGTCTGCACGCACCCTGCGCCAATGAGGATATCGGCTTGAATGCCCGAAATGGGGACGCATACCAGATGCAGATCACGCACCCCGCGGCGCACCAGCGCGTGGGTAGCGGCCATCGCCACGCCACGATCGTCACCCGGGATGGCGAGCTTCGCGCCATCGGGAATTCCCGCAGCAAGCGCTTCGACCGACTGGATGATTGACGCATTCACGTTTGGCGTTTCCCTTGTCCCGTTTCCCTTGTCCCGTTTCCCTTGTCCCTCGTCCCTCGTCCCCGTTTCCCGTTTCTCTTTTCCCGGCAGTCAAAGCATTCTACCGTCGCACACGCTACGCCGGTCGCGCGTCGTTTGTGTGGAGCAGGCGGCGCAACATGCTGGGGGTCGCTTCCAGTGTTTCGTCTACGGCCAGCGCGATTCTCGATCAGACGCTCCCATTCCTGATCCCAGCGACCAAGAAACACTTCCTGGTACACCCGCTCCACCAGTGCGCGCTTCCCCTGGGCGTACTTTCTTGCCAACAGCAGCTCACGGGGAAACCACGCTTCACTATCATGCCGTTCACAATTCCTATTCGGAGATCGCCGCCGAATTCGATCTTCTTCACCCTCTACTTTGCCTTGGCGGCGGCCATGGGGCGACCTCAGACGGCGCCTTCGGACGCGACTGTTCCATTGCAGGTAGCGGCAAGTGCGCCAGCGGTGCAGGAGACCCGAAAGGCTGGTTTCTGACAAATATTGGCAAAGCAGTATTCGCCGCGGGCAGTGGCAGGGCTCAGACTTCTACGCGTTAGAATCGCCCACCGCCGGAAACGGCTGACATTGGCAACTCTGTGCGCACTTTAGACTATCTGCTGGAATTCGCGGCATTACGCTCATGGCGCTGCTACCAGCGCGTAAGCATCTACTCCAAGCGTTCGCTCGGCGGCAAGCCAATCGCTATACCGATTCGGAATGGACTCGGACGATCGAATCTCTCTCCTACGAGCGCAGAGCTTGTCAACGCAATCCATATCGCCACATCAATCGGCGCAAGAGGCACGTTCGTCGACATTGGCGCGAACATTGGCCAGTCCTTACTCGCGCTTCTCTCGACAGGGGCGGATCGGTACATCGGCTTTGAGCCAGACCCAGAAGCCGCCGCATACGTCGCTGCGCTAATTCGGCGAAATGCCCTTGCCGAGGCCTCAATCCTGCCGATCGCGCTTGGCGAGGTTCAAGCCACAGCCGTGCTTCACACCGGCCAGGCTGGTTGGGTGGGGGCGACGATGGACACAAGCACGTCTCCAACTGAAATGTACTCGTTTCAGCAGCGCGTCGTCGTCTCGACGGGAGATGCGCAATTATCGCATTTGCCTGACAACGAGGTCCTCTTGCTCAAGATTGACGTTGAGGGACACGAGCTTTCGGTCCTTCGCGGGCTGCGTAAGACGCTTGAACGCACTCGCGCACCAGTATTTTGCGAAGTCCTTGGCTATGATCATTTCCAAGACGGCTCATATGGTCGGGACTACTTTGGCGAGCTCGCCAGCGCAGAGATTGCCCGGCTCAGTGATGCGCGCGAGAAGAATGGCGTCGCAGTGGCGGCGCAGCTCAGACAGCTCGGCTACGAGCTATTTGTCCTCGGTGACAATGGCGTGCCGCAGGAGATTGAGAAGATTGACCTCGCCAGCTCTTGTCCTGGCAAGCAAGGCGAGCGCAATGTGTTCGCTGTTCCGCGTGAGCGTGCCAGCAAAGTCCGCAGCTTGTGCAAGACCTGATCTAGACAGACGTTCGTAGCCTAATTAGAGGGCCATCTGGGGGTCGGGCCTACCGCCCTGTGTGGCTCACGGCGGCAGCACTGTAAAGTTGTGTTCGAGTGTGACCCGCCATCTTCTGCAGGTTGGAGGATAGGAAATTCAAACGCCCTTTTTCGAGAACGGTCAATCTATCGCCGTACGGGCGAATCGTCAATCGCCACTCAACAGGCGTCTTGGCATAGGGATTGTATTCGGCTGCGGGGACTGCTTGGCCGATGCATCGGCGGAATTCGACGCAGCCTGAACGCTGGGGCGAGCAACGGCCGAGCCGGGCCCTCGGCGCTGTTGCAGAACCGGACTTCGCTTGACCATCAAGCCGCTTGGAAGAGATCGAACCGGGGCGCCGGTGCGCGCGGCGGCGCCCGAAGAGGAGGGAAGACAGGGCCCCTCCCCCGTCTGGGCAGGCCCAGATGGGCGAGAATTCCGGCAATCACGGGCGGGTCTTCGATTGCGGCGATGATCTTGAGGGTGCCGCCGCAGTGGGTGCAGCGTTCGATGTCGATGTCGAACACCCGTTTGAGCAGCCTCGCCCAACTCATACGCGCCTGCGCTCCCTGCGCGTGCGCGTGATCGCACGAGTCTCCGGTCGCAGGCTCGGGCGGGCTCGGAATGATCTTGGCGCGCAACGCAGCGTTGGGTGCGAGCACGCCATGAAAGCGAATCAGATGGTGGCGTGGACGCGGGACCAGCGCGCTAGACGGGGCGGAGGGGC
>JANMUI010000514.1:0-14087 GCA_031391405.1 Betaproteobacteria bacterium
AAGAGGCGGATGTCGGTAGCCACCTGATCGTTGCGGGAACGCGCGGTGTGCAGGCGCTTGCCGGCGTCTCCCACGATCGCGGTGAGCCGGCGCTCGATATTCAGATGCACGTCTTCGGCTTCGAGGGACCACTCGAATGTCCCGGCCTCGATCTCCATGCGGATCGTCGCCATCCCGCCTTCGATTTGGCGCAGATCCTCGCCCGACAATATGGCCGCCTTCGCGAGCATCCGCGCATGGGCGAGCGACGCTTCGATGTCGACCTGCGCGAGGCGTCGATCGAAACCGACCGACGCGGTGTAGCGTTTGACCCGCTCGGATACGGGTTCGGCGAACCGGCCCGACCATGCACCGTGCGTGTGAGGGTTTTCCGGGGGAAGGGCCATGACGCCTTGATAAGGGGGGAAGTCGGGAAGACAATGCGAACCGCAAACGTTCCTTCGAAGGGCCGCGGGCACGCTGGCACAATGGCCCGAAGGACCGTGGCCGTCGGGGCACCCAGGATTCCCTTCGGTATGCTTGCGGATTCCGTTCTGCGGAAGAGGCTTGCCACCGCCCCGGTGGTGATGTTTCGAACCGCGGATTCTAGCGCTAATCTCAACCCTACCCGACGGCGAATGGACTCCGAAACCGGCGTGCCGAGCGACGTGCTCCCTGATTTCCGCAGCACCGGAGTGATCGGGCGCGTGCTCGTCATCGTGAATGTGGCGATGCTGTTCGCGGTGGCGGTCACCAGTCAGACCGATACGGAACTCGTACCCATGGCGCTTGCCAAGGCGGCGATTGTCGAGCCCATCCTTGCTGCCAGCCTGATTTTCCTCTACATCGGTCACGCCAAGCTTGCACCACTGCGCTACGAATTCGCGGTGGTGTTGATTACGCTATTCGTCATGCTGGTGACCGCCTTCGTGTTCGGTCTCGTCTCGACCTTCGATGCCGGCGCCACACGATTCGGTTTCGCCCGTGCGCTCGCATTCGCCGCGCTCGGGGTGCTGTTCATGCTCGAATATTTTCGCATGAGGAGCCGCGCGTTGTCACCGGCACTCGTCGAAGCCCGACTGCAGGCGCTGCAGGCCCGCATCCGGCCCCACTTCCTGTTCAATTCGATCAACGCCGTGTTGTCGCTGATCCGCACCGATCCGCGGCGTGCGGAGGCGGTGATCGAGGATCTCGCCGATCTGTTCCGCACGCTAATGGCCGACAGCAGACAATTGGTGACGCTCGAGGACGAAATCCGGCTGGTGCGCGGGTATCTCGACATCGAGCAACTGCGTCTGGGCGATCGCCTCGTCATCCACTGGCGCATCGACGGCGCGCCAAAGCATGCGCTCGTGCCGCCGTTGTTTCTCCAGCCGCTGGTCGAAAACGCGGTCTATCACGGGGTTGAACCCGGCAAGGGGCCCGGAATCATCGAGATCGATATCGTCCGGCGCGACGATCGGCTGGCGATGCGGCTCGCGAACCCCTATCATCCCCAACATCAACACCGTCAGGGCAACCGCATCGCCCTTGCCAATATCAAAGAAAGATTGGCATTGCACTTCGATGCGGAGGCTACCCTCACCAGTGGCACGGTCGGCGATCGGTATGAGATCCACGTGGATCTGCCCTATCGACGATCCCGTAAGGAGGTAAAAGAAGGATGACGACAAGCTCGAGTCGCGTTCCCGTCCGCGTATTCATCATCGATGATGAATCCCCTGCCCGCGCCCGTTTGAAAGAGGTGCTGGGCGACCTGTCGATGGATCTCGCGACCACGGTCGTGGGTGAGGCCGCAAACGGTCAAGAGGCGCTGATCATGCTCGCCACGACACCGGCCGACGTGGCGCTGGTCGACGTCCATATGCCTGAAATGAACGGTCTCGAGTTCGCGCGGCATGCGATGCAGCTCGAGCGGCCGCCGGCGGTGATCTTCACCACCGCGCACGACCAGTACGCGGTCGCGGCGTTCGAGCTGAACGCGCTCGATTACCTGTTGAAACCGGTGCGTGCCGTGCGCTTGCGGGCAGCCCTGCAGAAGGCGGCAACCGCGGGTCCGGCGCAGCGTGAGCAATTCGAGCGCGCGTCCTCCAACACGCCGCGTCATTACCTGTCCGTGTCCGAGCGTGGGCGTATTACGCTCGTGCCGATCATGGACATCGTGTTCCTGCGCGCCGAGCTCAAATATGTGACGGTGCGGACCAAGGAGCGCGAATTCCTGGTCGAAGAATCACTCACCCAGCTCGAGCAGGAATTTGGCGGCGTATTCGTGCGGATCCACCGGTCTTGTCTGGTCGCGCGACGGTTGATCAAAGGCTTCGAGCGGGCGACCGATCCGGATGGCGAGAGCGCGGGTTGGGCGGTGATGCTGCATGGCGTCGAAGACCGCTTGCCGGTGAGCCGGCGTCAATGGTCGGCGGTGAAGAGCCTGGTGACCGCTTAGGAATCCGCACGGCGGACCGCGCCGATTCCTGATGGCCGGCACCGAGGGGACGATTACTCGCCGATCGCCGTCATCGATCCTTCGTGCGGTCATTGATCCTTCATGATCCGCTTCGGTGTGGCGGCAAACCGCTCTTCCATAGAGTGATCGCGTGCTAAAATTTTTCGTCTCTGCCTATGCATGCTTGCCACTGCACCCATCGCAATAACGCGATCTGTGTTCCGGACGCCCTCGTTTGACCAGTTTGACCAGTTTGACCGATCGCTCATCGAGTCCATCGCGACTCATCATCGCTACGCGACAAAGCCGCCTCGCCCTATGGCAGGCCGAGCATGTCAGGGCACTCTTGCGGGCACTATATCCAGCCTGTGACGTCCAACTGTTGCCACTGTCGACGCGCGGCGACGAAGTGCTCGATCGTTCGCTATCCAAGATCGGGGGCAAGGGTCTGTTCGTCAAGGAGCTTGAAATCGCGATGGCGAACGGGCGCGCGGACCTCGCGGTGCATTCGGCCAAGGATGTCCCGATGACCTTGCCCGATGGCTTCGCGATCGCAGCGATTCCGGCCCGCGAGGACCCGCGGGATGCCTTCGTGTCGAACCGGTACGCCTCGCCCGAAGCGATGCCTGACGGGGCGGTAATCGGTACCTCGAGCCTGCGACGTGAAGCGCAACTGCGGGCGCGGTTTCCCCACCTGCGGTTTGCCGGATTGCGCGGCAACCTGGATACGCGTCTCGCCAAACTCGACACTGGCGCCTGTGATGCGGCGGTGCTCGCGGTGGCAGGGCTCACCCGCCTGGGTCTGGCCGAACGGATTCGTACGGCGATGTCGATCGAGGCGAGCCTCCCCGCCCCGGGACAAGGCGCGTTGGCCATCGAGGTCTCGACCGCCGATCCCCGCATTGCGGGCTGGATCAGTCGGCTTGACGATGAGGACAGCGCGCTTTGCGTCCGCGCCGAGCGTGCAGTGAGTCGTGGCCTCGGAGGTAGCTGCCAGATTCCACTCGGTGCCCACGCGATCCGTGACGGTGAACGCTTGCGGATCGTTGGTCTGGTCGCCGCCCCGGACGGCAAGCAGGTCGTTCGCGCAGCGCGTGAGGGCGCGGCATCGGAGCCGGAAATGCTAGGACATGCACTTGCCGGCGATTTGCGCGAACGCGGCGCGAAGGCGATTCTCGATGCGCTAGGCGTTCGCGCTGAAGACCGCACAAATTCCTGATGGGTGAGGCAGCTATCCTTAGATCGACAAGATGCAGCGCCGCTTCCGGGCTGCCGGTATGTGGATAGAACAACCTGCGTGTGCGTCATCCATAAGGATTCTGCGCCGTAGCGCGCGCAGAATCCTCTGACATGCTGGGCGGTCGCGGCATTCTCGTGACACGGCCGCATGCGCAGGCCGCGGGGCTCGTGGATCTGATCCGGGCACAGGGCGGCGATCCCGTCGTTTTTCCAACCATCGCCATCACACCCGTTGACGATGTCGCACCAGCTGCCGCAGTGCTCGCGCGACTTGCGGATTTCGATCATGTGATCTTCACGAGCGCCAACGCCGTGACCTTCGGTCTCGCGCTCGCACCGTCCGGATGGCCGCACGAGGTCGATGCCATCGCAGTCGGGCCAGCCACTGCGAAGGCACTAGCGTCGGCGCGCATTCCTCGCGTGTTGATGCCTGGCGAGCGCTTCGACAGCGAAGGCCTGCTGGAGATGGAAGTCCTGCGCCGACCGCTCGGCAAGCGCGTGATGATCGTGCGGGGCGTGGGCGGTCGCGACGTGCTTGCACGCATGCTTGCCGAACGGGGCGCCGTGGTAGAGATTGCCGAGGTGTATGCGCGGAGCGATCCTCGCGGCGACGCGCGCGCCCTGGTCGAACAATGGCGAGCCGGGCGGATCCACGCGGTGATCTGCACCGCGAGCGAAGGCGTTCGAAATTTGCACCGATCCTTTGCCGAGAATCCCGATTTGCTGGAGCGAACACCGCTGTTCGTCCCGCATCCCCGCATCGCGCTCGCAGCACGGGCGCACCATCTGACGGACGTGATTGAAACGGCGACCGGCGATGAAGCGATCGTACGGGCGATCGTCACCTTTTTTGCTAGAGTATAAGGCTGCGTTTTTGACCAGTCTGCCAATCTGCGGGTGGACCGAGCAGATTCCAAAAGCCCGCAGATTCCTTTCCCTTCCCCCGAGCAACGTACGATGTCGGAGTCAGAACACGAAGCTGCCGCATCCCCTGCTGCGGTGGCTCGCAAGCCGTCTTTCTATTCGCAGCCGCTCGCGATTGCGGTTGGAGCGGCAATCGCGCTCATTGCGCTCGTCTGGTACAACACCAATGGCGAGCTCAATCGCATCCGCGATGATGTGGCGCGCCGCGTGCAGATGGCCGAGCTCGAAGTGCGGGAAAACCGCTTGGTGGCCAGGGAAGCCCAGGACGCGGTGCGCGATTCGCAGTCGCGCCTCGCTCTGCTGGAGGGCAAGATCACCGACTCGCAGAATCACCAGGTGGCCCTCGAGCAGCTCTATCAGGAGCTCGCGCGTGGCCGCGACGAATGGATACTCACGGAAATCGAGCAGACCATCGCGCTTGCCTCGCAACAACTGCAGCTCGCGGGAAACATCCAGGGCGCGCTCGTTGCGTTGCAGGCAGCCGATGCCCGCTTGGCGCGTTCGGATCGGCCCCAGTTCATTCCGCTGCGCAAGGTGATCAACCGGGACATCGACCGGCTGAAAGCGCTCCCATCCGTCGATCTACCCGGACTCACTTTGCGCCTCGATGAGGTGACCAGCAGTATCGATGAGCTCGCGCTGCTCGCGGATGGTCGTCCGCAACCCACCGCCGAGGAGCGGCCGGCAGACGAGAGCTTCTGGGCGCGACTATCGGGGGTGGTCTGGAGCGAGGTGAAGCAACTGATCCGCGTCCAGCGCCTCGATGACTCCGACCAGGGCCTTCTCATGCCCGAGCAAAGCTACTTCCTGCGCGAGAATCTCAAGCTTCGGCTGATGCATGCACGACTCGCCTTGATGCAGCGAAACGATGCGGTCTTTCGTGCCGATCTCAAGATCGCGGCGGGTTGGGTGAACCGCTATTTCGACGTTCGACAAAAGCGGGTGAGCAGTACGCTTGCAACCGTTGACCAGCTCGCCACGACCACGCTCAACATCGAACTTCCAACGCTCGCCGACAGTCTGGTTGCGATCCGCAACTTCAAGGTAAGCGTGGACAAGCGGGGCTAGGAATCTGCGCGGCAGAGCGCGCAGATTCCTGATGGAAGACGCTACGTGCCTTTATTACCGCAAATGCGCCAAACAATAACCGTGAAATGGACCTAATTTTGTTTGTAAAGCGTCGTTCGGCTGAAAAGTTGCGTCTTCCCAGAGGAGTGTGCGCGCTCTTCCGCGCAGACTCCTAGGCGGAAACCATGCGCGGACTCGTCTGGTTTCTCGTCGTCGCCGCGCTCGCGGTCGGGCTTGCGCTGCTCGCACGCGTGAACGAGGGCTATGTGCTGATCGTCGCACCGCCGTGGCGAATCGAGGTTTCACTTGCGTTGGGGCTGATCCTGTTGGTAGCCGCGTTCGCACTGGTGTACTCGGCGCTGCGATTGGTCATGCATACCTTGCGCCTTCCCTCCTATGTTGCGGCGTTTCGGCGGCGCCAGCGCAGTACCCGCGCGCATGTGGCGTTGCGCGCCGCGTGGCAGGCCTATCTGGAAGGGCGCTACGGGCGTGCGCAAAAAATGGCGGCGCGTGCCTACGAGCTGGATGAGGCACCCGGAATCGCTGCCCTGATCGCGGCCCGCTCCGCGCATTTCATGCGCGACGCCACGCAGCGTGACGCATGGCTCGCTCGTGCGGAAGGCGTGGTCGGCGAATCCCGCCATGCGCGGCTCGCGACGCAAGCCGAGCTGCTGCTCGATGAGCGGCGCTTCGAGGAAGCGCGTTCGATCCTGCATGACCTGCAGGGTTCCGGACCGCGCCACGTCTCGACCTTGCGGATGTTGTTGCGGGCCGAGCAAGGGCTCCAGAATTGGGACGAGGTCTTGCGGATTGTCCGGCTGCTCGAAAAACGCGGCGTGCTCACCGGCGAGTCCGCAAGGCAGCTTTCGCTGACCGCGACCGTCGAGAATCTACGCAAGAAGTCACTCGATGCGGACAGCATCCGGCACTTCTGGCGAGGCGTCGAAGACGACGAGAAATTCGAGCCGCGAGTCGCGCTGACCGCGGCGCGCCTGTTCATGCGATTGGGCGACTGTCGGACCGCGCATGTCATTCTGGGCAATGCGATCGAGCATCAATGGAACGACGAGCTGGTGCTCGCCTACGGTGAATGCCTCGATACCGATGCACTGGAGCGAATCGAGCTTGCCGAACGATGGCTGGAGCGCCACCCACGGGATGCACATCTGCTCCTCACGCTCGGCCGGCTGTGCGTGCAGCGGGAGCTATGGGGCAAGGCGCAAAGCTACTTTGAAGCGAGCCTTTCGCAGGACGAATCGAAGACCGCGCACATCGAGCTCGCACGCTTGTTGGAGCGCATCGGCAAGCAATCGGATGCGCACCAGCACTATCGTGCCGCGACCAACCCGGGGCTGCCGGCGTAGAACGGAACTCGTCGTGTTGAAGCATCCAGTGCGTCAGAAATTCACCACGGAGGTAACGGAGGTTCACGGAGGTTCACGGAGGAAACGCGAACGGGCCGGTTCATGCGCTCACGATCACTTTGCATGAGAAATCCGTGCGTCCTCCATTTCCTCCTTCTTCCCCTCCGAATCCTCCGTGTCGATTTTTTGAGCGCGTTAGCGAAGCAGTTTCAAGCCCAATCCCGCGGCCGCAGAAATTCCGAATAGAGCACGGCCTCCGCTGACCCCGGTTCGGGCTGCCAGTTGTAGCGCCAGCGTGCGAGGGGCGGCATCGACATCAGGATCGATTCGGTGCGACCGCCGGATTGCAGCCCGAACAGCGTGCCCCGATCGAACACGAGATTGAATTCGACATAGCGCCCACGCCGATAGAGCTGGAACTCCCGTTCGCGCTCCGCATACGCGTGGGATCGGCGCCGCGCGATGATTGGTTCATACGCCGCAATGAATGCATCGCCTACCGCGCGCGTGATCGCGAAACAGCGTTCGAACCCGCCTTCGACCAGATCATCGAAGAATACGCCGCCGATGCCGCGCGGCTCGTTGCGATGCTTGAGGAAAAAATAGCGGTCGCACCATGCCTTGAATCGGGGATAGAGCGCCGGATCGATCGGATCGAGCGCGCTCTTGCAGGTCGAATGGAAATGGCGCGCGTCCTCATCGAAACCATAGTACGGCGTGAGATCCATGCCACCGCCGAACCACCAGTGCCGCGCGCCGGCGGCGTCCGGGGTCGTGGCAAAGCAGCGCACATTGAGATGGACCGTCGGGCAGTATGGATTGCGTGGATGCAGCACCAGGGAGACGCCCATTGCTTCGAAGCCGCGGCCCGCCAATTCCGGTCGGGCGACGCTCGCCGACGGCGGCAGCCGGTCTCCTTGTACGTCCGAGAAATTCACACCTCCCCGCTCGAAGACGTTGCCCTCTTCGATGACGAATCCCGCGCCGCATCCCCTGAGGGGCGACGCGGTGGCGCTCGCTGCTTCGTCTCGGGTCCACGCGTCTCGTTGAAACGCGGCGCCATCGATCGTCTCGAGCGCGGCAACAATGCGCGCTTGCAGCTCGGTCAAATAGGAACGGACCGCGTCGATGTTCACGGCATCAACGGTGTATCGCGTGATGCCCGATGTCGGAGCGATATTGCATGCCGTCGAACCGGATGGATTCGATCGCCTGATACGCGCGCTTCTGCGCCGCACGTACGCTCTCGCCCAGCGCTGTGACGCAGAGTACGCGGCCGCCGCTGGTAACGAGCCGCTCGCCATCGACTGACGTGCCGGCATGAAACACCTGCAAATCGTCGGCGGCAGCGGGCAACCCGCTGATCGTATCGCCGTGGCGCGGTGCATCCGGATAGCCGCCGGCCGCAAGCACAACGCCTAGCGCTGCACGCCGGTCCCATTGCACCTCGGTGTGATCGAGCCGCATATCGATCGCCTGCTCGATGAGCTCTGCGAGATCGGACTTGAGCCGCATCATGATCGGCTGGGTCTCCGGGTCGCCCAGCCGGCAATTGAATTCGAGCACGCGCGCATGCCCGTTCGGATCGATCATCAATCCGGCATACAGGAAACCCGAATACGGAATTCCTTCGGCGGCCATGCCCTGTATGGTCGGCAGGATGATCTCGCGATGAACCCGCGCATGCACGCTTGGCGTGACGACCGGCGCGGGCGAGTAGGCCCCCATGCCGCCGGTATTCGGACCCTGATCGCCGTCGTAGAGTCGTTTATGGTCCTGACTCGTCGCAAGTGCGAGCACGTTCTTGCCGTCGGCCATGACGATGAAGCTCGCTTCTTCGCCGGCGAGAAATTCTTCGATGACGACTCGCGCGCCTGCCGCGCCCATCGCGTGATCGACAAGGAACCGATCGACCGCTGCATGCGCCTCGGCCACGTTGGTCGCGACTACGACGCCTTTGCCGGCGGCGAGGCCGTCCGCCTTGACGACGATCGGTGCGCCGTTTTCATCGATGTAGCGGTGCGCCGGGACGGGATCCGAGAAGGTCGCGTACCGACCGGTCGGGATGCCGTGGCGAACGAGGAATCGCTTTGCGAAGTCTTTCGAGCTTTCGAGTTGCGCGGCGGCCTGCGTGGGACCGAAGATGCGCAGCCCCCGCTCCCGAAAACGATCGACGATGCCGGCCGCGAGCGGTGCCTCGGGGCCCACGATGGTGAATCCGATTTCCTCGCGTATTGCAAACGCGATCAACGTTTCGATGTCGGTGATCGGCACACTGGCCACATGCGATTCTGCAATCGTGCCGCCGTTACCCGGCGCAACGAACACCTTCTGCACGCGCGCACTTTGCGCGAGCTTCCACGCCAATGCGTGTTCGCGACCGCCCCCGCCGATTACCAGGGCTTTCATGCGATGGTCAATGCCTGAAATGGCGCACTCCCGTGAAGACCATCGCAATCCCGTGCTCGTTGGCGGCGTCGATCACTTCATCATCGCGGACACTTCCGCCGGGTTGGATGACGGCTTTGGCGCCCGACCGGGCGAGCACATCCAAGCCATCGCGAAACGGGAAGAAGGCGTCGGACGCCACCGCTGCACCCTGCAATGACAGTCCGGCGTTACCGGCTTTCATGGCCGCGATCCGGGTGCTATCGACGCGGCTCATTTGTCCGGCTCCGACCCCAAGCGTTCGGCCGCCGGCGCAAAATACGATCGCATTCGATTTGACGAACTTCGCCACACGCCATGCGAACAGCAGATCGGCGTTCTCGGCCGGCGTGGGCGCGCGTTGGGTGACGATGCGTAAATCGACTGGGCCGACATTGCGCGCATCGGCCGTTTGCACCAGCAGCCCGCCGCCCACGCGCTTGAAATCGAAACCGGCAATGCCATGATGCAACGGCACCTCGAGCACCCTGATGTTCTGCTTTGCCGCGAGCACTTCCCGTGCACCGGCATCGAATTCGGGGGCAATCAGGACTTCAACGAACTGCTTCGAGATCGCCTGTGCAATCGACGCATCGACCGCTCCATTGAATGCGATGATGCCCCCGAACGCGGAAGTCGGGTCGGTCGCGAATGCTGCGGCATAGGCATCCTCCAGGCGGTTCGATTCGGCCACACCGCACGGATTGGCGTGCTTTACGATGACACATGCGGGTGCGCCGAAGCCCTTTACGCATTCCCAAGCGGCATCCGCGTCGGCGATGTTGTTGTACGACAGCGCCTTCCCCTGCAATTGCCGATAGCGGACGAGCGTTCCGGCGCCGGGCAGCGCATCGCGGTATAGCGCCGCGCGTTGATGCGGATTCTCGCCGTAGCGCAGATCCTGCATCTTGAGGAGTTGCAGGTTGAGCGTATCGGGAAATTCGGCGCGCTCCGCGGCATGCTCTAATGCAGTGTCTGCATTCCTCGATGCGGCCCCTGCATCGCCCAATTCAGCGTCTGCATTCCCCAATGCAGTGTCTGCATTCCTCAATGCAGCGTCTGCATTCCCAGATAGGGTCTCCGCATTCCGCAGTGCGCTCAGGTAGTTGCTGATCGCGCCATCGTAGGCTGCGGTGTGATCGAACGCTTTGCGTGCCAGCCGGAAGCGCGTTGGAAGCCCCAATGCGCCTTCATTGGAGCGAAGCTCTTCGAGCACGCCGTCGTATTCGCCGGGATCGGTCACCACCGCGACACCTGCATAATTCTTTGCCGCGGCGCGCACCATGGTCGGTCCGCCGATATCGATGTTCTCGATCGCCTCGTCCAATGTGCAACCCGGCCGCTCGATGGTCTGTCCGAACGGATAGAGATTCACGACCACCAGATCGATCGGCTCGGCGCCCGCTTCCTTGATTGCAGACATGTGCGCGAACATATCGCGCCGGGCGAGGATGCCGGCGTGAATCTTCGGGTGGAGTGTCTTCACGCGGCCATCGAGCATTTCAGGATAGCCGGTGTAGTCCGCCACCTCGGTGACCGGAACATTCTCTGCGGTCAGGAGCTTCGCGGTGCCGCCCGTGGAAAGAATCGCAATGCCCATGGCATGCAATGCGCGGGCAAGCGGTACCACTCCGGTCTTGTTCGACACGCTGACCAGTGCCTGCCGGATCTTGATGCGCATGATGAAACGTTCGCGGTCCGTTATAGCTTGATCCGATACTGCTGAATCTTCTTGCGCAGGGTTCCGCGATTGATGCCGAGCATCTCCGCGGCGATCGACTGATTGCCCTCGGCTCTGGTGAGCACGATCTCCAGCAGCGGCTTCTCGACATTGCCCAACACCATGTCGTAGATGGCGCATGGCTTGCCGCCGTCGAGGTCCTTGAAATAGCGTTCCAGCGATCGGCGCACGCATTCGCCGATTTCATTTTGCGTCGCATGTCTCATGCTGCAAGCCTCTCCTCCTTGTGGCACAGGCGCATGGAATCCAGCCCGGGATTCCGCTCGTATTCCCCAAAGAACTCTGCGATCGCCTGGTGCTGCTCCTCACAACTTTCCAGGCGGTTGAAACGCTCTCTGAACGTTTCGGTTCCCCGTAATGACGCCTTTGTGTACCAGGCGATGTGTTTCCGGGCGATTCGCACGCCCGGCCCCCGCCCGTAGAACTCGTGTAGCGCGTGCAGATGGTGCACGATGACTTCGCGTATCTCGCTCAATGTTGGTGGCGGCAGATGTTGACCTGTGGCGAGGTAGTGCGCGATCTCGCGGAATATCCATGGCCGGCCCTGCGCCGCCCGCCCGATCATGATGCCGTCGGCCTGCGTCAGCGCGAGAACCTGTTTCGCCTCGTCCGGCGTATTGATGTCGCCATTGGCGATCACCGGCAGGCAGGTATGCGCCTTTACTTCGGCGATCGTGTCGTACTCGGCGCGCCCCTGAAACCCGCAGGCGCGGGTGCGACCATGCAGCGCGAGGAGTTGAATGCCGGATTCTCGCGCGATATGCGCGATGCGCAACGCATTCTTGTTGGCCGCATCCCAGCCGGTTCGATACTTCAAGGTGACCGGCACCTCGACTGCCCGCACAACGGCTTTGAGTATGCGCGCGACCAATGCTTCGTCGCGTAGCAGCGCTGACCCGGCCATGGTGTTGCAGACTTTCTTGACCGGGCAACCCATATTGATATCGATGATCTGCGCACCGGCCTCGACATTGCGCTCTGCAGCGCGAGCCATCATGCCCGGATCGGCGCCCGCGATCTGCACCGAGATCGGCGTCACCTCGCCGTCGTGGTTCGTGCGCAGCATCGTCTTTGTGCTGTTCCAGGTGAGCTCGTTCGAGGCGACCATCTCCGAGACGGCAATGCCCGCACCGAATCGTTTGCACAGTTGGCGGAAGGGTCGATCAGTGACCCCCGCCATCGGCGCAACGAATAGGTTGTTCTTCAGCACATGGGTGCCGATGCGCATCGCAGAAGGGAGTTAGCGTTGGGTGGAAAATCGGAGGACGGATTGTATATGGATTGAAGCCGTGTGCAACGCCGATGCAACAGGAGAATTGCGTGGTTGAAAAATGCCGACAGCAGGTTGGTCGATTGATGGTGTTGATATCGCGCGACGGCGTGATCTCAGCTCTGTGCAAACCCGGTCACATTGATGTTTTCACGTCGTGAACGATGCGCACAAGCAATCTTAGATGACGCGCCGATGCTCTTGAATTGAAAAGATCAATGGACATCAGGATCAGTCGTCTTCGCGATTTGCAACGAATCACGCTGGTCATTCATGGGATCCCGCGGGTTCCCAGCATCATGCGCCGGGCCAGGAATTCGCGTGCATGCGGCGATGCATCGAGCGCCGTCAGTCCAAAGCCTCCAAGTATGGAAACGATGGGGTCCGCATTGGAAAATATCCGCGCAAACAGGTCAGTCGTTGTGATCGTCGCGGCGCGATCCGCCCAACGTTGGCGCCCGAAGGCGCGAATGAAGGCCGGATCACCCAATGTTTCACGTTGCGTCGAGCGAATCGTCCTGGCGAGCTCGAGTGCGTCTCTCAAGCCAAGATTCAGGCCCTGTCCGGCCACCGGATGCAGAATTTGCGCCGCGTTGCCGATAGCGACCATGCGTGCACCATGTGGATGCATCTCGCGTTTCAATGCGAGTGGGATCCGGGACCGTGGGCTCACGCGATCGAAGTGACCGAGTCGTTCGCCGAACATGTGGGCAAGCGCGGCGCAGAACGCATCGTCGGTCGCAGGCATCGTGTCGGACCTTGATCGACTGGTGGCCCATACGAAGGCATAGCGGTCACCGAACGGGAGCAAGGCGAGGGGACCCTCGTTGGTAAAGCGTTCGTAGGCGATGTTCCCATGGGGCCTCGTGGTGTGAACCGTTCCGAACCAGGCGACTTGGGAATAATCATGGACCGTCTCGAGACCCGCGAGCGCTCCGCCGTCGGCCAAGACCAGCAAGCGGGCGCCGATAGTGCGGGTGCTGACGCCGTCGTCCAGCGTAACGGTGACTGAATCCGGCGTGGTGGACCAGCCAACCACTCGCGATGCGGTGTGCCACGGGGCGACGCGTTGGAATGCGCCGCGGTCGAGCTCGGCCGCATCGAACACGAAGCCCAATGCGGGCAGCCCATGTTCGCCCGCGCGCAAAACGGTGCGACCGAAACGGCCCCGTTGCGATACATGGATCGCACGGATCGGCGTCCCGGCATGGTCGTCGAGAAGACCCAGTGTGCCCAGGGCATCGCGACTCGGCGATGAGAGTGCGATCGGTCGGATCGGCGCGCGCTCGCCGGGCGAGGCGAGATCGTGCGAGGGCGGCGCGACCACGGTGACGTCGAGATCCAGTTCGCGCAATGCGTTGGCGAGTGCCGCGCCGACCACGCCGGCCCCGGCAATGACGATATCGAAGCTTGAGCGCATGACTGGCGCGTGATCGTGCGTTGCCGTGGAAAGACGCAAGTCATGAACCACAGAGGACGCAGGGGACACAGAGATCGGGGAAACGGGAAAGGGGAGAAGGGAAACGGGAAACGGGAAACGGGAAACGGGAAACGGGAAACGGGAAACGGGAAACGGGAAACGGGAAACCGGAAACGGGAAACGGGAAACGGTAAACGTGAAACGGGAAAAGG
>JANMUI010000516.1:0-6776 GCA_031391405.1 Betaproteobacteria bacterium
GCGCGAATCGATGCATTGGCGGGAGACGTTGGTCAATCCCCGCACGCGTTCATGGTTGCCGCACTGCAATCGTATGTCGACGATGCCGAGAACTACCAGCGGTTCGTTCGCGACGCGACGGAGGCTGACAACGAGATGATCAAGACCGGGCGGGGCATCGACTTCAGCGAGGCCCGTGCGTTCCTCGAGGCGCGGTTGGCCGGCAAAAAAGTCGCTCGTCCCCGGCAACGCGCATGGCGGCGCTAAGCCTTTCGCCGAAAGCGATGGAAGACTTGGAGCGCCTTGGCGAATTCCTGCTCCAGAACCAGGTGCCGAATGCGACAAGGTTGCATGCAACGATCCTCGATGCGATTGCGATTCTCGAAAATCATCCCAAGATCGGCCGCAAGGTTGGGGCGGATTTGCGGGAGCTGGTAATTTCCCAAGGCCGCTCCGGGTATTTGGCCTTGAATCGCTACGATGAGGAATTCGATGTCGTGCGCATCCTTCGGGTTCGCCACCAGCGCGAGGCGGGATACCGGGACTGACCCGCCGGAATCGTAATGGCGAAGTGGCGTGCCCGCTGCTTCGCCTTGATCCCGTGCTCCCGGATGCGTTTCGCCCGTTTCCCGATCCCGCTGCCGATGAACGCCCCATGCGGATTTCGCTACACTCTGGCTCGCCTCAATCCATCTGGAGAAATCGTCATGAATGCTGTCGTCGATGGCGCCGCAAAGAGCACACAGGATCTCGAAGCAACCCTTAATTCGCAGATCAAGCATGGCCAGCCTTCGTTCTTTCGCCTGGGAGCGATGTTGCCCACGCAAGGGCGCACCGATACACCGGTCGCGGCCTCCGAGAAGATGACGGTGGTGTTGAAGACCTACGCTTCGTGCGGTGAGAATGAGCTCCATGCGCACACCAATGAAGATCACACGTTCGTCGTGCTGCAAGGCAAGGCGACGTTCTATGGTCCGAATGGCGAGGAACGCACCATCGGCCAACACGAGGGCGTCATGCTGCCGAATCGAACCTTCTACTGGTTCAAGGCGACGAGCGAAGAACCGCTGGTGATGCTGCGTGTCGGCGGCGCGGCGGGTGAAGGCACCGATCGTTTCGAGCGCATCGGGGCCGATGGCAAACTGATGGATGGCTTTTCGGCGGATAACAAACAGGTCGAGGTGATCTTGTCGGACCAGTGGTTCGGCGCGACATCGAAGGCGTGACCCCGCGACGAGTGCCAGGTGGTTCATCTTTTCTAGTTTCCTGAGATCGCAACGCATGCAGCCATCCACGCGGAAGGTCGTTATCGTCGGTGGCGGCATCGCCGGACTCACGCTCGCGATTGGTCTGCGGCAGGCCGGGATTGCAGTCGATATTCTCGAGGAGCAGCCGGCCTGGCGCGTGCTAGGCGTCGGTATCAGCCTCACGGGCCCGACACTTCGCGCGCTCGATTCGCTTGGACTGATCGAGCAGTGCGTCGCGGTTTCATTCGGCTACTCCCAGTTGCTGGTGTTCGATCGGGAAGGCGCGAAAGTCGGCGCCATCGAGTTGCCCCGCTTGAACGGCCCGGCGTTTCCAGCCCAGGTCGCGATCGAACGTCGGGCACTGCACGATGTCCTGCTCGCAGCCGCGGAACGGGCGGGCGCTCGCATACGCTTGGGAATGTCTGCGCGGTCGTACCGCCAGGACGAGCATGCAGTCGAGATCGAGCTGACCGATGGGTCGCACGACCGTTGCGATCTGCTGGTGGGCGCGGACGGTTTGCACTCGCACATTCGCGCGATGGCGTTTCCCGATGCACCGGCACCGCGCTTTACCGGCCTTGCCGTGTGGCGTTACACGATGGCGCGGCCGCCCGAGGTCGACTGCATGTATCTCGCTTATGGAGGCGGGAATAAACCGGGATTGAATCCGGTATCGCAGGAATCGATGTTCCTCTTTGTCGTCCAGAAGATCGCAAGCGGCGCACGACTCCCAGCGGACCAATTGCCTGCGCTCCTGCGCGATCAACTCGCACCCTACAAAGGCACATTCGAATGGGTCCGGGAGCAGATCGTCGATCCGGCGCTCGTCGACTATCGCCCAATGGAATCGCTCCTGGTCCCCGACCCGTGGTACCGCGGCCGGGTCGTGTTGATCGGCGATGCCGCCCACACGACCACCCCGCATCTTGCGACCGGCGCAGGTATCGCCATCGAAGATGCGGTGGTGCTGGCCGAGGAGCTCGCTGCCGATGCACCGATCGAGACGGCACTTTCGCGATTCATGGAACGGCGCTTCGAGCGCTGCCGCCTGGTGGTTGACACGGCATTGTTGCTGGGTGAGTGGGAAAAGGATCCGGCCATTCCGGCCTCCGATCATGTGAAGCTGATGCGCGATACGTACACGAAGCTCGCGGCACCCATTTGAGATGCGCATTCTCGTCAACATCGTTGCGGTCACGCTGACCTTGGCATCGATCGCGCTGTCGGCGGATCTGTATCGCGCGATTGGCGTGTCCCTCTACACTGAGCAATATCTCGCCCTGTTGCTGGCAATCGCGACGCCACTCCTCTTCTTGAATGTTCCAGCGAATGGGGCGCGCGAGCGAACCGGCCCGGTTCCCTGGTACGACATTCTTGCGGCCATCCTCGCTTGCGCGGGCGGCATCTATGTCGCGGTGCGTTTCCCGGAATTATCGGAGCTCGTGTCGCGTCATCCCTGGGAAGGGCTTGGCGTTGCGGCGGTGATGCTCATTCTTTTCCTCGAAGGGTTGCGGCGCACCGTCGGCATCGAGCTTTTTCTCACGACGATCGGCTTTATCGTGCTCGCGCTGATCGGCGGTTGGCTACCGGGCGAATTCGCCGCCCGCTCGATCCCATTGCCACGCCTGACCTACTACCTGATGTGGGATTCGACGGCGACGCTTGGGGTCACGATGAAGATCGTCGCCACGGTCGTCGTGGTCTACGTTCTATTCGGCCAGGTGCTGTTCAAGGCAGGTGGCGCGAAATTCTTTACCGACATCGCCATGGCGCTGATGGGGAAGTACCGCGGTGGACCTGCGAAGGTGGCGATCCTCGGATCCTCGTTGTTCGGGTCTATTTCAGGAAATATCGTATCGAACGTGATGACTGTCGGCGCGGTCACGATCCCGCTCATGAAGCGGGTCGGATTCCGCCCGCATCTCGCGGCCGCCATCGAAGCGTGCGCCTCCACAGCGGGTCAGATCATGCCACCGGTCATGGGGGTGGCCGCATTCATCATGGCCGAATTTCTGCAAGTGCCCTTCTATGAGGTGGCGCTGGCGGCGCTAATTCCCGCGATTCTTTTCTATGTCGCGCTTTTCATTCAGGTCGACCTCGAGGCGGCGCGAAGCAATATCCAGCCGATGCCCAGGGAAGAGATTCCAAAGCTTGGCGCGGTCCTGAAGAGCGGCTGGTATTTCATGCTGCCGTTCGGCGTGCTGGTATGGGCCTTGTTCTGGGGCAACTACGAACCTGAAGTCGCGGGGCTCCTTGCGATCGGCGTCATACTTGTGCTCGGGGTCGTGTTTCCCTATGAAGGCAAACGCATCGGCTGGCGCGACCTCTATGCAATGGTGCGCGACACCGGCACCGCGGCGCTCGATCTCTTCATGCTCGGCGCCGCGGCGGGCGTCATGATCGGCGCGCTCGGGTACTCGGGTGTGGGGTTCACGTTGACGCTCGTGCTGGTCCTACTTGCCGGCGGCAGCCTGATCGCGCTGCTGGTGTTGTCCGCGATCGCGAACATCATTCTCGGATTGGGATTACCCACCGTCGGCGTCTACATCGTGCTGGCGACCCTGGTGGCCCCGGCACTCATCAAGATGGGCATCGATCCGATGGCGGCCCACATGTTCATCATGTACTACGGTTGCCTGTCGATGATCTCCCCGCCGGTGGCGATCGCCGCATTCGTGGCCGCGAATATGGCGGGTGCCGACCCGAATCGCACCGGATGGGTGGCGATGGCGTTCGGCTGGACGTTGTTCGTGATCCCGTTCCTCTTCGTGTTCTCGACGACTCTGTTGATGAAAGGCGATCCCGCTTCGATCGTTCTCGATT
This sequence comes from Betaproteobacteria bacterium, assembly GCA_031391405.1. Classification (GTDB taxonomy): domain Bacteria; phylum Pseudomonadota; class Gammaproteobacteria; order Burkholderiales; family SG8-39; genus SHXR01. Next base: position 4,050 of record JANMUI010000516.1, read on the forward strand.
TTGCGCTCGCCTGCGTGGGCGTGTGGTTCATCGCGGCGGCAATGATGGGCTACGCTGCGCGGCCAATGATTTTTCTCGAGCGCATTCTCTATGCGGCGATCGGCATCTGCATCTTCATGCCGGCAATCGCGTTTGGTGTGGGGCGCTGGATCAATCTCGCCGGGGTGGTCGCGGCCGTCTCGTTGTATTGGTGGGAACGGCGGCGGCGCCTCGTGCCGGCGTAACCGGTTACGTCGCTCGCTCGGCGAATCGGGCGCTTCTTATTTCAGAAGTCCCACCTCTTTGTAGAACTTCGCCGCACCCGGATGCATTGGAACGCTATCGAGTGGTTTGCTCATTTGCTGCGGATCGAATCCGGCGAGCGGTGCGAACGTCGCGACCAGGTCGGCCTTGTTCTCATAGAGCGCTTTGACGGTGCGATACACCACATCGTCCGACACCTTGGCATTGGCCGCCATTGCCATATCGAATGCGATGAGGTTGGTGGGTTTGCTGATGCCATCCAGTCCGGGTGCGGGCGATACCTGAATCATGTAGGCACCGGGAAGCAATGCTTGCGTACGCTTCACCGCCTCGGCGTCGGCTTGCACGTCGAGCACGCGTACACCGCCCACGCTGGCCGCAGCGTCTTTTACCGAAGCCGAGCCAAGGGCAAAGAACAGCAAATCGACCTTGCCTGCCTTGAAGTCCTCGGCCTGGCGCACGACATTCGGCGTTGGTACGCCTTTCACGTCTTTGTAGGTGAGGCCGGCGGTGGATAGATGCGCCTCGATGATCCGCGCGATCGTCTTCTGGGCATTGAATTCGCTCGAGAGGCGCTTGCCTTTGAGCTCGGCAATCGATTGAATCGGCGAATCGGCCCGGACGTGCATCCCGACGCGGAAGGGATTGAATGTCGCGACATGGCGCATCGTGGGCTTGGCGCCGCGACCCGCGTAGTCGCCGGTACCGGTGGTGTAGAACGTGATATCGAACGAATTGGTGAGATTGAAGTCGGCCGCGCCGGTTTCAACTTCCTCGAAACCCGTGCCGCCTTGCGCCTGCACCACGGTGCGAAGCTTTGCCTTGTCGACCATCACTTTCGCGATCGCCTGGCCTGCGGAATTCGCGTACGAGCCGGCCGGCGTCGTGACGACGCCGACGGTTTGCGCATGCGCGGCGGCGGCGAAAAGCGCGGTCAACAGGAACATGGAGATGAACGGCGCATGCATGGCTCGGTTCCTTATCAGGTCAGGTGCAGGCCGCGAGTATAGTCACTGAACAGACCCCGGTCGATTCCGGCATTGTTCGGTGCCCCAATATCAAGGGGGCACGGGCCCTTCGGTCTTCCTTCACTTCTCGAGCAGGCTTCGCAACATCCATGCATTCTTCTCGTGCACTTGCATACGCTGGGTGAGCAGATCAGAGGTTGGCTGATGCGCCGGGGCAGGCTTGAGTCGTTGTGGTTGCACCAACCGCTCTGAAGGACCCGGTTTGATCCCCGTGGCAAGACCACGGGGAATATTAGGTTGAATATCGATGCTCGATGCCACTCGGATTGCCGTTTTGCCGCGTTAGGCGATCTCGATCATCTGGAAATCGGCCTTGGCGACACCGCATTCCGGGCAAGCCCAGTTGGCCGGTACGTCCACCCAGCGCGTGCCTGGGGCAATGCCATCGGCGGGGTGGCCCTGTTCTTCGTCGTAGATGAAACCGCAGACGACGCACTGCCAGACTTTCGGTTCGTACATGTTGGTTCTCTCTCGGGTTAATGATCGGGATCGATCGATGGGCTAAGCGGCCACTGCGGTGACGCGTTCGAGCTGGTCGCGGTAGTGACCCGCGTGGCGCTCTTCGACCTTCGCCAGCGCCTCGAAGCGTCGTGCGGCGATCGCGAGCGTCTGCTTGAAGCGCTCCGCATGTTCCTTTGATTCCGCGATCTGCTCGTCGATTTCCGCAATCGCCGCCCGATTGCCCTCGATCTCCGCGGTCTTGCGGAATGCCGGATACATCTCCGTGTACTCGTAGGTCTCGCCGGCGATTGCGATCTCGAGCGCACGAACGGGTGTCGTCTCCGCCTTTGGGTAGAGGAGGTCAAGATGCCCGAACGCGTGGGCGACCTCCTGCTTTGCTGTTTGCTCGAAGAGATCGGCGGTTGCGGTGTCGCCTGCTTCACGCGCCAGCTTCGCGAAGTAACGGTACTTGATATGCGCCATCGATTCGCCGGCGAAGGCGGATTCGAGGTTTTGCAGCGTCTTGATCTCCGGTCGTTGCATGATGTGCTTCCTTTCGGTGGTTGTCGTCGAGCGCTCGGCAAGCATTCAACGGGAGGCACTGTAGCGATCCGCCTTCAATGAATCCAATTGTATTGTTTTACATTAACGATATAAAATATTAATACCTAACATCGCAGGTCCCTTCATGACTCTTGCAGAACTTCGTTACGTCGTGGCCGTTGCCCGTGACCGAAATTTTCGCCAGGCGGCGGAAAAGGTGTTCGTCAGCCAGCCCGCGCTGTCGATCGCGATCGCCAAGCTGGAAGAGGAGCTTGGTGCGAAGTTGTTCGAGCGTGGGCGCCGGGGCGTTACGCTGACAGCCGTCGGAGAGCGGGTGGTAGCCCAGGCAATCCGCGTTCTGGATGAGGTTGCACAACTCAAGGAGATTGCCCAGGCCGGGCGTGATGCGCTCGCCGGGTCATTGCGGCTTGGTGTCATCTATACCGTCGGACCGTACCTCTTGCCCGATCTG